>NZ_JBHTZF010000007.1:446416-508584 GCF_042790435.1 Streptomyces sp. NPDC056738
CCGCCCCGGCGGGGCCCCCGGGGGGGCCCCCCCCCGCCCCCCCCGCGCCCCCCCCCCCCCGCCCCCCCCCCCCCCCGCCGCCCCCCCCCCGCCCCCCCCCCCCCCCCCCCGGGCCCCCCGGGGCCGGTGCCGTCGCGCACGGCGTACGGCGTACGGCGGACGCGGTCCGTGCCGCCCGACGGGGAGCGGGTTCGGTGCCGTTCGGCGCGGCTGATTCCCGCCGACACCTCTTGGGCATCTCTTGACCTGCTCATGCCAGGGCCTCACCATGAGCGCCACACCCGCACCAGGCACGTCACCTTGCGCCACCCCCCAGCTCCGTTCCCCCACAATTCCGGAGATCCCGGAATTTTCCGGAGAAACAAGGAGACTTCATGCGATTTCGCCCACGTGGCAGTGGCGGCGGGAGCAGAGGCGGCCGTCGCGGCGCCGCCCTCGCCGTTCTCGCGGCCCTCGCTCTCGCGGCTCCCCTGACCGCCACCGCCACCGACGCCACGGCGAACGGGGCCAGGGCCCTCGCGCCCTCGTCCGACGACGTCAGGCAGTACGAGATCCACCAGGGCTCGACCTCCGCCTCCCGGACGCAGATCCAGCGGTCGGGCGTCACCGTGGACGAGGCCGACGCGGAGACCGTCGTCGTCTCGGGCCGCGCCGACCAGATCGCCACACTGCGCCGGCAGGGCTACGACGTCACTCCGCTGGGCTCGGCGCCCGACCGCTCGTCCGGCGGCGTACGGCTCTTCGACTTCCCGACGGCGGACTCGAAGTACCACAACTACGCCGAGATGAACACGGAGATCGACCAGCGGCTCGCGGCCTATCCGGGCATCATGAGCAAGCGGGTGATCGGCAAGTCCTACCAGGGCCGGGACATCGTCGCCATCAAGGTCAGCGACAACGTGGCGACCGACGAGAACGAGCCCGAGGTCCTGCTGACCTTCCACCAGCACGCCCGCGAACACCTCACGGTGGAGATGGCGCTGTATCTGCTGCGCGAGCTCGGGGCCGGCTACGGCAGCGACTCCCGGGTCACGAACATGGTGAACAACCGCGAGATCTGGATCGTCCCCGACCTCAACCCGGACGGCGGCGAGTACGACATCGCGAGCGGCTCGTACCGTTCGTGGCGCAAGAACCGCCAGCCCAACTCCGGCTCCTCGTACGTCGGTACGGACCTGAACCGAAACTGGAACTACAAGTGGGGCTGCTGCGGCGGCTCCTCGTCCTCCAAGTCCTCCGAGACCTACCGCGGCGCGTCGGCCGAGTCCGCGCCCGAGGTGAAGGTGGTCGCGGACTTCGTACGCGGCCGGGTCGTCGGCGGCAAGCAGCAGATCACCGCGGGAATCGACTTCCACACCTACAGCGAGCTGGTGCTCTGGCCGTTCGGGTGGACCACGGCCGACACCGCGACCGGGATGACGGCGGACGACGCCGCCGCGTTCAAGGCCATCGGCCAGAAGATGGCCGCCAGCAACGGGTACACGCCCGAGCAGTCCAGCGATCTGTACATCACCGACGGCTCGATCGACGACTACCTCTGGGGCACCCAGAAGATCTTCGACTACACCTTCGAGATGTACCCGACGTCCAGCTCCGGCGGCGGCTTCTACCCGCCCGACGAGGTCATCGAGCGGGAGACCTCCCGCAACCGGGACGCGGTGCTCCAGCTCCTGGAGAACGCCGACTGCATGTACCGGTCCATCGGCAAGGCCGCCCAGTACTGCTCATAGGGGAGAACACCCCCGCCGGACCGGCCGGGGGCCGGGGATCCGCGCGCCCCACCTGACCGGGCGCGCGGATCCCCGTACCGCTTACGGCTTCTCGGCCTCGGCCTCGGCATCCGCCTTGGCTTCGACGTCCGCCTTGGCCTCGACGTCCGCCTCGGTGTCGACCTCGGCCTCCGTCTCGGTGGCCTGGTCCTCGCCGTCCTCGAAGTAGGCGTCCAGGACGGCGTCGAGCTGCTCCTCCCACTCCTTGAAGCGTGCCCGGGCGTTCGCCTCGATCTCTATCGGATACCAGCGGCGCTCCGGCGTGTGCACCGTGATGGTGAACCGCTTGCCGAAGCGCGGCGACTCCGTCTCGACGGCGCCGATCTCGTCCCAGCGGAACTCCGCCTCCTGGTCGTCCAGGCGCAGCCGGACACCGCTGTGGTCGGCCCGGATCGAGGCACGCCGGTCGGAGGCCTCGAAGACGGGACCGTCGGGGGCGGGTCCGCTCTCCTCCGCGGACCCGGCCTCCCCGTCGGACACGGCCTCCTCCACGGGCTCGGCCTCCTCCGCGATCTCGGTCTCCTCCGCGATCTCGGCGGCGGGCGCCTCGTCGGACGCCGCCTCGTCGGAGACCACGTCGTCGGAGACCGTCCCGTCGGAGACGGTCTCCTCCGCGGTGGCCTCCTCGGTCTCCGCGACCGCGTCCTTCGGCTCCGCCGGGACGGGTGACGTAAGCCCGGGGATGTACGCCGGGTTCACCGCGGCGGCGTCCAGGGGCTGGCTCTTCGAACCTATGCGCTGCTCCACAGCGGGAAGTATGGTCGAAGATCCTGTGCGGGACACAGCCAGGCCCGAATTGGCGATGCCACTGTTACACGAAGAGACTCACGACGGCGGCCACGGCGAACCCGGCGACGGACAGCACCGATTCCAGGACGGTCCAGGTCCTCAGCGTGTCGCGCTCGCTGATGCCGAAGTACTTGGCCACCATCCAGAAGCCGCCGTCGTTGACGTGCGAGGCGAAGATCGAACCCGCCGAGATGGCCATGATGACCAGCGCGACGAAGGCCTGGGAGTGGTCGCCCTCGGTGAGCAGCGGCGCGACGATGCCGGCCGTGGTGACGATCGCGACGGTGGCCGAGCCCTGGGCCACGCGCAGGACCAGCGAGATCAGATAGGCCAGGACGATCACCGGGAGGCCGACGTCGTTGAAGGTGTCGGAGAGCGCCTGGGCGACCCCGCTGGCCTTCAGCACGGCGCCGAAGACGCCGCCCGCGCCGACCACCAGCAGGATGTTGCCGACCGGCTTGAGGGACGAGGTCGACACCTTCTCAAGAGACTTGCGGGACCAGCCGCGTCGGATGCCGAGCAGGTAGTAGGCGAGGACCAGGGCGATGGTCAGGGCCACGAACGGGTGGCCGAAGAACTCGATGACCGAGCGGAGGGTGGAGGGGTCGAGGGCGATCGAGGAGAAGGTGGCCGCGAGGATCAGCACCAGCGGCGTACCGATGATGCCGAGGACCGTGCCGAGCGGCACCGGCTTCTCCTGGGGCTCCACCCCCGACGCCCGCTGTTCCTCGACGACGGCCCGCTTGGCCTCGGCGGCCGCCTCGACCATGTCCTGCGGTACGGGGACGAAGAGGCGCCTGCCGATCCAGGCCGCGTAGACCCAGGCGGCCAGCACGGCGGGGATGCCGCAGACGATGCCCATGAGGACGACCCAGCCGAGCTGGACGTGCAGCAGCCCCGCGGCGGCGACCGGGCCGGGGTGCGGCGGCAGGAAGGCGTGGGTCATCGACAGACCGGCGAGCAGCGGCAGGCAGTAGAGCAGGATGGACTTGCCCGACCGCTTGGCGGCGGCGTAGACGAGCGGCGCGAGGACGAAGATGCCGACGTCGAAGAAGACCGGGATGCCGAAGATCAGGCCGGTCAGGCCCATGGCGAGAGGGGCCCGCTTCTCCCCGAAGAGTCCGAGCAGCCGGGACGCCAACACCTCGGCGCCGCCGCTGACTTCGAGGATCGCGCCGAGCATCGTGCCGAGGCCGATGATGATCGCGACATGGCCGAGGATGCCGCCCATGCCCGACTCGACGACCGAGACCGCGTCGGACCTCTGGACCGTGCCGAACAGTTCCGTGACCGAGAGTCCGGCGGCGAGGCCGACGGCTATGGAGACGGTGAGCAGGGCGACGAACGGCTGGAGCCGGACCTTGATGATCAGGAAGAGGAGGAGCGCGATACCGAGGGCGGCGACCGTGAGCAGACCGGCCGTGCCGTCGAGGAGGAGCAGGAGACCGCCGGTGTGCGGTGGGGCCGGTGGGGCCGGGGCTGTCGCTGCGAGCGGGTACGACGACATGTCGGGGGAGCCTCTTTTTCGTCAGTCCGTGGGGGCTTTCGGGCAGGGCGGATCGCGGTGCGGCTCCCCGTGGGTGGTGGGGTGCCGCACCGTGACGTCGTACGTGGTGCGGGAGTTGCGCGGGTCGCGCCGGATGTGCGGGTCTCGCGGTCGCGCGGGAGTGGCGCGGACGCGGGCCCGGAGGGGACGTCAGCCGAGAACGGCGAGGACGTCGATCTCGACGAGGAGTCCGGCCGGCAGGCCGACGTATACCGTCGTGCGGGCGGCGGGGGGCGCGGTGAGGCCCTGCTCCTCGAAGTACTGGTTGTAGATCTCGTTCATCTCGGCGAAGTGGCCGGTGTCCGTGAGGTAGACCCGGATCATCATCGCGTCGTCCCAGCCGGCGCCGCCCTCTTCGAGGATGGCCTTGACGTTGGCGAGCGTCTGGAGGGTCTGCTCGCGCAGGGTGGGACCGGCGGGCGTCGGGGGCCTGCCCTCCTCGGCGGGCAGGAAGCCGACCTGGCCGGCGACCTGGAGGATGTTCCCCTTCCGCACGCCGTGCGAGAACTTGGCGGGCGGGGTGGTGTGGGTCGAGGGGGTGAGGGCGGTCTTGTCGGTCATGCGGTGATCATTCCTTCGGGTCTTCCTTCGTGGGGGCTTTGCCTGAGTAGTCGCGGCTGATGGCGTCGGCCGTGCGGCGTACCAGCGGGAGCAGGGTGAGGAGTTCCTCGGCGGTGACGACGACGTTGGGCGCGGAGACCGACATGGCGGCGGCGACGCGTCCGTCGGCGCCGCGGACGGGTGCGGCGACGCAGTTGATGGATTCCTCGTGGCCGCCGAGGTCGGTGGCCCAGCCCTGTTCGCGCACCGTCGCCAGTTCCTTGAGGAAGGCGGGGGCGTTCGGGGTCGAACGGGCCGTGTACATCGGGTAGTCGAGCCTGTCGGCGACGGCGCGGCGTTCGGCCTCGGGCAGGTCGGCGAGGAGGAGTTTGGCGACCGCGGCGACGGTGATGGCGACCGGTTTCCCTATGCGCGAGTACATGCGCACCGGGTAGCGGCTCTCCACCTTGTCGATGTACAGGACCTCGTTCTCCTCGTACACGGCGAGGTGGACGGTGTGTCCGCAGCTCTCGTTGAGGCGGACGAGATGGGGGTGGGCGATCTCGCGGACGTCGAGGTTCTCGACGGCCTCCTGGGCGAGGGCGAAGAGGCGGGCGCCGAGCCGGTAGCGCTGGTCGGACTGGCGGTACACCAGGCCGTGTTCGTTCAGGGTGCGCAGCAGGCGCAGGGCCGTGGACTTGTGGACGCCGAGGCGGTCGGCGACCTGGCCGAGGTCGGCGGGGCCCTCGGCGAGCAGCGGCAGGATGCTCAGCGCTCGGTCGACGGTCTGGCTCATGGCGTACGTACCTCCTCGACGGCCCGTGGGTCGGCTTCGGTCCAGCCGGGGCCGAGACGAAGTGTCTCCCAGGCACGGTCGTCGAGAGCCGCCAGCCGGTCGGCGAGCCCCCGGGCGGGCGGCTCGGCGAGGTCGCCCGGGACGGTGAGGGCGGCGGCGGCCGTCAGGTGGCCGTGCCGCAGGCGGTCGCGGGCGGGCAGGCCGCGCAGGGTGGCGGAGAGGAACCCGGCGGCGAAGGCGTCGCCGGCGCCGACGGCCGCGACGACGTCCACCCCGAGGGCCCGGACGAAGGTGGCGGTGCCGGTCGGGTCCTCGGTCCCCTCGGGCGCCTCCGTGCCGGACCCGTCGAACACGACGGCTCCGTCCCCGCCGTACTTGACGACCAGGACGTCCGGTTCGGGCAGTGCCGCGCGGATCGCGCGCGCTCCGCGCAGTCCCCAGGCGTCGCGGGCCTCGTCGTCGCCGACGAAGACGATGTCGGCGCGGCGCGCGAGGTCGAGCAGGACGTGCGGCCCCTCGGGGTGGCCGCGCCACAGCCCCGGGCGGTGGTTGACGTCGAAGGAGACCAGGGGACGGCCGGTCCGGGGGGCGGTCAGTTCGCGCATCAGGTCGAGACAGCCCTCGGAGAGCGCGGCGGTGATGCCGGAGAGGTGGAGCACGCGGCCGGAGCGGGCGGCGGCCAGGTCCGTGTTCCCCGCCGTCATGGCCGAGGCGGCGGACCCGGCCCGGTAGTAGGCGACTTCGTGGGCGTCGGTCGCCCGGTCGCCCGCGGTGCGGAAGTAGACGCCGGTGGGCCGGCCGGGGTCCCGGCGCACGGCGGAGGTGTCGACGCCGTACGCGCCGATCGCCTCCACGAGGTGGTCGCCGAAGCCGTCGGCGCCGACCCGGCCGACCCAGCGGGCGGAGTGACCGGAGCGGGCGAGCACGCAGGCGACGTTCGACTCGGCGCCGCCGATCCCCCGCTCGAAGGACGGCACGTCGGCGAGGCGTCCGGGGCGCGTGGGCAGGAAGGTGACCATGGACTCGCCGAGCGCCACCACGTCGACGGCGTCGGTGCCGGTGCCGGTGACGGTGTCGGTGCCGACGACCGTGCCGGTGCCGGCGGCGGTCTCGGTGCCGGCGTCCGGGGACACGGCACCCGTGGGTCCGTTGCTGCTCACGGTGGTCGGGGCTCCTCGCTCTGGCGGCCCACGGCGGCGAACGGCACCGTTGACCCTGCGTCGGCTGGGATGTTAGACAGCAGCGAACGACATACGCAATGAGCGTTGCACATGATGCAACACGACCGAACAGGCCGAGGAGGCCCCATGAGCGCCGACACCGCCGCCGCACCCCTGGCCGCTCTCGCGGCGGAGCGCGTCGACCACCGTTTCAAGGGCCTGCCGCCGGACGCCGACGGCCTGAGCGTCGGCGAGTTGGCCGCCCAGCGCCGCAACCTCTTCACGGACGGCTTCACCACCCCCGTCCTCGCCCTCTCCGCCGAGCGCCTGACCCACAACCTCGAACTCATGGAGACGTACGCCGACCGGCACGGCCTCTCCTTCGCCCCGCACGGCAAGACGTCCATGGCGCCCCAGCTCTTCTGGCGGCAGATCGAGCACGGCGCCTGGGGCATCACCCTGGCGGTCCCCCACCAGGTGCGGGTGGCCCGGGAGTTCGGCATCGACCGGATCTTCCTCGCGAACGAACTCGTCGACCCCGCGGCCCTGCGCTGGATTGCCGCCGAACTCGCCGCGGACCCGGACTTCCGTTTCGTCTGTTACGTCGACTCGGTGCGCGGGGTGGAACTGATGGACGCCGCGCTGCGCGGGAGCGCCCGCCCGGTGGACGTCGTCGTCGAACTCGCCGCGGGAGAGGGCGCCCGTACCGGCGCGCGGACGGAGGAGGACTGCGCGGCCGTCGCCGACGCCGTGGCGGCGACCGGGACGCTGCGGCTGGCCGGGGTCGCCGGGTACGAGGGGGAGGTGCCGGACGCGAACCCCGAGCGGGTGCACGCCTGGCTGCGGCGGCTGACCGCGCTGGCGGCGGCCTTCGACGGCGCCGGGCGGTTCAAGGACGTCGACACGATCGTCGTCAGCGCGGGCGGCAGCGCCTGGTTCGACGCGGTCGCCGACGTCTTCGCCGAGATCCCCGAACTCTCGCTGCCCGTCCTGAAACTGCTGCGCTCCGGCGCCTACGTCTCGCACGACGACGGCCACTACCGCAGGCTCACGCCGTTCGCCCGGGTCCCGCGGGAGGGCTCCCTGCACCCGGCCTTCCGCCTCTGGTCCCAGGTCGTCTCGCGGCCCTCCCCCGAACAGGCCTTCACCAACGCCGGCAAGCGGGACGCGGCCCACGACCTCGATCTGCCCGTCGCCCAGGTCGTGCGCCGGGGCGGGGCCGAGCGTCCGGCGGACGGCATCGAGGTGAGCAAGCTCTCCGACCAGCACGCCTGGCTGCGCACGGAGCCCGGGGCGGACCTGGAGGTCGGCGACTGGGTCGGCATGGGCCTGTCCCATCCGTGCACGTCCTTCGACAAGTGGCAGCTCATCCCACTGGTCGAGGCGGACGGCACGGTCGTCGACTACGTCCGTACGTTCTTCTAGACGTCCCCGCGCCCCCTTCCCTCCGAGGAATCCGTACGCCCTTCCTCATTCCGAGGAGTCCGTACCCCCCTGTTCCCTCCGAAGATCTCCAGCCCCACCGAGACGGGAGTCGCCCCATGGACCACGCCGACCTGGTCCTCCAGGACGTGGACGTCGCCGACGGCAGCGGCGCGCCGACGTATCGCGCGGACGTGGCCGTCAAGGGCGGCCGGATCGTCGCGATCGTCAAGGAGGCCGCGGCGGCCGGCTGCCAACGGCCGCGCGGCACGAGGGAACTGGACGCGGAGGGCCTGGTACTGGCCCCCGGCTTCATCGACATGCACGCGCACAGCGATCTCGCGCTGCTGCGGGACCCGGACCACAGCGCGAAGGCCGCCCAGGGCGTGACGCTCGAAGTCATCGGCCAGGACGGCCTGTCGTACGCGCCGGTCGACGACCGTACGCTCGCCGAGGTCCGCCGGACGATCACCGGCTGGAACGGCCACGGCGACGACATCGACTTCGACTGGCGTTCCGTGGGCGAGTACCTGGACCGGCTCGACCACGGCTTCGACGGCGAGGGCATCGCGGTCAACGCCGCCTACCTCGTCCCCCAGGGCACCGTCCGCATGCTCGCCGTCGGCTGGGAGGACCGCGAGGCGACCCCCCGGGAGCTGGACCGGATGCGGCGGTTGGTGGCGGACGGGCTGCGGGAGGGCGCGGTCGGCATGTCCTCGGGACTGACGTACACGCCGGGGATGTATGCCCGGGACTCCGAACTCACCGCGCTGTGCCGGGTGGTGGCGGAGCACGGCGGCTACTACTGCCCGCACCACCGCTCGTACGGGGCGGGCGCGCTGGAGGCGTACGAGGAGATGGTGGCACTCACCCGCGAGGCCGGCTGTCCGCTCCATCTCGCCCACGCCACCATGAACTTCGGGGTGAACGAGGGCAGGGCGCCGGAACTCCTCGCCCTGCTGGACAAGGCGCTGGAGCGGGGTGCCGACATCACCCTCGACACCTATCCGTACACCCCGGGGTGCACCACCCTCGCGGCGATGCTGCCGAGCTGGGCGGGCGAGGGCGGCCCGGAGGCGGTGCTCGCCCGGCTGCGGGACGACGACACCGCCGAACGGGTCCGGCATCACATGGAGGTCGTGGGCGCCGACGGCTGCCACGGCGTGCCCATCGCGTGGGACACGATCGAGATCTCGGGGGTGAACGACCCCGGGCTCGGTACGTACGTCGGCCGGACCGTCCGGGAGTCGGCCGACCTGCGCGGCGAGGAACCCTGGACCACCGCCCGGCGGCTGCTGGTCGAGGACCGGCTCGGTCCCACGATCCTGCAACACGTCGGTCACGAGGAGAACGTCCGGGCGATCATGCGTCACCCGGTGCACACCGGCGGCTCGGACGGCATCCTGCACGGCACCAAACCGCATCCGCGCGCCTACGGCACCTTCCCGCACTACCTGGGCCGCTACGTACGGGAGTTGGGCGTCCTGACGCTGGAGGAGTGCGTCGCCCATCTCACCGGCAGGCCCGCCGCCCGGCTGCGGCTGCCCGACCGCGGTCTCGTCCGCGAGGGGTACCGCGCCGACCTGGTCCTCTTCGACCCGGCGACGGTCGCGGCGGGCTCGACGTTCGCGGAGCCGCGCACCCTGCCCACCGGCATCCCGCACGTCCTGATCGACGGGCGGTTCGTCGTCGAGGACGGGCGCCGGACGGACGTGCTGGCGGGACGGGCGGTCCGCCGGACGACGTGACCGCCCGCCCTCCCGCGGTGTTACGGCTTGGGCAGGACGCACCCGCTCCGGGTCAGGTCGAGCTTGTTGCCCGTCGTGAAGCAGGCCGGGATCTGGTAGGTCTCCTCGGCGTAGTTGATGCCCTGGCGGACGGTGACGGTGCCGTTCGCGTCGACCTCGCAGGGGTTGTTCACCGTGCAGCGTTCGCCGTCCTCGTTGCCGGTGTTGTTGACGGCGACGACCTTGCCGGTGGACTGGTCGACGACCGGCGAGCCCGAGGTGCCGCCGATGGTCTGGCAGGCGGAGGTGTAGCGGACCGAGTCCTTCCAGGTCCAGCCCCCCTCCTTCAGGCGGTACACGAACCCGTCGACGTTGCAGCTGTAGAGGCGCTTCCAGTAGCCGGAGGCCACCGTGATGGCGGTGCCGGCGACCGGGTGCGTGTCCTGCACGGTCAGCGCGCTGATGCCGTACGAGTTCTTGATGGTCGCGTAGGTGCTGGTGAGCTGGTAGATCGTGATGTCCGTGTCGGTCATGGTCGAGTACGCGACCTTGCTCGCGCGCAGGGTCGCGACCCTGGTGCCCGCAGAGTTGAGCAGGCCGAAGGTCCGGCTGGACGACTGGCCGACGATCACCTCACCGGGGTCCGGGAAACCGGTCTCCAGGCAGTGGCCGTTGGAGAGCACGAGCGCCGGGTCGGTGTCCGCCGAGTTGGGGAAGCGGATGACCGAACCGGAGCAGTTGCTGAGCGAGACGGTCCCGGCGAGGCTGACGGCCTTCAAGGTGGGCGCCGCCTGGGTGCCGGCGGCGTCGACGGAGGCCCGGACGTGCGCGGGAGCCGCGTGGGACGCGGGTACGGCGTGGGGAGCGGGTGCCGCGACCGCGGGTGCCGCGCCCGCCCCGGACAGCACCAGGGCGAAGACTGCGGCGACGAGAGGCTTTCTCATGTGGGGGTCCCCTCTTGCGACTTGGGGCGGCCGGAGGTCGTCCGTCCGCCTTCCGCTGACCGGAGGTCTTCCGGCCAGTTGTTGTCATGCGCATTGTGAGGGGAGAGGGAAAAGTGAACAAGGAGCGGTTTCCGGCCTGGAGTGCCGGAAACGGCGTATGTCGCCTCGGCGCCGTACGCCGCGCAGGCGATGTGCGCCGCATCGGCACGGCGGAGGAGGAGCGCCCCACGGCGGAGGAGGAGCGCCCCACGCGTGGCGGCCCGACAGGCCGGGAACCGGTCGAGGGTTCCCGTCCGGAGCCCCGGCCCCGGCTCTCACCGGGCAGCCGGGAATCGCCGGACAGCCCTTGGTGCCCTGACCCTGGCCCTACCCCCAGCCGCCGTGCCCGTGGCCGTGGCCGTGGCGTCCGGTGGGGCTCGTCGTCGACGGGGTCGGGGCGGGGGCGGAGGTCGTGGGCGCCGTGGACCTGCTCGCGCTCGGGCTCGCGGAGGCACTCGGGGACGCGGACGCGCTCCGGGAGGCGGTGCCCGTGCTCGCGGACGCGAGGGTCGAGGCGGACACCGACGGGGCGGCCGGCACCACGGGCACGTCGGTGGCCGACGGCCGCGCCGAGGAGGCGTCCGGTTCCGCGGGGCCGGTCGCCAGGCGCACGGGCTCGGACGTCCGCGAGGGCGCGCCGTCGCCGGACCCGTCGGCCGCGCCGGAGTCGAGGGCGGCCAGGGTGACGACACCGAGGACGACGGCGACGGCCGCGCCCCCGGCCACGACGATGCGCCGCTTGTTCCGGGCACGCCTGCGGTGCCGGGTCCGCTGCTGCTGCCGCCCGGCGCCGCCGACGACGGGCAGGGCGGTCGTCTCGTCGCCGTCCGTGTACGCCTTCCGCCAGCCGTGCGCCTCGGCGGGATCGGCGTACGCCTCGTAGGCCAAAGGCGTGTCCTCGTCGCTCTGCGGGAGGTACACCGTCGGCCGGGCTTCGGGATCTCCGGACTGCCAGGACATGATCGCGCATTCTAGGGATCACCTGGGGGTTCGGCGCAGCCGAAGGACAAAGATGCCGGAACCGACACGTCGCACGTGGTGAAAAACACGCCCCGGCGTACGGCGGGCGGTCGTAAGCTCACGGGCATGCAGGTGATCCAGTCCACGAAGCTCGCCAACGTCTGCTACGAGATCCGGGGTCCGGTTCTTGAGGAGGCGATGCGGCTCGAAGCAGCCGGTCACCGCATCCTCAAGCTCAACACGGGCAACCCGGCCGCGTTCGGGTTCGAGTGCCCGCCGGAGATCCTCGAGGACATCCTCCGCAACGTCTCCTCGGCGCACGGCTACGGCGACGCCAAGGGCCTGCTCGCCGCCCGTCGCGCGGTCGTCATGCACAACCAGACCCTGGGCATCGAGACGGACGTCGACCACGTCTTCATCGGCAACGGCGTCTCCGAGCTCATCGTGATGGCGATGCAGGCGCTGCTGGACGACGGCGACGAGGTGCTCGTACCGGCGCCCGACTACCCGCTGTGGACCGCGGCTGTCTCCCTGTCCGGCGGCACGGCCGTGCACTACCGCTGCGACGAGCAGTCCGACTGGATGCCCGATCTCGCGGACGTGGAGCGGAAGATCACCGACCGCACCAAGGCGATCGTCATCATCAACCCGAACAACCCGACGGGCGCGGTCTACGACGACGCGATGCTCCGGGGGCTGACGGACATCGCCCGGCGGCACAACCTGCTGGTCTGCTCCGACGAGATCTACGACAAGATCCTGTACGACGGTGTCACGCACACCGCGACCGCCAAGATCGCCCCCGATCTGCTCACCCTCACCTTCAACGGCATGTCGAAGGCGTACCGGGTGGCGGGCTACCGCGTCGGCTGGATGTCCGTCTCGGGGCCGCGCGCGCACGCCGCGTCCTACATCGAGGGACTGACGATCCTCGCGAACATGCGACTGTGCGCGAACATGCCGGGGCAGCACGGCGTGGTGGCCGCGCTCAGCGGGCGCCAGACGATCAACGACCTGGTCCTGCCGGGCGGGCGTCTGAAGGAGCAGCGGGACGTCGCCCACGAACTGCTGACGCAGATCCCGGGTGTGACCTGCGTGAAGCCGAAGGGGGCGCTGTACCTCTTCCCGCGCCTCGACCCGAAGGTCTTCAAGGTCAAGGACGACCGGCAGATGGTGCTCGATCTGCTGCGGGCCGAGAAGATCATGGTCGTCCAGGGGACGGGCTTCAACTGGCCCGAGCCGGACCACTTCCGGGTCGTCACCCTGCCGACGGTCGCGGATCTGACGGACGCGGTGACCCGGATCGGCTCGTTCCTGGACGGCTACGGCCAGCCGTGACACCCGCCGGGACGCGGCCCGCGCTCACCCTGTGTGTGCGTGGCGTCCCAGTATGCGAACCAGCTCAACTTTAGACGAAATCCAAGCTAGGATGGCTTCCTGTCAGGCACAGGAGGCCATTCCATGTACGAACCGATCCGGTCGAAGTCGGTCCACACGACGGTCGGCGCCCCCTCCTCCGACTTCCCCCACCGGTCGCGCGAGGAGGAGCTGGACATCCAGCTCGCCGGCCACCTCGCGGCACTGCTCGCCGTCACGGACGAGATCCGCGCGCTCGCCCCGTCCGCCGACCTGGACGCGGGCGCCGAGCGGCTGACCCAGCAGGTGAGCCGGCTGCGCGGCGGCGCCCCGCTCCGCTCGCAGGCCGCCCCGGCCGCCCCGGAGGCCGGCGAGTCCCACCTGTCGGCCCTCCACCGGCGGGCCCACGCCCTGGCGGGCCGTGCCCTGGTCGTCGCGGCCTCCCGCGCCGACACGGCCGCGGCGATCCTCTCCGCCGAGCGGATGGACGCCCACGCCTCCGCCTCCGCCGCCCCCTCCGCCACCGCAGAACCCCGCGAGCTGGCCACCCACTGACACCCCCGGCCCTCGCCGTCCGCCCGGCCTCCGGGCCGGACCTCCGGCCTCCGGGCCACCCCCTCGGGCCGCTGGCCCGAGGCCCCGTACGGCCCCGGTCCGCGCGTCTTCGAAGTGACGCGCGGACCGGGCGCCACGCCCACCCGTCCATCCGTGACAGGCCCCGCGCCGGCCGGGTAGCGGCGGCCTCTCCTCCGGTTGCGTACCGGGACCCGGTGGTCACCCCGTGTTCACCCCCGGGGACGGGGAACGTTGGATTCCGAGGTGCACGCTCCAGGCGTGAGACGCATCGCGGGAATCGTCCTGGCGGTCCTGCTGATCGGCGGAGTGGCAGCAGCCGTCGTCGCAGGCCGCACTGGTCAGGACAAGGGCACGGCAACGAAGACCGTGCGAGGAGTGATCGGTTCGGAGAAGGCGGAGTTCTTCTCCGATCCGGATGTGGTGAAGGCCCTCGCCGCCAAGGGCTACACCGTGAAGACGGAGACCTCCGGGTCCTGGGCCATGGACGGCCTGGAACTCAAGGGGTACGACTTCGCCTTCCCTTCCAGCCAGGCCCCGGCCGACGAGCTCGCGGACAAGTACCACGTCCGTCAGCCGCTGCCCCGGCCCTTCTACTCGCCCCTGGTCGTGGTGGCCCACCGCAGCGCGGCCGAGGTCCTCGCCGCCAACGGACTGGCCACCCTCGACAAGAACACCGGCACGCTGAGGATGGCCGCCTACCTCGACGCGGCCGAGCACGGCCGGACCTGGCAGCAGCTCAAGGGCGCCTCGGCCCACGGTGAGCTGACCGGCACGCTGTACGTCGCCACCACCGACCCGGAGACCTCCAACTCCGGCGCCCTCTACCTCGCCGCGGCGTCCTACGTCGCCGACGGCGGGCGGGTGGCCACGGACGACGCCGCCGTCGGCCGCACCGCGTCCCTGATGCACCGGCTCATCAGTGTCCAGGGCGCCCAGCAGCCCAGCACCGACGCCGCGTTCGGCGACTTCGTCAGCGGCGCGGGCAACCCGCTCGTCTTCGTCTACGAGTCACAGGTCGCCGCGCTGCTCACCCAGGGCAAGGACACCGGAGACCTCACGGTCCTCTACCCGGACACCACCGCCAACAGCGACCACACGGTCGTACCGCTCACGCCCGAGGGCCGCGCGCTGGGTGAACTCCTCAGCACCGACCCGGCGTTGCGCCGCCTGGCCGTCCGGCACGGCTTCCGTCCGCAGGGCGCCGGAGCCGAGTTCACGGCGGCCACCGCAGGCCGTGCCACCTATCTCAATCAGAAGCTGACCGGCGTCCGGCAGGCGCCCGTGCCCGCCTACAAGGTGCTGCACGAGATGGCGCGCCGGGCCGGGAACTAGGGGGAAGAGAACATGAGCAGCACCGAAGACACGTTCACCCTCACACCGCCCGAGGCCGTGGCCCCCGTGCCCCGCGAGAAGGCGGGCGGGCTCGTCCCCGTCGACCCGGGGGTGCAGGACGAGATGGCGCGCCGGGCCGCGGAGTACATCGAGGGACTCGCCGTCCTGGACGCCCGCTCCCCCGAGTTCGCCGGCAAGGTCGGGGAGATCGCCGGCCTCGGGGCCACCGAGATGCGCGGCGCCGCCGCCCAGTCGAACCGCATGCTGGAGCGCACGATCCGCAGCCTGCCCTCCAAGGGCGAGGACGCGCAGTCGCACGTCGCCGGCTCACTCGTCGAACTCCGGCGCGTGGTCGAGGACCTGGACCCGCGCGACCTGTCCGCGAGCAAGGGCAGGAAGTTCCTGTCCCGGCTGCCGGGCGGCAACAAGCTGCGCGACCACGTCGCCAAGTACGCCTCCGCGCAAGGCACGTTGAACAAGATCGTCGGCTCGCTGCGCGGCGGCCAGGACGAACTGCGCCGGGACAACGCGGCGCTTCAGACCGAACGCGTCCGGCTCTGGGAGACGATGGGCAAGCTCCAGGAGTACGTCGTGCTCACCCAGGCCCTGGACGGCGCGGTGGAGGCGCACATCGCGGGAGTCGACGCCGCCGACCCCGCGCAGGCCGACACGCTCCGCTCCGACGTGCTCTTCCCCGTCCGGCAGAAGCACCAGGACCTGCTCACCCAGCTCGCGGTGTGCGCCCAGGGCTATCTGGCGATGGACGTGGTCCGGCGCAACAACGACGAACTCATCAAGGGCGTCGACCGCGCGGCCACCACCACCGTCTCCGCGCTGCGCATCTCCGTCATGCTCGCCTCCGCCCTCGACAACCAGCGCAAGGTCGTCGAGCAGGTCAACGCCCTGCGCGGCACGACGGAGGACCTGATCCGCGGCAACGCCGAGATGCTGTCCACCCAGAGCGGGGAGATCCAGCGCATCGCCGCCGACCCGGCCGTCGGCGCCGAGACGCTGCGGACCGCCTTCCAGGAGATCTACCGCACCCTCGACGCGATCGACACGTACAAGGTCAGGGCGACCGAGACGATGGCCGCGACCGTTGAGTCCCTGACCTCCGAACTCCAGAACGCCGGAGCCTACCTGGAGCGCAGCCGCACGCGGGGCGCCCTGGAAGGCGGGCAGGGATGAGAGCGCTCCGACAGGCGGCGGCCGGCGCCGTCGCCCTGCTCGCCCTGACGGCCTGCACGGCCCAGGGGGACGCGCCGTCCGGGGACGACGGGAAGCCGCGGAGCGGCACCCTGCGGGTCCTCGCCTCCAGCGAACTCGGCGACATGAAGCCGGTGCTCGACCGGATCGAGCGGGACACCGGCATCAAGGTCAGACCCACCTACATGGGCACCCTCGCCGCCGTGGACCTGATCGCGCGGGGCGCTTCGGACGACCGCTACGACGCCCTGTGGCTGTCCTCCAACGCCTATCTGCATCTGCGTCCCGAGGCCGCGAGGAAGGTCGTCTCGGAGACCCCCGTCATGTCGAGCCCGGTGGCCATCGGCGTGAAGCCGGCCACGGTACGGGCCCTCGGCTGGAAGCCGGAGGACGTCACCTGGTCGCAGGTGGAGAAGGCCGTGGCGGACGGCGACCTCACGTACGGCATGACCGATCCGGCGCGCTCCAACTCCGGCTTCTCCACCCTGATCTCGGTGGCCTCCGCGCTGTCCGGCGCCCAGTCGGCGCTCACGGACGCCGACGTGGCCGAGGCGACTCCCCGGCTGCGCGAGTTCTTCAAGGGACAGAAACTCACGTCGGGTTCGTCGGGCTGGCTGGCCACCGCCTACGAACACCGCGGCACCGTCGACGCCCTGCTCAACTACGAGTCCGTCCTCAAGGGCGTGAAGGGTCTGACCGTCATCCGCCCGCGCGACGGCGTCGTGACGGCCGACTATCCGCTCTCCTCCCTCGCCGCGTCCTCCACGGACACCCGCGACGACGTCAAGCGCCTCGCCGAGGCGCTGCGCGCGCCGGCCGCCCAGAAGCTGATCACCGAGCGGACGCACCGCCGCCCGGTCGTCGCCTCCGTCGCCCCGGCGGCCGGACTCGACACCGGACGACGGCGTGAACTCCCCTTCCCCGGCAGCCGGTCGGTGGCCGACCACCTCCTCGACTCCTACGAGAACAAGCTGCGCCGGCCGTCCCGGACGGTGTACGTCCTCGACACCTCGGGCTCGATGGAAGGCGACCGCCTCGACCGGCTCAAGAAGTCCCTGGGCGATCTGACGGGCGACTTCCGCGACCGCGAGGAGGTGACGCTCATGCCGTTCGGCTCCCAGGTCAAGAGCGTCAGCACGCATGTGGTCCGCCCCGAGAACCCGAAGGCCGGGATCGACGCCATCCGCGAGGACACCCGCGCGCTGAGCGCCGACGGCGACACCGCGATCTACACCTCGCTGGAGAAGGCGTACGAGCATCTGGGCGCCGACGACGACACGTTCACCTCGATCGTGCTGATGACGGACGGCGAGAACACCAAGGGGGCGAGCCCCTCCGACTTCGACGACTTCTACGGCCGGCTGCCCGGCGACCGGCGGGAGATCCCGGTCTTCCCGATCCTGTTCGGCGACTCCGACCGCGGGGAGCTCCAGCACATCGCCGACCTGACCGGCGGCCGTCTCTTCGACGCCCGAAAGGGCTCGCTCGACGGCGCCTTCGAGGAGATCCGTGGCTACCAATAAGCTCCTCGGCTTCCTCGAATCGCGCAAGAACCTCACCGGCAGCGCGTGCGGGATCGCCGGACTCGCGCTGACCTTCACCGGTCTCGCGGGCCCGTACTGGCCGGTCGTCGTGGCGGGTCTGTACGGCGCGGGCGCGCTGATCGCGCCGCCGGAGCGCCCGGCGCCGCCCGACTTCCCCGACCCCTCCGCCCAACTGGCCGAGCTGCGCGTCGACTTCGGCAAGCTGCGGGAGTACCTGGACGGCGTCGAGCTGCCTCCGGCGGCGGCCGGCCGGCTCACCGAGCTGACCGAGGTCCTCACCGCCCTGCTCGACCCGGGCTGGGTCGCCGAGATCCTCGCCCAGGACCCCGAGGGCGTGCACGCCCTGTCGCGTGCCGTACGCCAGGACATCCCGGAAGCGGTCGACACCTTCGTCCGTACCCGGTGGTGGACCCGGCTGGCCCCCGGCACCGAGCCGCCGGAGCGCCATCTGGAGCGTCAGCTCACCGTGCTCCAAGAGGAGTCGGACCGGCTCGCCGCGGCCCTGCGCGAGACGGAGGCGCGGCGCCAGGAGTCCCACACCCGCTACCTGGAGGACCGCGGCCGCTCGCAGTGACGGAGGCGGCCCCCGGCGCGCCGCCCAGGTCACCACGACGGCCACGCACGGTCCCCGGCGGCTCCGGGGCACCGGCGGCTCGGGCGGCTCAAGCGGCCCGGGCCGGCCCCGGGCCGCTCAGGCGTTCGCGACGATCACCGCCAGGATCACGACCGCCAGGATCAGCAGCGCCACCTTCAGCCCCGTCGGCCACGGCTCGCCCGGTGCCGGCACCGGCGGCCGCGGCCCGGGCTGCATCACGCCCGGCGCCGGGACCGAGGCCGGGCCGTTGAACACGTCGTGCCCCGTGAGCGCCGCCCGGCCGCACCAGGGGCACGAGGACAGATGCGAACCGAACGCGTGCAGCGGACGGGTCGGGCAGACCCGTACCAGCGCGCGCTCCTTGTCCAGGGCGCGCAGCCACGCCTCGGCGGAGGGCCGGGTGGCGGGGTCCTGCACCCCGGGGCCGAAGGCGGTGCGGGCCAGCGCGAGGAGTTCGGGCGGGAGCACGGAGGGGTCGATGGTGCCGCGCGGGATGACGACCCGCTCCGGGCGCACGACGTAGGAGATGCTGGCGGCGATGTTGTCCTTGACGGTCGACTCGGACGCGCTGTCGTGCGGGACGCCGCCGAAGGGGTGGTTCCCGGCCGTCAGGAGCTGGTAGACGAGGACGGCGAGGGCGAACTCGTCCGTGGCGCGGGTGGCGGGTCCGCCGGCCTGCCGCTCGGGGGACGAGTAGTCGGTGGTGTGCATCAGACAGGGGAACAGCTCCCCGGTCTCCGGGTCGTTGAAGGCGATGGAGTCGCAGTCGAGGAACGTGACGAACCCGTTGGCGTCGACGACGACGTTGCTGCTGGAGAAGTCGCCGATGACGAGGTTGTCGTAGTGCATGCGCGCCGTCATGAAGGCGAGGTTCCAGGCCACGCCGAGCAGGAAGCGCCAGTCGGCCCGGTCGGCGAACAGTTTGAGGCGCTGGGCGCGCGTGAACAGGCCGATGAGCTGGACGTGCTGGGGCTCGCCGAAGCGGCGCATGGCGTAGCCGAGGAACTCGCCCTGCGGGCCGCGGGCGAGCGCGGTCGGCCAGGCCAGTTCGGGCGGCTGGGAGGCGTCGGTGGGACGGGTCACGAGCGGCGACATCGTCAGCATCCGCTTCAACCGCTGCTCCTCCTTGGGTCCGGGCGTCTCGCGGTACAGCTTGACGACGATGCCGTCGTCGCCGACGACCGGGAAGACGGCCGCCTGGCCGCCGCCCTTGAGGGGCAGTTCGGCGAGGGTCACCGGCTTGCCGTCCAGGAACACCGTGCGCCCGCTCATGGCCGCGCCTTGAGGACGGCCCGCAGCAGGGTCTTGTCGTCGGCGTTGAGCGCGGTGAGCCGGTCGGACCGGAGCAGGGTCCCCAGGCCCTCGTGGGCGCTCGCGGTCACCGGTCCGGGGACGTCGAGGGAGCGGAACACGGCTTCGGCGAAGGACGTGTTCGGGGACAGCGCGCCGCCCGGGGACCGGTTGAGCGCGGCCTGCGCCAGTCCGTCGGTGGACAGCAGCACCCCGTCGATCCCGTCGTCGGACACGCAGTCGGTGTGCACCCGGCGGGCCGCGTCCGGCGAGGTGAGGAAGACCGTCTCGTTGCTGTACTCGCTGACGGCGGCCGGCTGGGGCAGCAGATGGAACTGCCGCTCACCGTCCTCCGTACCGGCTCGCAGGACGACGAAGCCGTCGCCCAGGGACAGATGGCCGAGCCAGCCCCGCGTGAGCACGACCACGGTGAGCGTGGTCGCGAAGTCCGCCGCGTCGGGGCCCGTGCGGTCCAGGAACACCTTGCACACGTCGTGGAAGGCGTCCCGCAGCAGCTCACGCACCGCCGTGCCGGGGCGCCGGTCCGCCAGGGTGGCGGCCCGCCGCGCGAAGTGCTCGGTGGCCAGCTCCACCGCGAGCCGGGCGCCCTCCTCGGAGCGCGGCCGGCTGCCCGCGCCGTCGGCGACGGCGAGGACCGCGACGGAGGACGTCACCGTGTGCCCGCAGGCGTCCTGGCAGGGCCGGCCCTGACGGCGGTGCCGGTATCCCTCGACGCTCATTCCGTGGATCCGCCACGGCGTCTCCCGCTCGTCGGCTGTGGTCATCACTCAGGAGTCCCATCGGGTCATCGGTCACGATTCCCAGGCCGGGCGCTGCGTCTTGAACTGGCTGAAGATCTTCTCGAAGACCTCGTCGCCCGCGCCCTTCTGCTCGGCGTTGGCGCTCGCGGACATCATCTGGAGCAGTTCGCGGAACGGGAATCCCTGGAGCCGGGCGTTGAACTTCGGCGCGAAGGACCGGAGCACCTGCTCGCCGCGGTCCGTGATGCCGCCGACGCCGATCGCGTACAGCCGGAAGCGGCGGGCCTGCTGCTCGTCGGCGAGGACCGGGATCAGCCGTTGCCAGGAGTCGGTGAGATGGCCCGTCGCGTCGGTGGGCAGTCCGTCGGTGACCAGGCAGATCTGCGGCCGGTAGTACTGGAGTCCGGAGGCGCGCAGTTCGGCCTTGCGGGCGGCGACGATGTTCATCGACAGTTCGAGCGCCTCGGTCATCAGGGTGACGCCGGCGGCGGCGAGCTGCGGCGGGTGGAACATGTGCGCCGGCACGAAGGGGCTCACCGGCGCGTGCGCGGGCAGGAGCTGGGGTCCGCGCCAGGCGGCGACGCCCTGGCCGCCGAAGGTGACCACGGCGACCTCGACGCTGTAGCTGAGGCTGACGTCGTCGTGCAGTTCCCGCGTCCACTCCGCGAGCGCGTTGTTGAGGGTCTGGATGGGCTGACCCGCCATCGAGCTGGAGATGTCGAGGCAGAGGACGAGCGGCATCCGCTGCGCGTTGTTCTCGAACTCGATGTCGGCGTACTCCGCCGGCAGGGTGGGCGGGTAGTCGCTGTGCATGTGGGTCTCTCCTGGTCTCAGGGCCGGGCGGCCTTGGCGTGCCGTCCGGGTGTCGGCGGGAACGCGTAGAGGACGTCGGAGTCGCGCTCCCCGGCCTCGGTGACGTCGACGAGTCCGCCGGGCGCGGGCGGCGGGCGGCCCGGCTCGGCCCACACCGCCCGGTACAGCACGTGGTCCACCTCGACATAGCCCTGCGGGTGCAGTTCGGTGCGTACGACGGCGGGCCGGGCGGGGCCCGGTACGTTGCCGACGCGCCGGCCGTGGCTGCGGGGCGCGGGCGTGGCCCGGAGGCGGGTGGTGGCCTCGTCGGGCATCCGGGTGCGGGGAGGGGCGGCGGCCTCGTCGGACACGCGGGTACGGGTGGTGGCCTGGTCGGACGCGTGGGTACGGGGACGGCCGCGGGGCCGGGGCGTCGAGGCGGCCGGTACGGCGCCGACGGCGGGCGCGGCGAGCGAGCGCCTGGACAGGGTGCCGACGGCGACGGAACGCGCGGAGCGGCGGATCAGGAAGAGCAGGACGCCGAGCAGCAGGACGAGCACGGCGCACAGGACGGTGAGCACCGCGGTGGCGGTGTCCCAGCCGCCGCCGTCGCCGGGGTCGGTGGAGGTTCCGGGGTCCCGGCCGGTGTCGCCGGCCTTCCCGGTCTCCTGGCCTTGGCCCTGGCCCTGGGCCGGGCTCTGCCCCTGTCCTTGGCCCTGTCCCTGCTGCCCGGTGGCGGTCTCGTCACCGCCGGGGTTCGCGGACGTGCCGGCCGCGGAGCCGCCGACGATGTCCGTGCGGGAGAGGTCGGTGGCCAGGCCGAGACGGACCAGGTCGGCCCCGGTCAGCCGCCCCTTGGCGAGCCGGGCGCACAGGTCCCCCGCCTTACGGGGGTCGCAGGCCCGGCGGTCGGCCAGTTCCTTGACGGTGCCGGGCTTCAGCGCGTCGATGACGGCGTCGTCCGCGAGGAACCTGTGGTCGTGGTCCGCGAGCACGACGAGTGCCGTGCCGCCCTCGCCGGTGTGGACGCCCGAGGGCACCTCGACCAGGAGTCGGGCGCTGCGGTCCACCAGGGTCTGCTCGAAGCCCTTGCGGTTCGCGGCCCTGCCGTCGAACGGCAGGGTCCGGTCGACGGTGACGCGGACCGCGCCCTCGTCGGTCGCGCGGGCCCAGCAGCCCAGACGCTGCTCGAAGGTGCCGCCGCACGGCTGGGCCGCTGTGGCGGCCACCGCCGGAGCCGACGCGGCCAGGAGTCCGAAAAGCATGATGAGGGAAAGGCGACGCCGCATGAAAAAGACCCCCCGTGGCCCTGACACAACACCCCCGTGGCCCTGAAAGGCACTCGCCCATACTGGCGGAAAGTGGCGGGTGTCCGGAAGGGTTTGAGAAACGCGGGGGGCATCACTTCTACAACTCGAACACCTGATGGCATCGGGTGAACATCTGTCTCGCCCGCTCCACCCAATCACTGGCCAAAGCATCGAAATCTGTTTGCGTCATACGACAGGTCAGGGGAAGGTCGCACACGCCCGCGAGACAGGGGCGCGGCCCCCGTACGTCCCACACGGACAGCATGGGATGGAGCTGTTCGGTGTTCCACGCGTTCGACGCGGCGGCGGCGAGAGCGAGTTGGTCCTTGCGCAGGGAATGGCCGTCGGTGGCGAATGCGACCAGAAGTCTCTTGGTCGTCATGAACCGGACGGTAATCATCCGGCCCGTTTCCTCGAGGTCGAATCGCATGGAGACGGAAACGGTGTCGGTCTCCGTGTGGAAATTCCGTCTCGCCACCCAGGTCTGCACCAACTGCCGCCAGTGCGTTCCGATTTCGAGAATCTCCCGGCCCCGGCCGGAAAAGGAGTCAGGCGTCGCCACGGCCCACCGCCTCGGCGACCATCGCGTCGGTCAGTCCGGCGTCGAGCAGCGCCTGGGCGTGCGACAGCAGACAGGAGGGTACGGACACGCTGGTGCTCTCCTTGCGGCGCTTCATCAGGTCCTGGGTGCGCACCCTGATGGTGTGGGCGACGGTGGGCGGCGGCCAGTCGGCCCGGCGGGGCTCCTGCTCCAGCAGCCCGTCCAGGAGCTGAGCCGGCCGGGGCCGGTCCTCGGGACGCTTCGCCAGACAGCGCGCGACCAGTTCCCGCATCGGGCCCGCGATGCCGTCGAGTTCGGGGGCCTCGAAGGCCACGCGGTGGCGCACGGACTCCCCGCTGCCGTGCGGCGGGCGTCCGGTGAGCGCGTACACCAGGACCCCGCCGAGGGAGAAGACGTCGCTCTCCGGGCCCACCTTGGCGCCCCTGATCTGCTCGGGGGACATGAACGGCGGGGTGCCGACGACGACGCCGACCTGGGTGAGGCCGGGGGCGCCGTCCACACGGGAGATCCCGAAGTCGATGACGCGCGGGCCGTCGGAGGCGAGGAGCACGTTGGCCGGCTTGAGGTCCCGGTGCACGACGCGTGCGGCGTGGATGGCCTGCAACGCCTCGACCAGGCCCGCGCCGAGCCGCCGTACCTGTGGCTCGGGCAGGGGTCCGTCGGTGCGGACCGCCTCGGCGAGCGAGGGACCGGCCACGTACAGGGTGGCCAGCCACGGCAGTTCGGCCTCGGTGTCGGCGTCGACCACGGCCGCCGTGTAGGCGCCGCTGACCACGCGCGCCGCGGCGACCTCGCGCGCGAAGCGCTCCCGGAACTCGCGCTCCGCGGCCAGTTCGGGCCGCACCACCTTGACCGCGACCTCGCGCCCGGCGGGCGAGCGGCCGAGATACACCCATCCCATGCCACCGGAGCCGAGCCGACCCACGATGCGGTACGGACCGATCTTCATGGGGTCACTGACAGGCGTACGCACCCCGCCCACCTCATTTCGGGGTCCAGTGCAGGATGTCAGGAGTGTCCCTCGAAATCCGCGCTTTTTCAGCCGTTCCGGCACGGGCGGGACGCCGGGGACGAAAAAGCCGGGGTCCCGCGCTGATGTGCGCGAGACCCCGGCGGGTGCGGTCACCGCGGCCGACCGCCGCAACGGTCGCAGGTCAGGGCAACTCGGGTCGGCCGCGGAGTGGTTGGGGGCGTCAGCCCAGGCGCTGCACCAGTGCGCGGTACTCGTCCCACAGCTCCTTGGGCGTGTGCTCGCCGAAGGTGTTGAGGTGCTCGGGGACCAGTCCGGCCTCCTCGCGCCAGACCTCCTTGTCGACCGTGAGCAGGAAGTCGAGGTCGGACTCGGCGAGTTCGAGACCGTCGGTGTCGAGGGACTCCCGGGTCGGCAGGACGCCGATCGGGGTCTCGACGCCCTCGGCCTTGCCGTCGAGGCGCTCGACGATCCACTTCAGGACGCGGCTGTTCTCGCCGAAGCCGGGCCAGACGAACTTGCCCGCGTCGTTCTTGCGGAACCAGTTCACGTAGTAGATCTTCGGGAGCTTCGCCTGGTCCTTGTCCTTGGCGACGTCGACCCAGTGCCCCATGTAGTCGCCCATGTTGTAGCCGCAGAACGGCAGCATGGCGAAGGGGTCGCGGCGCAGCTCGCCGACCTTGCCCTCGGCGGCGGCGGTCTTCTCGGAGGCGACGTTCGCGCCGAGGAAGACGCCGTGGTTCCAGTCGAAGGACTCGGTCACGAGCGGGACCGCGGTGGCGCGGCGGCCGCCGAAGAGGATCGCCGAGATCGGCACGCCCTTGGGGTCCTCCCACTCGGGCGCGATGATCGGGCACTGCGAGGCGGGCACCGTGAAGCGGGCGTTGGGGTGCGCGGCGGGCGTGCCGGACTCGGGGGTCCAGTCGTTGCCCTTCCAGTCGGTCAGGTGGGCCGGAGTCTCCTCCGTCATGCCCTCCCACCAGATGTCGTTGTCGTCGGTGAGCGCGACGTTCGTGAAGACGGAGTTGCCCCACAGCGTCTTCATCGCGTTGGCGTTGGTGTGCTCACCGGTGCCGGGCGCGACACCGAAGAAGCCGGCCTCGGGGTTGATCGCGTAGAGGCGGCCGTCCTCGCCGAACCGCATCCAGGCGATGTCGTCACCGATGGTCTCGACCGTCCAGCCGGAGATCGTGGGCTCCAGCATGGCGAGGTTGGTCTTGCCGCAGGCGCTCGGGAAGGCGGCGGCGACGTACTTCGACTCGCCCTGCGGCGGCGTCAGCTTGAGGATCAGCATGTGCTCGGCGAGCCAGCCCTCGTCGCGCGCCATCACGGAGGCTATGCGCAGGGCGTAGCACTTCTTGCCGAGGAGCGCGTTGCCGCCGTAGCCGGAGCCGTACGACCAGATCTCGCGGGTCTCGGGGAAGTGGGAGATGTACTTCGTGGAGTTGCACGGCCACGGCACGTCCGCCTCGCCCTCGGCCAGCGGGGCTCCGAGCGTGTGCACGGCACGCACGAAGAACCCGTCGGTGCCGAGTTCGTCCAGGACCGGCTGTCCCATGCGGGTCATGGTGCGCATGGACACGGCGACGTAGGCGGAGTCGGTGATCTCGACGCCGATCGCGGAGAGGTCGGAGCCGAGGGGGCCCATGCAGAACGGGACGACGTACATCGTGCGGCCGCGCATCGAGCCGCGGAAGACGCCCTGCTCGCCGGAGAAGATCTCCCGCATCTCGGCGGGGGCCTTCCAGTGGTTCGTCGGGCCCGCGTCCTCCTCCTTCTCGGAGCAGATGAACGTCCGGTCCTCGACCCGCGCGACATCGGTCGGGTCGGACGCGGCGTAGTAGGAGTTGGGGCGCTTGATCGGGTCGAGCTTCTTGAAGGTGCCCTTGCGGACGAGCTCCTCACTCAGTCGCTCGTACTCGGCCTCGGATCCGTCGCACCAGACCACACTGTCCGGCTCGGTCAGTTCGGCGATCTCGTTGACCCACGAGATCAGTTCTTTGTGGTTGGTCGGGACGGGAGCCGCGATGTCGCGCGCCACGATTGCTCCTAAATGAGGGGTTTTGTTGTTGTGCCCCGTGGGGGCTGCGACCCGGATGCTTCACGGTGATTGAACCCCTGGCGCTCATCCGGTGCCGACCGCACTCATTTGATGATCCGACCGGGGCGCGCATATGTCCAGAGGGCCTCACACCTGAGCGGAGTGAGCATCGCCACTTCCAGGGAGGTTTCCGCCCGCTCACCCCGGGTTCACCGCGAGTACCCCGGCGGCGCCCGCCAATGGCGTGAGATCATGGCCACTATCGGGGCCCGCTTATGCGGGACTGACGCGTAACTTACGGTTCCGTAGGTACGATTCGGCGCATGACTGCGTCCGCCCCCGACGCGCCCACGGACTCGCCGGCAGCCGGCCAGACGTCTGTCGCGCACTCCCTGTCGGAAGAGATCAAGCCCAAGCTTCGCGGCTGGCTGCACCTCGGCATGTTTCCGGCCGCCCTCGTCTCCGGACTGGTCCTCACCGCACTGGCGGACTCGACCCGGGGCCGCATCGCCTGCGGGATCTTCGCCCTGACCGCCTGCCTCCTGTTCGGCGTGAGCGCCCTGTACCACCGCGGCGACTGGAGCCCGCGGATGGACGGTGTCCTGCGCAGACTCGACCACGCGAACATCTTCCTGATCATCGCGGGCACCTACACCCCGCTGACCATGCTCCTGCTGCCGGAGGCCAAGGGGCAGTGGCTCCTGTGGAGCATCTGGGCCGCCGCGGCGGCGGGCATCGCCTTCCGGGTGTTCTGGGTCGGCGCCCCGCGCTGGCTCTACACGCCCTGCTACATCGCGATGGGCTGGGCGGCCGTCTTCTTCCTGCCCGACTTCATGCGCACGGGCGGCATCGCCGTCCTCGTCCTGGTGATCGTCGGCGGACTGCTCTACAGCGCGGGCGGAGTGATCTACGGGATCAAGAAGCCCAACCCGTCACCGCGTTGGTTCGGATTCCACGAGGTCTTCCACTCCCTGACCCTCGCGGCGTTCATCGTGCACTACGTCGGCATCTCCCTGGTGGCCTACCAGCACGGCTGACCCCCACCCCCACCCACACTCCCGCCCTTCCAGTGGCCGCGGCTCCCCAGCCGCGGCCACTGCGCGTTTTCCGGCCACCGTCCGGCCTCCCCGCCCGCGCCGCGACAAACACTCGCCACCCGCCACCCGCCACCCGCTGAAAGTCGTACTCGATTGACACCACCTGGCTTTTGAGAGTTACTCTCATTTCATGGTGACTCTCACGCAGGACGGCGCCGTTCGGCGCGACCCCCGACGCTGGTGGGCCCTCGGGGCCCTGGTCGCGAGCATGCTCGTGCTCGGCTTCGACATGACGATCCTCAACGTGGCACTGCCGACGATGGCCCGGGACCTGGGCGCGTCCACCGGTGAGCAGCAGTGGATGGCGGACGCCTACGTCGTCGTCTTCGCCTCGCTGATGCTCCCCGCCGGTCTGCTCGGCGACCGCTTCGGGCGGCGCCGGATGCTCATCACCGGCCTCGTGGTGTTCCTGGGCGGCTCCCTGGCCGGCGCCCTCGTCGACGACGTCACCTGGGTGATCGCCGCCCGGGCCCTGATGGGCGTCGGCGGCGCGCTCGTGATGCCGCTCGCGCTCGCCGTGCTGCCCTCGCTGTTCGGACCCGACGAGCGCACGAAGGCGGTCGGAGCGGTCTCCGCGGCCTCGGCGCTGGGACTGCCGCTCGGCCCGATCATCGGCGGCTGGCTGCTGAACCACTTCTGGTGGGGATCCGTCTTCCTGGTCAACGTCCCGATGGCCGCCATCGGCGTCACCGCCTGCGTCTTCCTGCTCCCCGAGACCCGCGACCCCGCCTCGCCCCGGGTGGACGCCCTGTCCACCGCGCTCACCGCGGTGGGTCTGAGCGTCCTCGTCTACGGGATCATCGAAGCCCCGTCCCGCGGCTGGGGCGACCCGCTCGTCCTCGGCTGCCTCGCCGCCGCCGTCGTCCTGATCGCCCTGCTCGTCGTCCGCGAACGCCGCAGCCCCCGCCCGATGCTGGATCTGGCCCTGCTCGCGCAGCGCGGCTTCCTGCTCAACACCCTCGCCGCGACGCTCGTCATGTTCGTCCTGTCCGGCCTGATGTTCGTGCTGCCGCAGTACCTCCAGGCGGTCCTCGGCCACGACGCCCTCGGCACCGGCGTCCGTCTGCTGCCGATGATGGGCGGCCTGCTGATCGCCTCCCGGGGCGCACAGCCGCTGGTGACCCGCTTCGGGCCCCGCGCGGTGATCAGCGCGGGTCTCGTCGTCCTCGCCTTCGCCGCGTTCCTCGGCAGCCGTACGACCGTCGACGACGGGTACGGGGCCACCGCCCTGTGGCTGACCGTCGCCGGACTCGGCTTCGGCTTCGCCGTGGTGCCCGCGATGTCCACCGCGCTGGGCGCGCTCCCCCGCGACCGGGCCGGCAGCGGCTCCGGACTGCTGATGACGGTCCGCCAGGTGGGCGGCGCGATCGGCATCGCCCTGCTCGGCTCCCTGCTCGCGAGCACCTACGCCGACCGGCTCGACACCTCCGCGCTGCCGCGCGCCGCCGCGCAGGCGGCCGACGACTCGGTGGTCGGCGCCCATGTCGTCGCCGGCCGGCTCGGCGACCGGGCTCTCGAAGCCTCCGCGAACGCCGCCTACATCCACGGCATGGACCTGGTCCTGCTGGTCAGCGGGATCGCGGCGCTGGTCACCGCGCTGCTGGCGGCGGCCCTGCTGCCGAACCCGCCCCGGTCCTCCCCCGCGTCCGAGGAGGGCACCGACATGGCACCGGCCACGGCCGATGCCGGACAATGAGACCCATGGCCGCCACCGCACAGAGTTCCACTCCCGCCGCGGAGCCCCAGCCCGGGCTCCGCGAGCGGAAGAAGATCAAGACCCGCATCGCGATCCGCGAGGCCACGTACCGGCTGATCGAGCGGCAGGGGTACGACGCCACCACGATCGAGCAGATCGCGGAGGCGGCCGAGGTCTCCCCCTCCACGGTGTTCCGCTACTTCCCCACCAAGGAGGACATCGTCCTCACGGACGAGTACGACCCGCTCCTCGAACAGGAGCTGCGCGAACGCCCCGCGGACGAGCCGTGGTTCGACTCCCTGCGGCATGTGCTCGGCAAGGCCATCGGCCTCGGGGAATCCGAGGACCCCCAGGTCAGCCGGCTGCGGACCCGGCTGATGGTCGAGGTCCCCGCGGTGCGGTCCCGGATGATGGAGAGCGCGTCGGTCACCGGGCGGCTGCTGAGCCGGGCCATCGGCGAGCGCACCGGCCGCAACCCGGACAGCCTGGAGGTCCGGGTCTTCGCGATGTCCCTGATCGGCGGGCTCATGGAGACCTCCCTCTACTGGGCCGACAACGGCCACCGGGACGACTTCGCCGAACTCGTCGAGCGCGCCGTGGACGTCCTGGAGCACGGACTTCCCCCGCGAAACCCGGAGGCCGCGGACAGCCCCCGCGTGACATCCTGACCGTGTGAACGGACCGGAGATCCACATCGAATTCGCCCCCGAACTGGGGCTGTTCGTCCCGCACGCCCGCCGCTCCGGGGTCACCCCGGTCGGCACCGACGGCTCCTCCACCCTCGGCCATGTCGTCGAGTCGCTGGGCGTCCCGCTGACGGAGGTCGGCGCCCTGGTCGTGGACGGGCGCGAGGTGCCCTTCTCCCACATCCCGGCCGCGGGCGAATCCGTACGGGTCGGCGCCGTCGAACGCCCCCAGCAGGTCCCCGGCGCGCCGCTGCGCTTCCTCCTGGACGTCCATCTCGGCACCCTCGCCCGCCGGATGCGGCTGCTCGGCGTCGACACGGCCTACGAGTCCACCGACATCGGCGACCCGGCGCTCGCCGCCCGTTCGGCGGCCGAGCGGCGCGTCCTGCTCAGCCGCGACCGCGGTCTGCTGCGGCGCCGCGAACTGTGGGCGGGCGGCTTCGTCTACAGCACCCGTCCCGACGACCAGCTCCGCGACGTGCTGGGCCGGTTCGCGCCCGAGCTTCGGCCCTGGACGCGCTGCACCGCGTGCAACGGCCTGCTCGCCCGGGCCACCAAGGAGCAGGTCGCCGACCAGCTCGAGAGCGGCACCGAGCGGTCGTACGACGTCTTCGCCCAGTGCGCCGAGTGCGGGCGCGCCTACTGGAAGGGCGCGCACCACGACCGGCTGGAGACCGTCGTGGAGCGCGCCCTCGCGGAGTTCGGGACCTGACGCGGTCCCGCGGACGTCCGCGGGACCCGTCCGGCGCCGGGACGCACGGCCCCGGCGCCGGCCCTGGGGCGGACGCGCCCTGCGGACACGCCCTAGCGCCTGATCAGATCCTTCGCGCCGCAGGCCAGTCCGTCCCTGCTGGGGTCGAGGCCCAGGGGATCGTCCTTGCCGTTGATCCTGAGCCGTCCGTAGTCGTTCTTCTTCAGCCAGGCACAGCGGGAGGCCGTCGTCTTCCTCACCCCCTCCGGGAAGACCGTCGGCACACAGACGTTGATCGACCCGTAGTGCCGGTCGCAGCCGGAGATCGTCGTGGACACCTTCTGCGAGGTCCGCTTCCGGTCCGCCCCGGTGACGGCCCCCGTCAGGGAGTCGGCGAAGGAGTGGACGTGCGCCGAGGCGGTGTCCGCGGCGAGCGCTGAGGGGCCCTGGAGATGCACCCACTGCGCCACCGAGGGAACGCCGTTGGCGTCCACCGCGAAGAGCATGTACCAGCCGGGCGGCGCCAGGTTCGGGTTGCTCGTCACGTTGAGGTCGACGTTGTTCCCGTCCACGCTCAGCGGCAGGTCCACGAACCGCTGATTGGGGTCGGAGGAGTGGGTGACCGCGGCAGGCCTGATCAACTCGGCCTTCACGACCGGCCGGTCGACGGTGATGCGCTGCGTGTCCCCGTACACCCATTCCTTGTCGATCACCGAAGTGATCGTCGGGCGGCTGCCCTTGAGGAGGTACGGCGGGGTGTAGATCGACACGTCGTGGTTCCAGGTGCCGTTGCCCGGGTTGTCGCCGGTGGCCATCACGCGGCCGTCGGGCAGCAGGAACGCCGAGGAGTGATAGCCGCGGGCCTCCGGGTCGGCGGCCACCGGGTCGAACGCCGAGGTCGCCGGGTCGAAGATCGACGCCTCGTACACGGGATCGGCGCGGTTGTGCAGCGCTCCGCCCGTCTCCAGGACCTTGCCGTCGGGCAGCAGCACGGCGGACACGTACATCTTGCCCTGCTCGCCGGTCTGGGCGACCTTGCCGTTGCCGACGTCGACCGTGCCCTGCGGGATCTTCGGGCCCATCGTGTACGCCGGGTTCGCCGCCTTGAGGTCGATGATGTCGGTGAGCCGGTTGGCGGCGGGGTTGGAGTCGATGTTGCCGCCGCCGAGGGTCAGGACCTTCTGGTCCTGGGCCGGGGGCAGCAGCACGCTCGCGGACTGGTCGCGTTCGTCCTTGTTCTGCAGACCGGGGATCGCGGTCGTGGTGTTGGCGTCGTAGTCGTAGATCGCGGAACCCGTGCCCGGGGTGCCGTTGCCGAAGACATGGCTGCCCGAGTAGAAGAGCCGCCCGTCCTGCATCAGGATCATCGACGGGTACAGACCCCAGAACGACCAGGTCTGGTTGACCTGCCACAGCGGCAGCCACTGCTGCTGCGCGTTCGACCAGCGTTCGGCGGTCACCGAACCGGACGAGTCCTCGCGCAGCCCGCCGAACGAGATGATGTCGCCGTTGCCCAGCTCGGTGGCCGACGGGTACCAGTGGCCGTCGTTGAGGTCGTTCGTCCTGCTGTACGTCTCGGTGACCGGGTCGAAGACGTACGACTCCCTGTACCCCTCGTACCCGTGGCCGCCCGCGACCGGGAAGGCCTTGTTGCCGCTGAGCACCAGCACCCGGCCGTCCGCGAGCTGGACGTGCCCGGAGCAGAACATGTCCTTCGGTGTGGGGATCACCTTGTACGAGCCGGTCGCCGGGTTGTAGACCGCCGAGGTGAACGTGCCCGCGTCGAAGTTCTCCTCGCTGTTCCCGGAACCGGCGATCAGCAGCACCTTGCCGTTGTTGAGGACGACGGAGTGCATGGAGCGGACCGGGTTCTGCGTCGGCAGGACCGTCCACCTCCCGTTCGCGCACTCGTCGGCCGTGCCGGTGCAGGTGGCCGGCGGGATCGGTTCGGAGACCTGTTCCATCGTGTAGTCGTCGGTGGTCGCCGAACCCGTGCCGTACACGGAGACGCCCCAGGTGATCCGGTCGGTGCCCGCCGGGACGGCCGGCGTGCGCACCGTCGCCGGCGTCCAGGCCGCCGCCATGTCCAGGGTCTTGAGGTCGGTCCAGTACTGCCAGCCCGCCGTGGTGTCGTGCCGGAACAGCGTGATCGCCGCGTCGGGGGTCGTCGTCTTGTAGAAGAGCCCGAGGTCGTACTGCCGGCCCGCCGTGACGACCGGCGCGCACGCGGTGGACTCGGTGATCAGCGCCTTGCGGTCGCCGTCCACCCGCCGGGTCAGCGTGACCTTCATGGCCTTGGTGCCCGAGTGGGCGTCGGACACGGTCGCGAAGGTGAAGTCGTTGTCCCCCCAGCCGGACTTCTCCCAGCAGGACGGCATGCCGTCGGTGCCGCCGGTCTCGAAGCCCGGGTTGGTGACGAGGTTGGCCGCGGACGCGGGCTGCGGGGACACCAGCAGCAGTCCGGCGGCCAGACCCGTCACGGCCAGCAGGGCGGTCCTCCGTCGTGGTCTCGTCCGAAATCTCACGCCGTCCCCCTCTCGGCGCGGCTCCCCCGCCCGGCGCCGGCGCGGCGCGGCAGGTACACCAGCGCCTCGGTCCCGGCGAAGCGCAGGACGAAGGTCGTCACCAGGGCCAGGGCCGTGGCGGACAGCGCGCCCATCCCGAGGTGGCGGACGAAGAGCGCGATCAGCGGGATGCGCAGCACCAGATCGGCGTTGGCGAGCAGCGCGAACCGGGCCGCCCGGTCCCAGCCCCTGCGGTGCCGTCGGCGTTCCCGGAACAGCAGATGCTCGATGAGCAGGAAGTTCCAGGCCACGCCGAGCTGGTTGGCGAGGATCTCCGCCGGTACGTAGTGCAGTCCGGCGGCGGTGAGCGCGTAGAGGCCGAGGAGGTTCGGCACGAAGCCGGTGGCGCCGATCAGCCCGAAGACCGTCATGCGGGCCACCGGCGAGGCGGTGCGCAGCCCGACGAGATGGCGCAGGAACCGCAGGCCCTCCGCCGCCGAGGACTTGGACTCGCCCGCGAAGCGGTCCTGGAAGACGAAGGGCACCTCGGTGACCCGCCGGGGGCGGCTGCGCACGGCCAGCTCCAGCAGGATCTTGTAGCCGAGCGGGCGCAGGACCTCGGCGGTGACCGCGCTGCGCCGGATCGCGAAGAATCCGCTCATGGGGTCGCTGATGCCGCGCAGCCGACGCGGGAAGAGCGCCTTGGTCAGCCAGGTCGCGCCGCGTGACACCGCGATCCGGTATCCGCCCGCGAGCCCTTCCCTGCTGCCGCCCTTGATGTACCGGCTGGCGACCACGAGGCCTGCGTGCGCGCGTTCCCCCGAGGCGATCAACTCCGGTACGAGGGACGGCGGATGCTGGCAGTCACCGTCCATCACGACGATCCACTGGGAACTCGCCGCCTTCAGCCCCTCGACCACCGCGCCGCCGAGCCCGCCCACCGGCTCCTCGCGGTGCAGCACGCTCACCGGGAACGGGCAGTCCCGCGCGGCCTCGGCGATCACCTCGGGAGTGTCGTCCGTGGAGTCGTCCACGAACACGACCTCGCAGGGCAGCCGCGCCGGCACCGATTCGGTGATCTGGCGCAGCAACTGCCGTATGTTCGCCGACTCGTTGAAGGTCGGCACGACGATGGTGACGGCCCCGGGCTCCGGGATCCCGGCGGCGCGTACCGCCGGTTCGCCCAGCTCGCCGGGGACAGTGCTCTCGAAGCTGCTCATCGACCGCCTCCGGAACGGACCGTGGTGGTGGTGTCGTTGTCGTCGACCGCGTCTCCGGTGGCGTCGATCCGCCGGATCTCGATGCGGTCCTCGCCCGTGCCGAAGGTGGCGACGGGCCTGGAGTGCTCCATCGCGGCCCGCACGTTCGGCAGGTCGGCCGCGTCACGCCGTACCGTCGGGGAGGCGACCACGTAGTCGAGGTCCTTCCAGCCGCGCGGCATCGTCTTGGTGACGGCGGGGTCGAGGTCGGCCTTGTAGAACCAGATGGCGCCGAGGCCCGGCCGGTAGCCGTCGTGCACGAGGTCGAGCCAGAGTCCGTCGTCCACCAGGACCCGGGTGTCCTCGGGGTTCCTCACCTCGGTCCTCAGCCAGGACGAGGCCGCCCGGTAGGGGGCGTTGGCGTCGGCCGTCACCGCGGTGCGGTCGCCGTCGTACCAGCGGGGCACGACATAGGAACCCGCGGCCACCAGGAGCACCGCCGCCAGCCCCCGGCGCCCCCAGGTGACCGGGGCGCTCTCCTGGGCCGTCCGCCGTCTGCGCAGCACGGCGTGGGCGACGCTCGCGGCGCCCCCGGCGAGGACGAGGGCGAGGAAGGGCAGGGCCTGGACGACGTACATCGCGGGCAGGTAGCCGTTGGGGCGCAGCGCCACCAGGGCGAGGATCGCCACGGCGAGCGCGGGACCGGCCAGCGCGCGGGCCGTCACCGACCAGCGGAAGGTGACCAGGAGCAGCAGCGCGCCGGCGAGGCCGCCGAGCGGCAGCACCCGGTCGTAGTAGAGCCAGGAGTGGAGGACACCGTACGAGCCGGTGCCGCGTTCCAGGAGGAATCCGGAACCGGGGCGGCTCATCTGGTAGGTGATGCCCTCCCAGAGCGAGACGTGTCCGCCGCCGGGCAGCAACTCGCCCTTGAGGAGGGCGAAGAGCGGATACGCGGTGCCGATCAGCACGCAGGCCGTGACGGCGCCGGTGAGCGCGAACTTTCTGGTGTCGCGGTGGCTGTGCCGCCACATCGTGACGAACAGGGCGGGCAGGACGACGAGCATCGTCTCCTTGGTGAGCACGGCGGCGGCGGCCGCGAGGCCCGCGCCGAAGTGGTGCCACAGGTGCCGGCTCGGCGACGCGGCCAGGCAGAACGCGAGCAGCGTCCAGGTCACCGCGATGTTGTCGAGGAAGATCTCCCGCTGGAGCACGACCGAGAGCGGGGACAGCCCGAACAGGACCATGGCGAGTCCGGCCGCCCAGCGCGGGAGCGACAGGCGGCGCGCCAGGACGTACAGCAGGACCGCGCTCGCCGCGCTGACCACGAGCATCGCGACGCGCATCGAGCCGACGGTCATCAGGGACGGGCTGAGGTGCGCGGGGACCCAGGTCAGCAGGGCTATCTGGATCCAGCCGAGCGGTGGATGGTCGTACCAGTACGTGTAGTGGGCCAGGCCCTTGCCCTGCTGGACGGCCCAGGCCTGGGCGAGGTAGGTGCCCTCGTCGTCGCTGAGCGCCGGGTAGGCGGCGATGTTCCAGCCCTGGACGACGAGGATCGCCGTGAGCAGCGCCACGCACAGGATCAGATCGGGGCGCGAGCCCCGCAGGAACGGGCCGGTGAGCCGTGCCGGGAGGTTTTCGGGCGCGTTCGGCCGCTGCGCGGGGGCCGTGGGTGTGGCCGCCGCGGGAAGGGTGGAGGTCACGCGGGAACGTCCTCTCGGATCGCTTCGGTGAGATGCGCGCCGGCGTGACTGGTCAACTCCCAGTCGTTGCGCCCTTGTTGCTCACGCCAGACGGCGCGCACGGCGGCCCCCGCGAGCAGGACCTGGTAGAAGGGCCCGCCGGCGACCAGCTTCAGGTAGTGCACGGTGCGGACGCGCAGCCCGTACTGCTTGCCGAAGTCGTGCAGCCCGACGAGCTCGAAGACGAAGGTGACCAGGGCGGTCACGGCCGGAAGGAAGGTGACGAAGGCGATCCCGACGGGCACGTCGAGGAAGAGCGCGACCGCCACGTTGAGCGGGATGATCACCCCGGAGACCGCCTGGAGGTACGGCGTCATGAGCGTGTAGCGGGCGAGCAACCGCTGCCCGAAGGTGGGCAGTTGCTTCCAGTCGCGCTTGCGGTAGACCTGCAGGAAGCCCTGGTTCCAGCGGGTGCGCTGTCTGAGCAGCGACATCAGCGAGCCGGGGGTCTCCTCCTTGGTCACCATGCCGGAGTCGTAGGCGACGACGACCTTCTTGCCGACGCTGGACAGCCGGACGCCCAGGTCGCAGTCCTCCGCGAGGCAGTCCGGGTCCCAGCCGCCGGCCTCCCGCAGGACCCGCGTCCGTACGAAGACGGTGTTGCCGCCGAGCGGGATGAACCCCTTCTGCGCGTGCAGGTGGAGGCGCGAGCGGAACCAGAAGAAGTACTCCAGGCAGTTGCGCAGGCTGTACCAGCTCGAATGGAAGTTGATGAGCTGCACCCCGCCCTGGACGACGTCCGCCTCCGTCGTGCGGAACGCGTGGTCGACGTGGGCGAGCAGCTCGGGATGCACCTGGTCCTCGGCGTCGAAGACCCCGACCACCTCGCCGCGGCAGTGCGGCAGGGCCGTGTTCATGGCCTTCGGCTTGTTCTTCCGCTCGTGGTGGTCGACGACGACCCGCACCCGCGGGTCGCGCGCCTCCGCGCTCCGGGCCACCTCGGTGGTCTCCGGGTCGTCGTGCCCCACGATGACGATGATCTCGAAGTCCGTGTGGCCGGATTCCAGCAGCCGCCGGATGGTGTGGTCGAGCACCGCCTGCTCGTGCCGCGCGGGCAGCAGCAGCGAGAAGGACAGGCTCTCACCCCCGTCCGGACGGCCGAACCGGGTGGATGCCAGCACTTCGGGCGTACGCCACGCGTGCATCTGCCACCACAGGGTGAAGGCCGCCATCCAGAAGAGCGCCAGTGAAACGGCAGCGATGAAGACAGAAGTGAGCACAGATCCCCCCAGATCCCCTGACCCCCGTCGCGACAGCGCGTGATGGCTGTCGCGACCCCAGGCAGACGCTATGGGTGATCTGTGAAGGACACGGGTTGCTCTGATGAAGAGCGTGTTTCGTCACGGTAGGTCAAATAGCCGAACAAACCGCTCTCTGGGGGCGTTTGGACCGGTTGGGGGTTACGCGTTTCGGCCGTTCAGAACCGCGCCGAGCCGGTCGGGATCGGTCGTCGGGACGTCGCAGACGAAGTTTCGGCAGACGTACGCGGCCGGCTTCCCGTCCACCAGCGGTCGCCCGGACAGCAGCGGCAGTTCGTCACTCTCCGGCACGCCCACCGCCACGACGGCCCCCGGCGCGGTGCCCAGAAGTGCCGCACGCCGCAACGCCGTCGTGGCCGGATCACCGGCCTCGCCCACCACCGCGACCTCCCGGGGGCCGTCGAGCAGCGCCTCGGCCACCGCGAGCCCCCACCCGATGAAACGGGGCGCCCGCGGCCCGAGCGCCTTCACGACACCGAGCGCCCGCTCGGCCGCGGTGCGGTGGGGCTCCGCGCCGGTCTGCGCGCCGTACGACAGCAGCGCCCCGGCCGCCGCGCTCCACCCCGAGGGCGTGGCGTTGTCGGTGGGGTCCTGCGGGCGGCGGATCAGCCGCTCCGCGTCGGCCGCCGTGTCGTACAGCGCACCCGACTCCGCGTCCGTGAACTGCGCGAGGACGTGGTCGAGCAGGAACCCGGCGAACTCCAGCCAGACCCCCTCCCCGGTCACGGACGCCAGCGCGAGGAAGCCCTCGGCAACGTTCGCGTAGTCCTCCAGCACCCCGGCGTGGGCGCCGGCCCGGCCGTCCTTGCTGGTGCGCACCAGCCGCGCCCGGTCGTCCATGTGCAGCCGTACGAGCAGGTCGGCGGCGCCGATCGCGGCCTCCACCAGGTCGGGGCGGTCGAAGTAGGCGCCGGTCTCCGCGAGGGCGGCCACCGCGAGCCCGTTCCAGGCGGCGACCACCTTGTCGTCGCGCCCGGGGGCGGGCCGCCCGTCCCGCGCCGCGAGCAGCCGCTCCCGCACCGAGGCCAGCGTGTCCGCGTCGAAGACCTCCTCCTGCTGCGGCAACTGCAGCACGGAGGCGCCCTCCTCGAAGGTGCCCTCCTCGGTGACCCCGAAGTACCGCGCCGCGAACCCGGCGTCCGCCTCCCCGAGCACCTCACGCAGCTGCGCCGGCGTCCACACGTAGTAGGCGCCCTCGACGTGCCTGCCGGTGCCGTCGTCGCTGTCCGCGTCGAGCGCCGAGGCGAACCCGCCCTCGGCGGTGCGCAGTTCACGCACCAGGAAGTCCGCGGTCTCCAACGCGACCCGCCGCGCCAGCTCGGACCCGGTGGACCGCCACAGGTGCGCGTAGACACGGCAGAGAAGAGCGTTGTCGTACAGCATCTTCTCGAAGTGCGGAACCACCCAGTCCCGGTCGACGGAGTAACGGGCGAAGCCGCCGCCGAGCTGGTCGTAGATGCCGCCGCGCGCCATCCGCTCACAGGTGTCCACGGCCATCTGCAGGGCGCCCTCGGAGCCGGTCCGCGCGTGGTGGCGCAGCAGGAACTCGATGACCATGGACGGCGGGAACTTGGGCGCGCCGCCGAATCCGCCGCGCGCCGCGTCGTAGTCCCGGGTGAGTCCGAGCAGCGCCCCGGCCAGCTCCTCCTCGCCCGGTACCCGGCTGTCCCCGAAGGACATCTCCCGCTCGGCGAGGTCCCGCGTGATCTTCCCGGCGACCTCGGCGACCTCGTCCCGCCGCTCGCTCCAGGCGCTCGACACGCCCTCCAGCACCTGCCGGAAGGAGGCCATGCCGTGACGGGGCTCGGGCGGGAAGTACGTGCCGAAGTAGAACGGCTCGGCGTCCGGGGTCAGGAACACGGTCATCGGCCAGCCGCCCTGCCCGGTCGCCGCCTGCACCGCCTCCATGTAGACGGCGTCGACGTCGGGCCTCTCCTCGCGGTCGACCTTGACGCTGACGAAGTGCTCGTTCAGGTAGGCGGCCGTCACCTCGTCCTCGAAGGACTCGTGGGCCATGACATGGCACCAGTGACAGGCGCTGTACCCGACGCTCAGCAGAACGGGCCGGTTGCTTCTGCGGGCCTCGTCGAAGGCCTCGGCCGACCACGGCCACCAGTCGACGGGGTTGTCGGCGTGCTGGAGCAGATACGGGGACGTCTCATGGGCCAGTCGGTTCACCCTCCCACTCTCCCACGGCGTCCGGGACGGCGTAGAAGCGCAGATGCACCGGGCGCGCCCCGTCGGGCGCATCTTCACGAGCGTGGCCGTACCGGTCCAGGAGCGCCCTGTATTCCCGTACGAAGTCCAGGAGTTCTCCCTGGGTCATCCAGGTGCCGGAGCGCTGGACCTGGGCCCAGCCCTCGGGGCCCGCGTACTCCCGGTGCGCCCGGAGGTACAGCCCGGTGTCCATCTCGATCTTCAGGCGTGCCACGCCCTCGGCGGCCGCGAGCTCCTCGGGGGCCATGGTGGACGGATCGGGTGTGGTGTGGCTGAACGGCAGTGCCCGCCACCAGCGTTCACGGCCGCCCGACTTCTCGGCGATCTCCTCGATCAGACGCTGGTCCGCCAGCTTGCGCAGGTGGTAGCTGGTCGTGCCCGAGCTCTCGCCGAGTTCTCTGGCGAGGACGGTCGAGTTCGCCTCGCCGTGCCGGCCGAGGTAGTCGAGGATGCGGCGGCGCAGCGGGTTGCCCAGGGACTTGTACAGGGCGGTGCGTTCGAGGCTGGTCAGCTCGGGGTCGGGCATACGGACACGGTATCCCCGGCCCGTCACGTCCACAGAACTTGTTCTGCAGAATTTTCTTTGCAGAATTTCCTCTGTGATCCTATCGTTGAGGCATGCAGATGAAGCGCACCATGATGCGAAGCGACTGGGCCCTCGTGCTGCTCGGCGTCACCGCCGTGGCGCTCGTGCCCTGGATGGTGCTCCTCGTGCGGACGCTCCCGGCCAGCACGGAGGTGCGGAACTGGCAGGTGGCCTGGGCGGGGCTCGACGTGCTGATGGCCGCGGGCTGCGCGGCCACCGCCGCGCTGGGGCTGCGCCGCGATCCGCGGGCCCGGCTGACCGCCTCGGCGACGGCGGCGGTCGCGGTGCTCGACGCCTGGTTCGACATAACCACCGCGCAGCCGGGCGCCCCCCTGCTCCAGGCCCTGGCCTGCGCGGTGGCGGAGGCGGGGCTCGCCTGCGCCTGTGTGTTCCTCGCCCTCTCCAAAAACCGTGGCCCACGCGAGGAACAGCCGGGTCGCCCGCGTCCAGGGGAACGGATTCCGACAGCCGGCACACACGATCGCGGTGAATGATCGACGCCCCCTCGCGCTCGCGTCGCGGCCGAAGGACACTCATAGGCCAGGGAGTTGCTGCCGGAGGGGGACGTGACATGCGGGACGGCCATCGGGCGGAGGCCGAGCGGCTGCTGGTCCGGGCTGTCGAGGAGGAGGTGCGGCGCTCAGGGGGGCGCGCGGACGGGAGCGCCCTGCTGTCGCGGGCGCGGGCCTCGCTCGACGCGATGACGGAGACGGCCGCCGAGGAGTACACGGCGTACGAACGGGCGCTGGAGGAGTCCGAGGCCGGACGGGAGACCTTCGGGCAGCGGTTCGCCCGCGAGGGGTCCGGAACTCCCCTGCTGGTGGCCGCGGTCGGCGCGCTCGCCGCCGTCGTCGCCGACCTGGCCCTCGGCACCGGCGCCGGCACGGCGGTGGGCACCGGGGCGACCGTGGCCGTCGCGGGCGCGACCGCCACCGTCCTCAAGGTGACGGCCACGCACGTGCCCGCCGCGAGCCGCCGCGCCGGAGCCCTCGGACAGCCCGGCGGACCCGAGCAACTGCGCCTCCAGTGGCTGACGGCCCTGGAGGTACGGGGCGTCCGCCCCTTCCTCGACCAGCAGCGGGTGCTCAGCGCCACCACCGGCGCCAAGAAGGGCGCGCCCCAACTGCGCCGCACCGACAAGAGCGCGGCCGCCCGCCGCCGCAACGTGCTGGAGCAGTCGTTCGGTCAGCTCCCCGAACAGGAAGGCCCGTTCACCGGGCGCCGCGCCGAACTGTCACGGATCGCGCAGTGGGTTCACGCGGCCAGGGCGAGCACGGAGACGAGACCGACGGTCGTCGTGCTGCACGGCGCCCCCGGCTCCGGCCGCAGCACCCTCGCGGTCCGGGCCGCGCACGCCCTCAAGGACCAGTTCCGCGGCGCCTGCGTGGTCGACCTGCGGGGCGGCAGCCCGGACGATCCGCCGCTCACCACCCGCGACGCGCTGCTCCACCTGCTGAACCGGCTGGGCGCCCCGCGCGAACAGCTCCTCTTCCGCGAGCGCTCCTCGCAGGACCAGCAGGTCAAACGACTGAGCGAGCTGTACCACCAGCATCTGACGGGCCTGCCCGTCACGATCGTGCTGGACGACGCGAGCGACGCCGAGCAGGTGCGCACCCTGGTCCCCGAGCGCTCCGACAGCCTGGTGCTCGTGACCGCCCGCAAGCCCCTCGACCTGTCCGCCGGCCTCGCCGCCTGGGTGCACCAGCTCCCCGTGGACGCCCTGGACGCGGCCGGATCCGAGGAACTGCTGACCGCCGCGGCCCAGGACACCTCCGGTCCGTACGACGCCGAATCAGCCGACCGGATAAGGGAGTTGTGCGGCGGCCTGCCGCTGGCCCTGCGGATCGCGGGCTCCTCGCTCGGCCCGCGCACCCCGCGCGCCCTCGCCGGCGACCTCGCGGCCTACGGCCCGGTGGAGCCCGTCGAACGGGTGCTGTGGCTGCGGTACACGGACCAGTCGGAACCGGCGCGCCGGCTGCTGCGCCGGCTGGCCCTGGCCGGCCGGGCCTCGCTGGGCGCCGCGGCGGCCGCGTCCCTGCTCGCGACGGACGAACCCGAGGCGCTCCGTCATCTGACCGCGCTGTCCCGGGCGGGCCTGATCGACCATGTGCGCGGCAGCCGCTACCGCCTGCACGATCTCGTACGGACCTTCGCCGCGGCGCGTCTCCTCGACGAGGAGGAGGCCTCCGAGCGGACGGCGGCCCAGGAGCGTCTCATCGTGAACTACGCGGAGCTCGCCGACTCGGTGATCCGGCTGGTGGACGGCAAGACGTCGACACGCGCCGACCAGTTCGGACCGCACGGCTTCACCTCCCTGGACGCCGCGCTGCGCTGGCTGGACGACGAGTCGAGCTTCATCACCGCGGCCCTCCGGCACGCCGAAGGGGTGGACCAGGCGGCGGTGCTCCATCTGCTGGGCGCCCTGTGCGACTACTGCCTGCTGCGCGGCGACCTGTACCGGCTGGGCGAGATCAGCGAGCTGACCCAGGCCGTCGACCAGGGGCTCCTGGTCCGCTCGGTGCAGTGGCGCACCGGTATCGCGGCCCGCCAGCTCGGCGAGCTGGACAAGGCGCGGACGACCCTGGCCGCGGTGGTGGACCTGTACTTCGAGGCCCACCACGACGCGGGGGCCGCGAGAGCCCTGTGCTCGCTCGGCATCACGCTGCACCACCAGGGCGGCCTCGTCGAGGCGGCGGCCAAGCTCCAGGAGGCCATGGACCTCCAGGCCGCGCCCGAGCTGGCCGCCGACCGCGCCTGGACGATGCACGCGCTCGCGGCGGTCGAGCGCGACAGGTCCCGGCTCGGCCAGGCCCTCGGGCTGCTCACCGAGGCACTGGTCCTGCACCGCGAGAGCGGCTCGGTGCACGGCGAGGCCTGGGCCCACTTCCAGCTCGGACAGCTCGGCCTGCGGATGGGCGACGTCCCGCGCGCGGAGCGTGAACTGCGCGAGGCGCTCGATCTGTACGGCCGTACGCGCGACGCCCGCGGCGAGGCCTGGGCGCTCACCCAGCTCGCCCGGGCGCGGCTCGTCGAGGGCGACCCGTCCGCCGCCGTCGACGGGCTGCGCCAGGCGGCCTCCCGGCACCGCGAGAACGAGGACGCGCGCGGCGAGGCCTGGACGGTCTACTACCTGGGCCAGTCCCTGGAGGAGACCGGCAGCCTGGACCAGGCGGTGCGGGAGCTGGAGCGCTCCCGGACGATGTTCTCACGCATGCGGGACGTCTACGGGCTGGCCTGCGCCCGCCACCACTCGGCCCGCGTGACCCGCGACCAGCGCGCCGCGCAGACGGGCTCCCTGCGGAACTCGGGCTTCGCCCGCCAGCTTCTGGTCGACGCCCGCGCGGACTTCCAGCGCATCGGAGTCGCCCACGGCGAGGCGTGGACCTGTCTGGAGCTCGCCGTCGTCGACGCGGGCAACGCCCGGACCCAGCAGGCGCTGACCCTGTGCGACGAGGCGGTCGGCCTCTTCGCCTCGTACGGCGACCGGCGCGGGGAGGACTGGGCCCGCTTCCTGCGCTGCACGCTGCTCCCCTACGCCGCGCCCGGCGGCCACGAGGTGGGCGCCGCGGTGGCCGTGGAGGAGCTGTCGCAGCTCGGCCGGGCCGGCCACGCCACCCGGGACGGCCGGCTGGACGACTTCATCGAGGCCTACCGGCTGCTGCTGGAGCGCGGAGTGGACCTGGACGCCGGATGGCAGGCCTGGCGCCTGGGCATGGTGCCGGGCCGCCACGCCCGCGACGTGATGGGCGTGCCGGTGCCGACATGAGCCGGGGGCCTGCCGGCCGCGGCACCGTGAACCAAGGACCTGCCGACCGCGGCTACGTGACCAGGCGCCTGCCGGCCACGGCGAGGTCAGCCACACGCCTGCCGATCACGGCACCGTGAGCCAGGCGCCTGCCGACCACGGCACCGTGAGCCAGACGCCGACCGACCACGGCACCGTGAGCCCGGGCGCCTGCCGGCCACGGCGACGTGAACCGGGCGCCTGCCGACCACGGCACCGTGAGCCCGGGCGCCTGCCGGCCACGGCGAGGTGAGCCGGGCGCCCTGTGGGCGCATGGCGGAGCCCGGTGTGCGCCCGCTGGGATCACACCGGGTGCCGGTCATGGCAGGGGCGGCCCCGGTCATGGCGAGGGGGCGGCCCCGTCACGGCCGACGGCCGCCGTCGGGTCGGTCACGCGGACCGGCCGGGTCGCGGCCATCAGGCGGGCGGGCCGGTGACCCGGGTCGGCCGGTCGCCGTCGCCCAGCGGTCGCCGTCGTCCGGCGGTCGCGGTGGTCTTGCGGTCTCTGCCGTCGGGCCCGGGCCCGGGCCCGGGGAGCCCGCGGGTGCGGGCGTCCGCTCAGCCCTTCGCGGGAGCGGTCCCGCCGGATCCGGAGCCGTCGGCGGACACCGCCTCGTTCTCGGGGTCCTGCTCGAAGGAGACCTTGCCCATGTGCTTGCTCATGGACTTCATCAGACCCCAGACGGCCAGGGCCATCACCGCGAAGACGATGAAGCCGAGGACGCCGGGGGTGACCTTGTTCTCGTCGACCTCCTTGGCGAGGGGGACGAGGTGCGTCAGTGCCAGGCTTGCGCTCATGTCAGGCATTGTCGCGGATGCCCGCAAAGAGGTCGTCCTCGGGGAGGGATGTGTCCACGAGGGACTTCGCGAGCTCGTACTCCTCGGTCGGCCAGACCTCCCGCTGGATCTCCATGGGGACCTTGAACCAGCCGCCGTCGGGGTCGATCTGCGTGGCGTGCGCGATCAGCGCCTTGTCACGGATCTCGAAGAAGTCCGCGCAGGGAACGTGCGTGGTCAGCGTGCGCTCGGCGCGCTCGAACTCGCTCCAGCGCTTCAGCCAGTCCCCGTACGGCGACTCCATCCCGCGGTCCAGGAGCGCGTGGTGCAGCGCCTCGGTGCGCGGGCGGTTGAAGCCCTGGTTGTAGTAGAGCTTCTGCGGCCGGTAGGCCGGGCCGAACTCGGACTCCGGGTACTTCTCGGTGTCCGTGGCGCCTTCGAAGGCCACCATCGAGATCTTGTGGGTCATGATGTGGTCGGGGTGCGGGTAGCCCCCGTTCTCGTCGTACGTGGTGATCACCTGCGGGCGGAACGAGCGGATCTGCTTGACCAGCTCGCCGGCCGCCTTGTCCACGTCCTCCAGGGCGAAGCAGCCCTCGGGCAGCGGCGGCAGCGGGTCGCCCTCGGGAAGGCCCGAGTCGACGAAGCCGAGCCACTCCTGCTTGACGCCGAGGATCTCGCGGGCCTCGTCCATCTCCTTCTTGCGTACCTCGTGGATGTTCTCCTCGATGTACTTGTCGCCCTGAAGCTTGGGGTTGAGGATGGAGCCGCGCTCCCCGCCCGTGCAGGTCACGACCAGCACGTCCACCCCCTCGGACACGTACTTCGCCATGGTGGCCGCACCCTTGCTCGACTCGTCGTCGGGGTGGGCGTGCACGGCCATCAGTCGCAGCTGGTCAGTCAAGACTCAATCCTCGGTCAGTCGGCTGTCGCCTGAGTCGGCTGTCGGCGCCCGGCGTGATTCCGCGCTGTGGGCGGCTTCTATAGTGACGGAATCGGGGGGCGATTAATTCCGGGGTCCGTCCCGGTGACCCCAGCCGAGAGGACGATCATGAGTACGTCGAGCACGCGGCTGCCCGAGGGCCGGTACGGCCGCTCCGCGGACGAGCGGGCCGACCGGAAGCTCAGGATCATCGGCGGCGTGCTGGGGGTCGCCCTGATCGGCGTGGTCGGCTGGTTCGGCTACGACTACATCGCCGGTTCCAAGATCAGCGCGCAGGTGATCACCTTCAAGGCGGTCTCGGACCGCGCGGTCGAGGTGCACCTGGAGGTGCACAAGGACGCCGGTACGAAGGGCTACTGCACCCTGCGTTCCCAGGACGCCGACGGCCTGGAGGTGGGCCGCGCGGACTTCCGTTTCGACCAGGACTCCTCCCGCCTCGACAGGGTGGTCACCCTGCGTACGACGGGCCGGGGCACCACGGCGGAACTCCTCGGCTGCCACGCGGGCTGAGCGGCACCGCCGATCGGGTCCCGACGGCAGCGGCGCGGGCCGGAATCACTCGGGGTGACCGGCGCCGACCTGCGGCTGACCAGCGTTGATGCAATTCTGATGTCTTATGTCCTCCCCTCGGAGCCGCTGAATTGTTAGGCTCGTGGTTTCGCCCACCCGTGAGAGAACATGCTTCAGGGTAGGGCGATGCTTTGTATTCCCAGTACCTACGAGGAGCACCTGTGACCCAGACCAGTGAGAACGTCACCTGGCTGACCCAGGAGGCGTACAACCAGCTCAGGGCCGAGCTGGAGTACCTGTCTGGTCCTGCGCGCACGGAGATCGCCGCCAAGATCGCGGCCGCGCGCGAGGAGGGGGACCTGCGCGAGAACGGCGGGTACCACGCGGCCAAGGAAGAGCAGGGCAAGCAGGAGCTCCGTGTGCGCCAGCTGACCCAGCTCCTGGAGAACGCCAAGGTCGGCGAGGCTCCCGCGGCGGACGGCGTGGTGGCACCGGGCATGATCGTGACCATCGCCTTCGACGGCGACGAGGACGACACCCTGGACTTCCTTCTCGGCTCCCGCGAATACGCGAGCTCGGACATGGAGACGTACTCTCCGCAGTCGCCCCTGGGCTCCGGAGTGAACGGCAAGAAGGTCGGCGAGGACGCCCAGTACGAGCTGCCGAACGGCAAGCTCGCCTCGGTGAAGATCCTCAAGGCCGAACCGCACCGGGGCTGAGCCCCGAACCGGCGACGACGATGCCCCCGGCAGCACGCCGGGGGCATCGTCATGTCCGCGTCGATCGGAGCCTGAACGGCACCGTCAGGACACCGGCGTCACGCCGTCGCCGAGCGGTACTTGCGGACGGCGAGCGTCCGGAAGATCACCACGATCAGGACCGAGTAGATCACCGAGGCCCAGACGGGGTGCTGCATGGGCCAGGCGTCGGACGTCGACACGCCCGGGTTGGCGAACAGCACCCGGCATGCCTGCACGGTGGCGCTGAACGGGTTCCAGTCGGCGACGTGCCGCAGCCAGGGGGTCATGTTGCTGGTGTCCACGAACGCGTTCGAGATGAACGTGACCGGGAAGAGCCAGATCAGCCCGCCGGACGTGGCCGCCTCGGGTGTCCGCACGGACAGGCCGATGAGCGCGCCGATCCAGGTGAACGCGTACCCGAGCAGGAGCAGCAGACCGAAGGCCCCGATGACGCGGAACGCGTCGGTGCTGCCGTTCGAGCCGACCCGCCAGCCGACCATGACCGCGACCACCGCGAGGACCAGCAGGGTCAGCGCGGTCTGCACGAGGTCGGCCAGGGTGCGGCCGGTCAGCACCGCGCCCCGCGCCATGGGCAGCGACCGGAAGCGGTCGATCAGGCCCTTGTGCATGTCGTCGGCGATGCCCGCGCCGGCGCCCGCGGTCGCGAAGGTGACCGTCTGGGCGAAGATGCCGGCCATCAGGAAGTTCGTGTAGTCGGTGGCGCTGGTGCTGCCGCCGATCTTCATGGACCCGCCGAAGACGTACGTGAACAGGACCACGAACATGATCGGCTGGATCAGTCCGAAGATGACCATCTCCGGGATCCTGGACATTCTGATCAGGTTCCGCTTGGCGATGACCAGGGAGTCCCGGACGGACTGGAAGACCGGGTTCGAGGGTGCCGTGACCCGCACGGCGTCGCTGAGGGCACTCACTTCACGGCCTCTTTCACGCTCTCGTCGGTGCGGGCGTCCTTGCCCTTGCCGCCCCGGTCGTCCGCCGGGCCGTCGCCCTCCTCGGGCTTCTCCTCGGCCACATGGCCGGTGAGCGAGAGGAAGACGTCGTCCAGGGTGGGGCGGCGCAGGCCGACGTCGTCGATCTCGATGCCGCGGCCGTCCAGCTCGCGGATCACCTCGGCGAGGAGCTTCGCGCCGCCGGTGACGGGCACGGTGAGCTTGCGAGTGTGCTCCTCGACCGTCGTCTCGCCCTTGCCGAAGGCGCGCAGCACCTCGGAGGCGGTCGCGATGTGCTCGCGGTCGTGCACGACGACCTCGACGCGCTCGCCGCCGGTCTGCGCCTTGAGCTCGTCGGCGGTGCCGCGGGCGATGACGCGGCCGTGGTCGACGACGCAGATGTCGTGCGCGAGGTGGTCGGCCTCTTCGAGGTACTGGGTGGTGAGCAGCAGCGTCGTACCGCCGGAGACGAGCTGCTTGATGACGTCCCAGAGCTGCTGGCGGTTGCGCGGGTCGAGGCCGGTCGTGGGCTCGTCCATGAACATCACCGGGGGCGACACGACCAGGGCCGCCGCGAGGTCGAGACGGCGTCGCATGCCGCCCGAGTACGTCTTCGCGGTGCGGTCGGCGGCGTCGGCGAGGTTGAACTGCTCCAGGAGCTCGTCCGCGCGGACCTTCGCGGCCTTCGCCCGCATCTGGTAGAGCTGTCCGACCATCTGGAGGTTCTCGCGGCCGGTCAGGTATTCGTCGACCGCCGCGAACTGTCCGGAGAGGCCGACCCTGCGTCGTACCGCGTCGGGGTCCTTGAGCACGTCGACGCCCGCGACGACGGCCTTGCCGCTGTCGGGGCGCAGCAGGGTCGTCAGACAGCGGACCGCGGTCGTCTTGCCCGCGCCGTTCGGCCCGAGCAGGCCGAGCACGGTGCCTTCCGGGACATCGAGGTCGACGCCGTCCAGAGCCCTTACGTCACCGAAGGTCTTCACCAGGCCTTCGGCGTAGATGGCGCCTGGCATGAGTGTTCTCCACGTCGTTGGGGATTTTCGGATGTGCGCGTGTTTGCGAATGTGCGCGTACTGGGGACTGGTGCACGACGAGAAAGTCATCGGCCCGGCCCCGTCGGCGCCGATCCGGACCCACCGTAACGCGATGTATCGCGTCTCTCAATGGATTTTCCCCGAGTGGGACGGCCGGGCCCCTTCGGGCGGCCGCGCCCTCACTCGATGACCGTGTACCCCGCCTCGCGCAGCGCCGCGTTCACCTCGGCGCAGTGCTCGTGCCCCTTCGTCTCCAGGTGCAGCTCGACCTCCACCTCCGTGAGCCCGAGCCGCGGATCGGTCCGTACGTGGCTCACATCGAGGACGTTAGCGTCCGCCACTGACAACACCCCGAGAAGCGTGGCCAGGGCGCCGGGCCGGTCGGTGAGCCGCAGCGTGACCGCCAGATAGCGGCCGCCCGCCGCCATGCCGTGCCGCAGGATGCGCTGCATCAGCAGCGGATCCACGTTCCCGCCCGACAGCAGCGCCACGACCGGGCCCTCGAAGGAGCCGGGGTCGCGCAGCAGCGCCGCGACGGAGCTCGCGCCGGCCGGTTCGACGACCAGCTTGGCGCGCTCCAGGCACAGCAGCAGCGCGCTGGACAGATCGTTCTCGGAGACCGTGCGGACCTCGTCGACCAGCTCCTCGACCAGGCGGAACGGCACGTCGCCGGGGCGGCCGACCTTGATGCCGTCGGCCATCGTCGCCGGGTTCTCCACCGACACCGGCCGCCCCGCCGCGAGCGAGGGCGGATACGCCGCCGCGCCCTCCGCCTGCACGCCGATGATCCGGACGTCCGGGCGCAGCGACTTCACGGCGAGGGCCACGCCCGCCGCGAGCCCGCCGCCGCCGATCCCGAGGACGATCGTGCGCACCTCCGGGCACTGCTCCAGGATCTCCAGGCCGACCGTGCCCTGCCCCGCGATGACGTCGGGGTGGTCGAAGGGGTGGATGAACACCGCGCCCGTCCGCCGCGCGTACTCCTGCGCGGCGGCCAGGGTCTCGTCGACCACCTGCCCGTGCAGCCTCACCTCGGCGCCGTAGTCGCGGGTGGCCGCGACCTTGGGCAGCGGCGCGCCGTTCGGCATGAACACGGTGGACCGCACACCGAGCAGCGAGGAGGCGAGCGCCACGCCCTGCGCGTGGTTGCCCGCGCTCGCGGCGACGACGCCCGCCGCGCGCTCCTCCGGGAGCAGGCCCGCGATCCGCACGTACGCGCCGCGCAGCTTGAACGATCCCGTCCGCTGGAGGTTCTCGCACTTGAACTGCACCGGCGCGCCGACGAGCTGGGACAGATACCTGCTGCCCTCCATCGCGGTCACCCGCGCCACCCCCGACAGCATCTTCTGCGCGCCGCGCACGTCGTCGAGAGTCACACTGGGAAAGGAGTCAGCACTGCTGTAGCTCATGACCGTCAGTCTCGCAGTTCACGCGGGCGCACTCCCGTGGTGACCACGCTCCGAGACTCGGTTTGCGCAGCGCCGGTACGGCCCGCGCCCCGGCCGCGTAACCTGTCCCCCAACCCAGCTCCCCACGCATGAATTGAGCCCCCGGCCATGCCCACTACACCAGAGATGTCGATGGACATGACGACCGTCGGTGACACCGGTCTTCTCGAAGCCCTTCAGCACGAGGTCGCGGTCTTCGCGCGCCGTGCGGAACAGACCCGGCTCGGCGGGGTGGGGCAGGTGCGCAACTCCATGGACCGTGCCGCCTACCTCCTGCTCAACCGCCTCGACAAGGAAGGCCCGATGGGCGTCAAGGCGCTCGCGGCGAGCATGGGGATCGACTCCTCGACGGTCACCCGGCAGGTCGCCCCGCTGGTCGACACCGGGCTCGTCAAGCGCACCTCGCACCCCGAGGACGGGCGCGCCGTGGTGCTTCAGCTCTCCCCGCGCGGCCAGTCCCGGCTCGACGAAGTACGCACGTCCCGGCGTCAGTTGATGGCCGAGCTGACACACGATTGGGCACCGGAGGAGCGTGAGGTCTTCTGCGCGCTCCTCACCCGCTTCAACGGCGCGCTCTCGGCCCGCCAGGCGGCCCAGGGCCTGCCGACCACGGAGACCGAGCCGGCTTCCTGAACGGAGCCGGTGCCGGCCGGTCGGCCGGGCCCTTTCCGGCCGTCGGGCCGCGCGCCCGGAGCTTGCCGGTGACCGCACCTGGGGCAGACCGGCGCGCCGAGCCCTGGTTCCGGGCGCCGACCGCGCCAAGGGCTGGCTGGTGAGCCGCGCCCGGGGCGGGGCGCAGGCCGGGGCCCCGGTGTCCCCGGGCGTTCGTCGCGCGGCACGCGTGCGTGCATGTGCTCCGAACTCTTGACCGGAAGGCGCCCCCTGGCCTCATATGAGACCGGGTCCTCGTCGTACGGGGTGCGACGGGTCGCACGCGGCCGCGGGCCTTCTCAGGGTCACCCTCAGGCGGGAGGCATGGTGCGAGAACGGCGTGCCTCCCAAGGCGTTCGCCGGGCCAGGGAGTTCGAGGCCTTCGTGGCGGGCGCGGCGGGGCGGCTGCTGCACACCGCCACCCTGCTCACCGCGGAGCCCCGGGACGCCAACCCGCGCGCGCGGCGACTGCTGACACAGGCCCTCGCCCACACGTACGCCTCCTGGGACCGGCTCCACGGCGAGGATCCCTACGACAGCGCCCGCAGGCAACTGGCCGCGCGCTTCCAGCGCACCGCCTGGCACCAGTACGGGAGCTTCGGGCGCCGGCGTACCTCCCCGGACCACGTCCTGGCCTCCCTCACGCCCCAGGAACGGCTGATCCTCGTGCTCAGGCTGTACGAGGGGGTCGCCGAGGAGCAGGCGGCGGCCCTGCTCGGGCTCCCCCCGGAACGCGTACGGGCGATCTGCGCCCGCGCCATGGCGACGCTGCTGCACCCGCCCCGCGACCCGGCACCGGCCCTGGAGGTGGCGCCGTCATGAACCTGTCGGAGCGCGAGGCGGCCGTGCGGCGGATGCTGGAGCTGACACCCGCGCCCGTGGTGCCGGCCGACCTGTACGGCGAGGTCGTGCGCCGCGGACGGCGCGTGCAGCGCCGTGCGCGGGCGGTGCGGCGGCTGCTGTGGCTGGCACTGCTCGCCGCGGCCGTCGTCTTCGCCGTCTGGGCGGCGACGGCCCGTCCGTGGGTGGAACCGCCGTCGGACACGACTCCTCCGCTGACGGGCTGGTGACCGAACGCTTCCCGGGGACGGGCCGGTGATCTCGGGCCGTGCTGAAGGCCGGTGTTCGCGGACCGTGGCTGACGGCCGGTGACCGTGCGCCACTGCCCGCGGGCCGGTGGTCCGGCGCGCGGGCAGTGGTGGAGGTCCGGTCGGGCGGCGACGGCGGGCCGGAGCGGGCCCACCGAGGGCCGCCGCCCTCGGCTCTAGCCCAGGGCCTGCTGCAGGTCCTGGAGCAGTTCGTCGATGTTCTCGATGCCCACGGAGATGCGGACGAGGTCGGCGGGGACCTCCAGCGCCGAACCGGCGACCGAGGCGTGCGTCATGCGTCCCGGGTGCTCGATCAGGGACTCGACCCCGCCCAGCGACTCACCGAGCGTGAACACCTTGGCACGGTTGCAGACCTCGACGGCCGCCTCCTCGCCGCCCTCGACCTGGAAGGAGACCATGCCGCCGAACGACCTCATCTGCTTGGCGGCGATCTCGTGACCGGGGTGCTCCGGGAGACCCGGGTACAGGACCCGCGTCACGCGCGCGTGCCGGGTGAGCATGTCGGCGATCCGGCCGGCGTTCTCGCTGTGCCGGTCCATGCGCACGGAGAGGGTCTTGGTGCCGCGCAGCACCAGCCAGGAGTCGAAGGGCCCGGCGACGGCGCCCATCGCGTTCTGGTGGTACGCCAGTTCCTCGCCGAGTTCCTGGTCGGCGGTGATCAGGGCGCCGCCCACGACGTCCGAGTGACCGCCCATGTACTTGGTCAGGGAGTGCACGACGACGTCCGCGCCGAGCGCGAGCGGCTGCTGGAGGTAGGGGGTCGCGAAGGTGTTGTCGACGACGAGCCGGGCGCCCGCCTCGCGCGCGATCTGCGCGATCACGGCGATGTCGGTGATGCCGAGGAGGGGGTTGGAGGGCGTCTCGACCCAGATCGCCTTGGTCTTCGGGGTCAGTGCGGCCCGTACCGACTCGGGGTCGCTGGTGTCGGCCACCGACCATTCGACGCCCCAGCGGGAGACGACCTTGGCGAAGAGCCGGAAGGTGCCGCCGTACGCGTCGTTGGGGATCACCACGTGGTCACCGGGGCTGAGCAGCGTACGCAGCAGGCAGTCCTCGGCCGCCAGTCCCGACGCGAAGGCGAGGCCGCGGCGGCCGCCCTCCAGTGCTGCGAGGTTCTCCTCCAGGGCGGTCCTGGTGGGGTTGGCGCTCCGGCTGTACTCGTAGCCGCCGCGCAGGCCGCCGACGCCGTCCTGCTTGTAGGTCGAGACCTGGTAGATCGGCGGGACGACCGCTCCGGTGAGGGGATCGGCGGTGTTGCCCGCGTGGATCGCGAGCGTCTCGAAATGCTGACTGATGTGCCTGTCGCTCATGAGTCCCGAGCGTAGTGCTCCTTACGCGTTCGTGACGGCGTACACCCGGCAGCGGAGCGGGCCTTCGCCGAGAGCGTGACGCGTGCGCCCGGGACCGGAGCGGGCCCGGACGCGGAGCGTGCTGCGCGCGCCAGAGGCCGGAGCGGGCCTTCGCCCACAGCGTGACGGACCGGGTTGGCCAATTGTCGGACGCGTCTGGTTCGCTGGAGGCATGCAGATTCTCTGGGTCCTGATGGCGCTGGCCATGTTCAGCGTGGTCCTGCTGCCGGTGTTCCGGCGCAGGCGCACCGGTATACAGCTCGTCACGCCCGGTGACCCGGACGCCGCGGACCCCGCGAACTACGGCTTCCTGCGCCAGGAGGAGCTGGACATCCGCATGCCGGGACCGGACGCGGATCTGCTGAACGTCCTGGACGTGGTGCAGCGGACCCAGGACTACCGCGCGGCCTCGCAGCTCCTGGCCGGCACCGAGACCGAGGGCGAGACCCGCTGGCAGCGGGTGCAGGCCTTCGCGGGCGCCGCGTCGCTCGAGCTCATGCAGCGGCCCGGCGGGGTCAGCGAGACGCCCGGCGGGCAGTGGCTGCGGGTGTGGCGTGCCGAGGCCCCCAAGGACGCGGGCGGCGCCGCGGTGCACGCCGAGTTCCTGGTGCAGCAGGCCTGGCGGACGTCGACGCCGGGCACCGACGACTTCCGGATCATCATGGAGGAGGCGCGGTCCGCCTGCGGCGACGCGGCGCTGCTGTCCCCCGGTGACCCGATCCCGTACATCATCGAACTGTCGGTGGCGCGCGGACTCGGCTACACCCAGCCGGAGTTCGAGAAGCTCTGGCTGAAGATCCTGGACCGCGCGCCGTCCCACATGGGCGCGCACCTGGCGGCCCTGCACTACTGGTGCGAGAAGTGGCACGGCTCGCGGGAGACGGCGTACGCCTTCGCGGAGGCCGCGGCGGCACGGGCGCCGGAGGGCTCCCTCCTCGCGGCGATGCCGCTGTTCGCGGTCTTCGAGCACCTGCCCGAGGTGAACCTGGTCCGCGGCTTCTACCGGAGCGAGGTCGTGACCAAGGCCGTCCACGGCGCGCTGTACGCGGTCCACGCGGCCCGCCCCGACGACCCGATGCTCGCCCACGTCCGCCATCTGCTGGTCTGCTTCCTGGTCCGCGGCGAGCGCTGGTCCGAGGCGATGAACCAGTTGGTGCACGTGGACGGCCACGTCGGCGCCCTGCCCTGGACCCTGAGCCAGGATCCGGCCGCGGACTACGCGATATACCGCGCGCTGGCGGTCGCCGGGTACGAGGCCAACGGCGGCAGCCCGGCGACCCTGTCGCACTGACGGCGGCGCGCGGGGCGAGGGCGGCTCGCCCCGAGGTCTGGGCGGGGCGGTGCTTCCCGGGGCCGGGAAGCCGCGGGGCGGGGGTTCTTCCCCGGGCCGGGTGATCATGGCGCCCGGGAATTCGGTTGCCCCTCGGACGTTCCCGGGCTACAAACCACACATGGCCGACATCCAGGGCTCGTACGACGATCTCTTCATCGCTGTGCCCCAGGCGCTGTCCGTGATGCTGGACGAGGGTGACGCCGGTGCCTCGGTGGCCGTCTTCGTGGACGGCGAACCGGTGGTGGACGTCTGGGGCGGTTTCACCGACGCGGACCGCACGACCCCGTGGCAGCGGGACACGATCACCAACGTCTGGTCCGTGACCAAGACGATGACGAACCTGTGCGCGCTGATCCTGGTCGACCGGGGCGAGCTCGACCTGGACACGCCGGCCGGTCACTACTGGCCGGAGTTCGCCCGGGCGGGCAAGGAGAAGGTGCTGGTACGGCACCTGCTCGCGCACACCGCGGGCCTGCCCGACTGGGACGGACCGGTCGAGGACCTGTACGACTGGACGGCCGCCACGGCGCGTCTGGAGGCGCAGACCCCGCAGTGGGAGCCGGGTTCCGCGGCCGGGTACCACTCGCTGACCCAGGGCTTCCTGGTGGGCGAGGTGATCCGCCGCATCACGGGCGCCGGCCCGGGCGCGTTCTTCGCACGGGAGGTGGCGGGCCCGCTGGGCGCCGACTTCCACATCGGGCTGCCGGCCGCACAGGACCACCGGGTGGCCCTCACGATCCCGCCGCCCGGCCAGGACGAGGACTACACCGCGAGCGCGCCCGGCGGCACCACACCGGCCGCCGGCACCGCGCGCCTCAGGGTCCGTGACGGCAACAGTGCGGCCTGGCGCCGGGCGGAGATCCCCGCGGCGAGCGGATTCGGCAACGCCCGCTCGGTCGCGCTCGTGCAGTCGGTCATGGCCCGCGGAGGAGCACTGGGCGGCACCCGGCTCCTGTCACCGGCGGTCTGCGAGCTCGCACGACAGGAACAGTTCAAGGGCGAGGACCGCCGCCTGGGCATGCCCGTCCGCTGGGGCCTGGGCTACGGCCTGTTCGACACCGGCATCGGCTGGGGCGGCTGGGGCGGCTCCCTGGTCGTGGTCGACCCCGACCACCGCATGGCGGTCGCCTACGTGACCCACCAGATGCGCGAACCGGCGAACGACCAGCGGGGCCTGGAACTGCTGATGTCCGCCTACGACGGCCTCCAGGGCCTGAAACCCTGACGGGCCGGACCACAGCCTCCCGTTCCCCTTCCAGGTCCGGCCCGGCGCGAGCGGCCCGCCCTCACGCGTCGCGGCCGGCCCTGCCGGGCAACCGCCGTTCGGACCACCCGAGGCGGCTCTTCAGGTGACTGCCGGACGCCTCATGAGCCAGGCAGCCGTCGCAGGGGTACGACGTCTCAGCAGAGAACGAACCCGGAACGCCGTGAGGAGCTTGGCGATGTACGCAGCAGTCCGGCGGTACGAAGGGGTGACCGATTCGGCCGAGGCGGCACGTCTCGTGAACGAGGGGTTCGTGGCACTCATGCGCCAGGTCTCCGGCTTCGTGGCCTACTACTGGATCGATGCCGGGGACGGAGTGATGGTCTCGACCAGTGTCTTCCAGGACCGGGCCGGTGCCGAGGAATCGATCTCGAGGGCTGCGGACTTCGTGCGGGACAACCTTGCGTCCCTGCTCCCCAACCCTCCCCAGGTCATGGCCGGCGAGGTGGTGGCTTCCGCATGACGGCGTTCGGACCGGCCATATGAAGCCTCCAGGCCGTACCGGCCCGCAGTGACCACGCGGTCGCCCTTCACAGACCTTTGCTGCCGCCATGCGGCCCGTGGGTGATGCCTGCGGTAGTGCCCGGGCCACCGGTCAGTGACACAGGTGGGCCAGGAGTTCTTCGCCGGCGGGGTACTCCTCCTCATGGGGGAGCAGGCGGGTGGCCGAGTCCAGTTCGCGGTCCCTGACGAGTGCGTGGATCTCGTGGGCGAGCGGGGTCACGTCGCTGATGGACACGATCCACTCGTCCGCGTACCGCGTCGACGCCTCGCCCGAGAGCCCCAGTTGCAGCGAGCGGTACGGCAGGGGACGCAGATGCAGATCGCGTTCGGGATCCCACTGGACCCGGGCGGGCGCGCGCTTGAGGTCGCGCTGCCAGGCGCTGCGATCGGCGTGCAGTCCGCGGACGTAGTGCGACAGGCAGGCATGACGCAGCGCCCAGTCGAAGCCGTCACGCGTGATCTCGACAGCGAGGACGGTCTCCTGACCCTCCTTCGTGCCCCAGCCGGAGCGGTACATCATCCACATGAAGCTGGGTTTGATCCACGTCATGCGGTCGGGCTTCCACGCGGCGGGGAAACGGCCGTCGCGGGCGGCGGGTCCGCCGATCTCCGGGCGGTACGCCTGATAGACGGTGATCGTGGAGTCCGTGTGGGCCGCGCGGATCTGACGTTGCGGTTCTTCCATGACGTACAGCGTGGGCTTGGCCGGCCCAGGTGACCACCGATTTTCGGGCTACGGCCGCTGCTTGGCCTTGTCGACGATCCGACCACGCATCCGAGTGGCGAGTTCACAAGGCAATCGGCCGGTAGGCCAGAGCACGGTCGACCACCTCCTCTGCGGACAGCTCCCGCTCCGGGGGCCAGAAGATCAGGCCGGAGACATGGCCGGTTGGGCAGGCCAGGGCTCTGTCGAGTTTTTCCAGCAGGTCGTTCGCCTCGGACTCGGAGGCGTAGTCCACGTCCTCGATCCGTCGCACGAGCGCGATCGCTTCCGCTCGGCTCAACTCCACGGCTCGCGTCAGCCCCTTTCATCGGCGCCACCTCGGTGAGCGGTGTGCTCGCCAGGAGGCGTCCTAGCGGTTCAGCTCGTAGTCGAACCAGATTCGGTGGGTGCCGTCCGGGGTGATCGTGATGGCGCCGGTTCCGGTGATTCCGGTCAGGGCGGCTGTTCCGCTGGACGGCACGATCGTGAAGAACTCGCTCTCCCTCGACTCGCCCAGCGTCGTCGCGGAGTGGGCGAAGTTGAAGGTGCCCGCCCGGTCGTGGAGCGTTCCCTCGAAGGACTCCATGGCGACGTACGTCCCCACGCCGGTGGACTGGTCGAACGCGGCGGTGAACAGCGTGGCGGAGCGTCCGGCGATCTCGCCTTCGTACTCCTTCTCCATCGTGGCGACGCCGACCGGCAGTGCCGTCTCGATCGCGGGGCCCGGGACGGGTGCCGGGGTGAATCCGGCGACTTTGAACGTTCCTGAAGCTCGCATGGCGGGATCGTATGCCGCACCACTGACATCGACACCGGGTCGCGCGGACACTCACCGCCCGCGCGGCCGACGCGGGTGTCCTCTCTCGCCTCAGAGGCTCTGCAGCACGCCCGCCACCCCGCCGATGAATGCGCTGGTCAGCGTTGCCGTGGCCAGGACGCCCAGCAGGATCCGCAGCCCGCGGGATCCGGTCTCCAGACCGGTTCGGGCGTGTACGACCATGGCTCCCAGGGTCAGCACCACCAGGCCGAGCAGGGACAGCGCCAGCCAGCCGAACACGGCGGCCACGCCGGTCTGTTCGTAGGTGTCGGAGGACGTCCGCCGCAGCGCGACCGTGCTGCCGACGGGCACGTCGCTGTCGACCGTGGCGTCGGTGTCCACCACGGTCCCGTCGTCGGAACGGAAGATGCCGTGGCAGTGCGGGTACCGGTGGCCTCCCGACTGGCTGTACGAGCAGGCCTGGACACTGAGCCGTCCGGACGTGCCCGCCATCCCCGTGGCGTAGGCGAGATGCGTGACCGCGAGCCAGGTCACGGCGGTGCCCGCGACGAACAGACCCGTGATCACCAGCAGGAGGCGCCTCGCCGGCATCCCTGTCCGGCGGTCCGTGTTCCGGGTGTTCGTCCGCTTCCTCATCCCGTCCCCCCCGTTCCCAGGCCTCACCGGTCCCGGACTTCTCGACGTACAGCAGACCCGCCGGCGCGCCCGATGGTTGCGGGCCCCCGTGGCTCCGATCGAGTGGACTTGCCGGAACGTTGATCGGACCGGAGCCCGTACCGGGGGCGCGGATGGTGCTGTTGCCGTCTGTTCCCGTGACCTGGACCTGAACCTGAACCAGAACCCGCACCTGATCCGGAAGAGGCGCCCCCCCATGCGGCACAGCTCCTACCGCCGTCCCCTCGTCGCGGCACTGCTCGCGGCGACCGTGCTGGCCCCGATGACCACGACGCCCGCCGCGGCCTTCCACCCGCCGGGCGTACGACCGACCCCCGTGCACGCCACGGACAGGGACGGGTACGGCAGCGACGACGAGGCGACCGACAGTCTCGGCCCGGCGCTGAGCGCCCGGCTGGACAAGGCCGTCGAGGACGTCCGCAAGCAGGCCGGCATCCCCGGTGTCGTCGTCGGTCTGTGGATGCCCGGCAAGGGCAACTACGTCCGCGCGACCGGAGTCGCCGACAAGGCCACCGGCAAGCCGATGTCCGCCGACGACTACGTGCGGATCGGCAGCGAGACCAAGACCTTCACCGTCACCGCGCTGCTCGAACTCGTCGACCGGCACCGGGTCCGGCTGGACGACCTCATCTCCCGCTACATCCCCGGCGTCCCGAACGGCCGCCACATCACGCTGCGCCAGCTCGCCGAGATGCGCAGCGGACTGTTCCCGTACACCTCCGACGCGGACTTCGAGCACGACCTGCTGAGCGACCCGCAGCGGTTCTTCACCCCGCGAGAGCTGCTCGCGTACGGCTTCAAGCACCCCAACACCTTCGCCCCGGGCACGCAGTTCGAGTACTCCAACACCAACCTCATCCTGCTGGGCCTCGTCGTCGAGAAGGTCACCGGGCGCAAGCTCCGCGACATCATCGACGAGCGGGTCCTGCGCCCGGCCCGTCTGCGCCACACGCTGTTCCCGAAGGGGAACGAGTTCCCCAAGCCGCACCCGCAGGGCTACACCGACCAGACGCTGAGCGGCGAGGTCGCGAACTCCACGAACTGGAACCCGAGCTGGGCCTGGGCCGCCGGGGCGATGATCTCGAACCTCCAGGACCTGCGGCACTGGGCCAAGGTCGTCGCCACCGGCACGCTGCTCAGCCCCGAGACCCAGGCGCAGCGCCTCAAGACGCTGCCGACCGGCTTCCCGGGAACGACGTACGGGCTCGGCATCTTCAACGCCAGCGGATGGATCGGGCACAACGGCTCCCTGCCGGGATACGAGACCGTGACCGTGTACCTGCCCTCGAAGAAGGCCACCCTGGTCGTCATGCTCAACACCGACATCACCTACCAGGGCCAGGAACCGTCCACGCTGGTCGCCAGGGCCGTCACAGAGATCGTCACTCCGGACAACGTCTACGCCGGCGCGGTCGTCACCCCCTGAGGTCCGGCCGGGGCGCGCCCGGCCCGCGGGGCTACTCCACCGCGATGCCGAAGTCCCGTACGAGTTCCGCGAGACCGCCCGGGTAGCCCTTGCCGCCGAGGACGAACTTCCAGTTCCCGTCGGCACGGCGCCGGAAGGAGCCGAGGACCAGGGCGGTCTCGCCGGGCCGGCCGTCGGAGACGTCGAGCCGGTCCAGTTCGGTCAGGTCCGGGCCCAGCAGCCGGATGCCGGCGTCCGTGAAGCCGGAGAGGTCGGCGTCCGGGTCGGCCTCGGGGTCGACGGCGGCCACGAGGACGACCCGGTCGGCCTCCGCCGGCAGGGCGTCGAAGGAGACGCCGATCGCGGCCTTGTCGGGCGGCGTGGCGGGCAGCGCGGACACCGAACCGTCCGGTGTCCGCGGGTTGTTGTAGAACACGAAGTGATCGTCGCCGAGGACGCGCCCGCCCCGGCAGACGAGCGCGCAGACGTCCAGTGCGACGCCCCCGGTCCATCCCATCCCGAGGACGTTGTGGTCGTCGGGCAGCCGGGTCCCCGCCTCGGGGCGGGACGCCCCCGACGCCCGCGAAGAGGCACGCGAAGCACCCGACGCCACCGAAGACGGACGGGAAGCCCCCGAAGACTGCCGGACAGTCCCCGAAGACGGCCGGGACCGTCCCGACGCCCGAGGCGCCTGGACCGGCCGCGTCGCATCCGGCTCCGGAACCGGCCGGGCCGCCGACGCCGCCCCCGAGCGGCCCCCGTCCCCCAGCCTCCCCCGCAGCCCGTGCCGATGCAGCAGGTCCACGAGTTCGGGGCCGGAGATGAGCTCCAGCGGCTTGCCCTCGGCGAAGGTGTGCGAGCCGGGTCCGAACCCCGACGTCGTCACGAGGACACCCTTGTTGGCGCCCGCGTCCTGCACCGTCCCGTACAGGTCGCGTACGGCGGTGGGCGGCACGGTGTTCCGGTAGCGCTTCACCTGGACGACGATCTTGCCGCCCCGGATGGGCGCCGGGTCCAGCGCGTCGACGTCCACGCCTCCGTCGTTCGAGCGCTGGGTGGTCACCGCCTGCATCCCCATGGCCCGGAACAGATCGGCCACGAGCTCCTCGAACGCGATCGGGTCCATGGCGTACAGGTCGGGATCCTCGTCACCGCCGTGGGCGACGACGCGGTTCCCGACGTCCTGGGGCCGCCGGCCGGGCCGTACGGGCGTGAGCTGGTCCGGCCGGGCCGAGAGCTGTCCGCGCAGTCCGTCGGTCAGACAACTGGCCGCGTCCACCTGGGCGAGGTGCAGGGCGAGGAACGAGGCGCGGGCGGCCCTGACGGTGGCGAGGACGATGTGGTCCGGCCGGCCCGTGGCGGGGTCGTGCCCGTCCACGAAGCCGTTCAGGACGACCGATTCGAGCGCGCCCTGTTCGTCGGCGCCGAAGAGCTCGTGCAGGACGAGCAGGACGCACTGCGCGAGGACCTCGCGGTACAGGGCCCGCCGCTGGGTCACGGGACGGGCGGTCTCCTTGTCCTGATCGGCGCCGGACAGATAGCGGACGGCCTTCGCCTCGGGGACGACGTCGTAGGCGGGAAGCTCCCAGTCGAGGACCAGTTCCCCGGCGGCCGCGTCGTAGGCGGCGGCGATCCGGCGCGGGAAGCCCTCCGGCCACGCCGACGACGAGTAGAGAGCGGCGGAGAAGTACTCGATCACGGAGTCGGGATCCCGGTGGCGGACTCCTTCGGCCACCTCGGCGACGCCCGCGTTGTGCCGCCGCGCCTCCCCCAGCGTGGCGTCGGCCCACTGCTGGTACTCCCGTTGATACGAGGCCAGTTGGCGCTGCCGGTGCGCCTCGGCGGCCTGGGCGGCGTGCCAGTCGTGCTCGAAGCGGGCGCGCGCCTCGGCCTGCGCCTGCGCCCGGCGGTTCGCGGTCCAGCCGCCCTGCACCTGGTACCGGTCCATGTCCGGCATGACCACCGGCTGCGCGAGCGGGCCCGGGGCGAAGGGCTGGACCTGTTCGGGACGCAGGAGCGCGGCGGCCCGGAAGGCGGGCGCCCGGCAGCCCGCGGCGAGCAGCCCCTGAAGGGAGGCGACCTCGGCGTCCAGTTCCTCGGTACGGCGCCGTGCCTCGGACTGCCGGTACTCGCGGTACTCCTGGGCGGCCCGCCGCTGGTGGGCCCGCGCCTGCTGCTCCGCCTGCCTGCGCCGTCTCTCGTCGAGCTCCCGCTGGCGCTGCTGCTGCCGCTGCACCTCGGCCCAGACGCCGACGAAACCCGTAGAGCGACGACTCATGAGCTGCAGGCCCTCCCCCGATGTCGGCAGCCGAACGGCCCCGTTGGTTGTCCCCACAACCATGTGTAAAAGGGTGACTCTATCCAGTAATCACCGTCCCGCACATCCGCTGGGCGGCGGCCCCCGGGAGCGGGCATTCTGGCAGGTCACCTCCGGTCGGGAAGCGCCGAGGGCGCCGCTCCCGTCGTACGACGGGAGCCGCGACCTCGTGGGTCGGGCGCCTGTT
>NZ_JBHTZF010000008.1:0-457868 GCF_042790435.1 Streptomyces sp. NPDC056738
GCCCCGCACCGAGGTGCGGGGCCGCCGACGGCTCTCGGGCGCGAGGACCGGCCGCCCGGTCTCAGGCGTCCGTCTCCTCGAGCGCGGCCAGCACGGCCGGCACCGGGATGCGTCCGGAGGCGACCATCTGGGCTCCGCCGCGTCGCAGCGCGGCGGCGAAGGGCGCCGCCCACACGTTCTCGTAGACCAGGATCCCGGCGGAGTTCCCGGGCTCCAGCGCGTTCCCGGCCTCCGCGATGTCGTCCTCGCCGAGCAGGCCGGAGGACACGCCCTCGAACACGGCGAGGTCGAGGGCTCCGTCGCCGTCGAAGTCGGCGACCTCCATGCCGACCACGGAACCGTCCTCGTCCTTTCTCACGAACAGAAGGTCGAGAATCCGAATGATGCCGCGGTCGACCAGGTCCACCAGGATCGGAAGTCCCTCACCCGTCATTCGATTACCGGGAAACTCCACGACGATATAGTCGATCGGTCCCATCTCGACGAATTCATCTTCGCTCACGGCTTCACCCCTGCGTGGTCATGGTTTTACCCTGCCCCTGATCCATGCCATTGCAGCATCGGTCGGAAGCGGCCGCATTTCGGTACGGCACCTCACGCGGTGAGCTGGTAGATGCTCTTGCCGACCAGCCACAGTCCCAGGAACAGGAACAGCGACACCAGCGCCTGGTCCTGGTGCCGTTCCATCCAGGCACGCAGTCTCCCGAGGCGGATGTGGGCCGTCCGTGGGGCGAACGTCGCGTAGAGCTCCATCGTGAGCAGGCTGGAACTGGCCAGCAGGACGTAGCCCATCAGGGCCGCGTACGACGCCGCGTGGTTGAGGTTCGCGTCCACGACGGTGGAGGCCCCGGCCGCGATCATCCCCCACGGCTGGAGCAGCAGCGCGAGGCCGGCCGCCGTCCAGGGGGAGATGTGTTCGATCCGGGACATGAAGCCGGAGGACGTCGGCCGCTTGCCGAGGTTGCGCCGCCGCCGCTCCGCGTAGAGCACGAGTCCCACGCCGATGGCCAGTTTGCCGGCGAGCGCGGCCGTGGACGGCGCGGACCTCGGGGGCGGTGGCTCGCCGCCGGTCATGAGCAGGACGGCGGCGATGATCGCGACGAAGGAGGCGAGCCAGGTCAGGATGAAGGCGAGGCCCTTCCAGATCCCCCGGTCCGCGGAGAGCACCAGCACGAATCCGGTGATCGGCAGGGGGTCGAGGGTGATCGCCAGAGCGATGAGCAGCAGGTCAAGGACCATCGCCGCCCCCGCCTGGTCCCGCCCGGCCGAGCGCCGCGGTGTCGCGCATGCCCCCATCGTCACCTTCCCCATGCACGTCCACAAATCCGGTCCCCCGCCCGGCACGGCGCGGCCCGGCACCTGCCCGTCGGACCGGACGGCACCCTCCCCGTACGGCCCAACGCCGCCCGTGCCGCGGGGCTCGCGGCCCGGCCGGACGGCACCCTGAGAGCGCGGCCACCCGCGGGGGCCCGGCCGGGGCGACACGGGGAGCGGCATGCGCGCGGACGAGGAACCCGGCTCGAACGGCGGCGGCCGAAGCCGCCCGCGCGGGCGCGTCGCTGCGCTGAAGGCCCGGCTGCTGGGACTGCGCGCAGGCGCCGAGAGACGGTTCCCGGTGATCACCCGCCTCGTCTCGCACATCGGCGCGGTGAACCTGCTGGACTCCGCGACACGGCTCGCCGCGCAGGCGTTCCTGACCGCGGTTCCGCTGCTCTTCGCGGTCGCCTCGTTCGCCCCCGCGCCGGTGCGCGACGAGATCGTCGGCTCGGTGCGGGACATCCTCGGCATCACCGGCGCCGCCGAAGAGGAACTGCGGAAGGTGTCCGGGGCGCGCTCCTCAGGCCTGCGCCAGAGTGTCGGGGCGGTCAGCCTGCTGATGGTGCTGCTCTCCGCCACCGCGTGCAGCAGGGCGATGCAGCGGCTCTGCCAGCGCGCCTGGCGGCTGCCGGCCGCGAGCGCGCGCCTGGCCGTCTGGCGCTGGTTCGTGTGGATCGTGACCATGCTCGTCGTCATCGCGCTGCAAGGACCGCTGCGCACCGGATTCGGGGCGGGGTCCTGGCTCGGCATCCCGCTGCTCCTGGTCACCGAGGTCGGTGTCTGGTGGTGGACCCAGCATCTGCTGCTCGCGGGGCGACTCCCCTGGCTGCCGCTGCTGCCCGGGGCGCTCCTGACCGGCGTGGCCCTCACCGTGCTGTCGGTGATCGCCAAGCTGTACGTGCCCAAGGCGCTCAACAACAGCCTGGAGCGCTACGGATCGCTGGGCGCCGTCTTCACCGTGCTGTCCTGGCTGATCGGACTGTGCGTCGTCATCTCCGCGGGCATCACCGTGGGCGCCGTCATCGCCCGGGAACCCGCCGTGGCCCGCCGTCTGGGCTCGCCCGATTAGGTCGACTCGCCGGACATATCGCCCAGAGCTACCTTGGTGATCCAGGCCGGAAGCCCCCTCCACGGGCGGGCCCGGACCACGATCCGAGGACGGTGACCGGCGGAGTCGACCGCCGGGCGCCAACCGGCGCCAGCCGCGTCGGCGACCACACGCGGAGCGTCCCCCATGACCCCCAAGCATCCGGCCGGCAGCCGTCACTCGCACCACACCCCGGCGGAGCGTGCCGCGCTCGGCAAGGCCGCCCGGTCCGCCGTGCCGCGCTCCAGCCACGCCGACTTCACGCCCTCGCCGAAGCGGCCCGACCCGGTGGACATCGTGGAGGCGCAGTCCGCGACCCGGGTGCCCGAGCTCGTACCGATCCGCTACGGCAGGATGACCGAGTCACCGTTCCGCTTCTACCGCGGAGCCGCCGCCATCATGGCCGCGGACCTCGCCGGCACCCCCCGGTCCGGGATCAGGGCGCAACTGTGCGGGGACGCGCACATGCTGAACTTCCGGCTGCTGGCCTCGCCGGAGCGCCGCATGATGTTCGACATCAACGACTTCGACGAGACGCTGCCCGGCCCCTGGGAGTGGGACGTCAAGCGGCTGTCCTCCAGCCTCGTCATCGCGGCCCGGGCGAACGGCTTCAGCCGCAAGGAGCGGGCCGACATCGTCCGGACGACCGTGCGGTCGTACCGCGAGTGGATGAGGCGTTTCGCCGGGCTCGGCAATCTCCCCGTCTGGTACACGCATTTCGACGAGGACTGGGTGCGGACCCACATCGCCGGAGAGCTGGGCTCTCGGGGCCGCGACCGCTGGAAGAAGACGACCGACAAGGCGCGCAGCCGCGACAGCCTCCAGGCGTTCAACAAGCTCACGCACATAGTCGACGGCCAGGCGCTGATCGCCGCGGATCCCCCGCTGATCGTGCCGCTGCAGGACCTGCTCACCGACGTCCAGCGCGGCGGGCTGGAGAAGCAACTCCGCCGGCTGATCGGCAGCTACGGCCGGAGCCTGCCCTCGGACCGGCGGTTCCTGCTGGAGCAGTACCGGTTCGCCGACGCGGCCCGCAAGGTGGTCGGGGTCGGCAGTGTGGGCACGCGTTGCTGGATCATCCTCATGCTCGGCCGGGACGACTCCGATCCGTTGCTGCTCCAGGCCAAGGAGGCGGACGAGTCGGTGCTCGCCCCGTACGCCGGCGCGAGCGAGTACCGGACCCAGGGCGAGCGTGTGGTCGCCGGTCAGCGGCTCATGCAGGCCACCAGTGACATCTTCCTGGGCTGGGAGCGGGCCGAGGGCATCGACGGCCGCCGACGGGACTTCTACGTACGGCAGTTGCGCGACTGGAAGGGCATCGCCGAACCCGAGCTCATGGTGCCGGCGGGCATGCGGGCCTTCGGCGAGCTGTGCGGGGCCACGCTGGCCCGCGCGCACGCGAGGTCCGGCGACCGGATCGCCATCGCCTCCTACCTGGGCGGGGGCGACGTCTTCGACCGCGCGCTCGTCTCCTTCGCGGAGGCGTACGCGGACCAGAACGAGAAGGACCACCAGGCGCTCGTGGACGCGGTGCGTTCGGGGCGCGTAAAGGCCGAAGCGGCCTGACGCCCCGGCCCCCGGCGGGCACTCGCGGCTCTGCCACGCGCGCCCCGCCGTGCCCCGGTCCCACGCTGACCGCTGCCCGCCGCCCGACGCGCGCCACCCGACCCTTTCACCCCGTCCAGCGCTTCCAGCGCTTTCACCCCTTCCACCCCTTCCACCTCTTCCAGCGCTTCCCCCCCCTTCCGCCCCTTCCGCCCTTCCACCCTTCCGCCCTTCCACCCCTTCCAGCGCTTCCGTCCCTTCCAGGCTTCCGCCCCTTCCGGCGCTTCCCTCCGACAAGGAGACCCGCATGGATCGCTATCCGCCCATCGCCGACCACGGCCTGGTCGGGGACCTGCAGACCGCGGCTCTGGTGTCGTCCCAGGGCGTGATCGACTGGTTCGCGGCACCGCGCTTCGACTCCCCCAGCGTCTTCGCCGCGCTGCTGGACCACGACGGCGGCGGATACTTCCGTCTCGCCCCCGAAAACCCCGGGGGAACCTGGAAGCAGCTCTACTACCCGGACACCGCCGTCGTGGTGACCCGCTTCATGTCACCGGACGGCGTGGGCGAGGTCATCGACTACATGCCGGTCCTCCCGGGCCCGACGCCGACCGACCGGCACAGTCTGGTGCGCGTGGTCCGTTCGGTCCGCGGGACCGTGCGCTTCGGTCTCGAGTGCCGGCCGCGGTTCGACTACGCGCGGGCGGGCCACGAACTCGACCTCACCTCCCTCACGGCGGCCTTCAGGTCCCCGGTGGCGACCGCGCACCTCCAGGGCAACATCCCGCTCGAACGCGACGGCGACGACGTCCGGGGCGGCATCACCCTGCACAACGGCGAGACGGCCGCCGTCGTGTTCACGGTGTGCCGGCCGGGCGGCGAGGCCCCGCCGCCGCCCACCGTCGACGGGATCACCGAGGACCTCTGGAACAACGTCGACTTCTGGCAGAAGTGGGTCCGCACGTCCAACTACCGAGGCCGCTGGACGGAGATGGTGCACCGCTCCGCGATCACCCTCAAGCTCCTGACGTACGCGCCCACCGGGGCGCCGGTCGCCGCCGCGACCATGGGGCTGCCCGAGCAGATCGGCGGTGAGCGCAACTGGGACTACCGGTACACGTGGGTGCGGGACGGCTCGCTGTCGGTGCGGGCGCTGCTCGACCTCGGTTTCATGGAGGAGGCGGCGCACTTCACCCGCTGGCTGGGCGAGCGCCTCCAGGAGCGCGAGGGACCGGAGGACGAGCCGCTGCAGATCATGTACCGGGTCGACGGCGACCCGCATCTGACGGAGGAGATCCTGGAGCACTTCGAGGGCTACCGGGGGTCGTACCCGGTACGCGCCGGGAACGGGGCCGCCGGCCAGTTGCAGCTCGACATCTACGGCGAGGCCCTCTACGCGCTGGCCGAGGGCCGGGCGGTGGGGGAACAGGGCGGATACCACGGCTGGAAGGCGCTGAGCGGCATCCTCGACTGGCTCGCGCACTCCTGGGACCGCCCGGACGAGGGCATCTGGGAGACCCGGGGCGGGCGCAAGGACTTCACCTACAGCCGCGTCATGTGCTGGGCCGCGTTCGACCGGGGCCTGAAGCTGGCCGCGGAGTTCAGCCGGCCGGCCGACACCGCCCTCTGGACGAAGGCGCGGGACGACATCTTCGAACAGGTCATGGCGCGGGGCTGGGACGACACCCATCAGGCGATGGTCCAGCACTACGGCGGCGACGTCCTGGACGCCTCCCTGCTGCTGGCGCCCCGCGTCGGCTTCGTCTTCGCGCGGAGCCCCGGCTGGCTGCGCACCCTGGACGCCATGGAGCGCGTCCTCGTCTCCGACAGCCTCGTCTACCGCTACGACCCGCAGGCCTCCCCGGACGGACTGCGCGGCTCCGAGGGGACGTTCAGCCTCTGCACGTTCCTGTACGTCGACGCGCTCGCCCGCGCGGGACGGCTCCCCCAGGCCCGCTACACCTTCGAGAAGATGCAGACGTACGCCAACCACGTCGGCCTGTTCGCCGAGGAGATCGGCCCGAGCGGGGAGCAACTGGGCAACTTCCCGCAGGCCTTCACCCATCTCTCCCTCATCATGGCCGCGACGACGCTGGACGAGGCCCTCGACGCGCTGCGGCCCTGAACGGCGGGATGTCCGGACCCTGCGGAAGCAGTTCGACGGTCACGAAGGACACCACGGCGGCGAGCACGATCACCGGCACCGTTCCCGAGTTGCCCACGAGGAGTACGACCAGCACGACGCAGCTCACCGGCAGCCTGAGCGCGGCGGCGGACGCGGCGGCCATGCCCGCCGCCATCGCCGGCGCCACGCCGAACCCCGGGAGCGGTGCCAGCAGGGCGCCCGTCGCGCCGCCGAGGAACAGCGCGGGAAACACCGGACCGCCCCTGAGGGTGCCCAGACACAGCGCGTACGCGACGGACTTGAGCAGCACCACGGCCACGAGGCTGCCCACCGACCACGCGTGCGGGTGGGCGGCGAGCTGGGAGAGGGTGGCCTGGCCGGACAGGGCCACGTCGGCCGGTGAACGTCCGGTGAGGGCGGCGTAGAGCGCCGCGCAGCCGCCGGCGCCGAGCGCGCACAGCACCGTGGTCCGCATCGTGTGGGCGGACACGGCGCGGGCCGCGTACCGGCCGCCCATGATCACCCAGTGGACGCCGATCCCGATGACGAACGCCATGAGCACCGACCAGACCACGTCCCCGGTGTCCAGGGTCGAGGGCGCGGGGATCCCGACCCTGAGGCTGCCGGTCGACAGTCCGGTCCAACTGCCGAACCCGGTGAACACGATGGCCCCGACTCCGCTGGCCAGCAGGGCGGGCAGCATCACCGCGAACAACTGCGGTCCGCCCACCCCGGCGACCTCCATGAGCAGCACGGCGGCGACCAGGGGACTGCCGAAGATCGCCGAGATGGCCGCCGCGGCGCCCGCCGCACCGAGCAGGGCCGTGCCCGCCTGGGTCGCGGGAGCCCGTACGAGATCTCGGAACAGCAGCGCCAGGCCTCCGCCGAGGGCGATCAGCGGCGACTCGGGGCCGAGCACGGCTCCCAGCGGAAGGCTGGCCAGCGCGGCGAGCGCGACGCCCGGCAGAGCGGATGTCGTCGTCCCGCCGGCGTGGAGTCCCGAGGCCGGGATGTGTCCGCCCCGGCCCGGAAACCACAGCACGATCAGGCCCACCAGGATGCCCGCCAGGAGCATCGGGGGAAGCGGCCACCACCACGGCGGATCCGACCACCCGAGATCGTGCGGCCACTGCTCCCACATCAGGTGTTCCAGCTCGTGGAGGAGCACCAGGAACCAGAACGCGGCGAGCGAGACCGGGACGCCGATCACGGCGCAGAACACCAGCGCCTTCCGGTAGGCGGGCTGGACCAGCATGTTCCTGAGCTGCTCGGCCTCCGTGGGCTGGTTGCCCGGCGGGGACTCGGCCTCGCCGGACCGCTCGCCCGAAGCGGGCCCGGGCTCCTCGGACTTCGGCTCGGTGATGGGTCTTCTCCTGCACGCGTTCGGAGGGACGGCTCGGGGCGCGAGCGTACCCACGGGATCCGCCGTTGCCGCGCGGCCCGCGCACGGGTCCTCGAAATCCCTCCGGGTGGACGCGTGATCCCCACCCTCACGGCGCAACCCGCGCCGCCGGCGCCGGGGGTACGAGGGACCAGGCTTCCCGCCGTCCGGTCCGCCGGGCGCGGCCAACGTCCTCTCCGTAAGGCCAACTTCACTCCACAGGACGCGGCCTGATGCGTCGTCACGTGTGCCGACCGTCCGGTCCAGGACCTCACCGGTCCCGTACAACCCTTCGGATTCACCGGGAGTCTTCGGACCGTACACATGTCACGGAGAGGAACTCATGTCCCGCTCGCATCACAAGCGTTCCCCGCGTTCCGTCGTCCTCGGCGTCGCCGTCGTCACGGCCGCCCTGGCCGGTGGTCTGCTCGTCACCCTGCCCGACGCCGCGAGCGCCGCCCCGTCGGGCCTCGCCGACGACTTCAACGGTGACGGCTACCGGGACCTGGCGACCGGCGCGCCGGGCGCCGTCGCGAACGGGAAGGCGAAGGCGGGCGCCGTCGTGGTCGACTACGGCTCGGCCGCCGGTATCAGCGCAGCCCGCCACAAGACGACGTCGCAGAGCTCCTCCGGCGTGCCGGGCGACTCCGAGACCTCCGACCGCTTCGGCACCGAGCTCGCCCACGGCGACCTCAACCGCGACGGCTACGGCGATCTCGTGGTGGGCACACCGCTGGAGGACGTCGGCGGCGACGTCGACGGCGGCTCGGTCACGATCCTGTGGGGCGGCTCGTCCGGCCTGTCGGGCGGCACGACGGTCAGCGACCCGAACCCCTCGGGCCACGACCGGTTCGGCCAGTCCCTCGCGGTCGGCGACTTCACCGGCGACGGCAAGGCCGATCTCGCGGTCGGATCCACCGGCAAGGACGTGTGGATCTTCAAGGGCGGCTTCACCAAGGCGGGCGGCGCGGCCGGCAAGGTGCGCTTCGACGCGGGGATCGAGTCCGGCGCGTATCCCGACGGCGCCGTACAACTGGCCGCCGGGGACTTCGACGACGACGGCACGGACGACGTCGTGGTGGGTTCCGCCTCCGGCAACTTCGTCTACCGGGGCACCTCGACCGGGCCCGTCTTCCAGACCGAGGCGGGCCCGGGGTACACGAGCGCGTTCGCCGTGGCCGACTTCGACCGGGACGGACACGACGACCTGGTCGTCGGCACCGACTTCGTCGGCATCGTGAACCCGCCCGCGAAGGGCGGCTACGCCACCGTCTTCTACGGCGGCACGGCAGGCGTCGACACCACGCGCAGCGCCGTCTTCAGCCAGGACACGCCGGGCGTGCCGGGCTCGGACGAGTCCGACGACTGGTTCGGAGCCTCGCTCGCGGCGGGCGACGTCAACGGCGACGGCTACCCGGACCTCGCCGTCGGCGCGGACAACGAGTCCATCGGCTCGGCGGCCGGCGTCGGCAACGTCTGGGTGCTGCGCGGAGGTTCCTCGGGCCTGACGGCGACCCGGGCCCAGTCCTTCAACCAGGGCACCTCGGGTGTGCCGGGCTCGAACGAGTCGTCGGACGGGTTCGGCGACGCCGTCCACCTCGCCGACCACAACCGGGACGGGCGCGCGGACCTGTCGGTGGGGGCGGCCGGAGAGAACAGCGACGACGGCGCCGTGTGGGTGCTGCGCGGCTCCACCTCCGGCGTCACGACCACCGGCGCGGTGAGCTTCGGCCCGGCGTCGGCGGGCGTCGGCCGGTCCGGCGAGGACCCGATGCTCGGGGACGTCCTGTCGGGTTCCTGACATGTCCTGTCGGGTTCCTGACCGGAACGGCCGCCTTCCCTGGTCGCGCGGTCAGGACGGGGGCAGGGGCTGTTCCGTCCAGACCGTCTTGCCGTCGTGGGTGTAGCGGGTGCCCCAGCGCTCCGTGAGCTGCGCGACCAGGAAGAGGCCGCGTCCGCCCTCGTCCGTGCTGAGGGCCCTTCGGAGATGCGGGGACGTGTGGCTGGTGTCGGACACCTCGCAGATCAGGCACTGGGCACGGATGAGGCGCAGGGTGACGGGGCCGTCCGCGTACCGGTAGGCGTTGGTGACGAGCTCGCTGGCGACCAGCTCGGTGGTGAAGGCCAGGTCCGACAGCCCCCATTCGGCCAGCTTCGCCGTAGCCAGCTCCCTGGCGCGGGCGGCGGCGGTGGCCTCCAGAGGCAGGTGCCAGGTGGCGACGTTCTCCGGCGGCAGCACCCGGGTACGGGCCATGAGCAGGGCGATGTCGTCGGTGGGGCGGCGGTCCGTGGGGAGCAGCGCCTCGACCACCTCGTCGCAGGTGCGCTCCAGCGGATCGGCGCAGGGGGTCAGGCATTCCCCCAGCTTCTCCAGTGCGGCGTCGATGTCGCCGTCGCGCGCCTCCAGGAGGCCGTCGGTGTACAGCGTGAGCACGCTGCCCTCGGGGAGGTCGAGGTCGTACATCTCGAACGGCAGCCCGCCCAGGCCGAGGGGCGGCCCCGCGGGCAGGTCGAGCACGGACACCCGGCCGTCCGGCATGGACACCAAGGGGGCCGGGTGGCCGGCGCGTGCCAGGGAGCAGTGCCGGGAGACCGGATCGTAGACCGCGTAGACGCAGGTGGCCCCGAGCACCTGCTCGATCGCCGACTCGTTGCCCTCGGTGTTCGCCTCCATCTCGGCGGCCAGCAGACTGACCAGATCGTCCAGCCGGGCCACCACCTCGTCCGGTTCCAGGTCGAGGCTGGCCAGGGTGCGCACGGCGGCGCGCAGGCGCCCCATCGAGGCCGCGGCGTGGATTCCGTGGCCGACCACGTCTCCCACGACGAGGGCGACCCGGGCCCCCGACAACGGGATGACGTCGAACCAGTCGCCGCCGATGCCCGGTTCACCGCTCGCCGGCAGGTACCGGTGGGCCACCTCGACGGCCGGCAGGTCGGACACCGTGCCCGGCAGCAGACTGCGCTGCAGCGTCAGGGCGGCGCTCTGCTGCTGGGTGAAGCGGCGCGCGTTGTCGATGCAGACGGCCGCGCGCGAGGAGAACTCGTGGGCCACCGCGGCGTCGTCGTCCTCGAAGGGCTCCGCATGGCGCACTCGCCACAGGCTCACCACGCCGAGGACCAGGCCGCGTGCCATCAGGGGCACCGCGATCAGGGAGTGGACGCCGAGCCCCAGGGCGACCTCGATCCGCCGCCGGTCCATGGCGTACCACTCGGGGCGCAGCGACAGCAGCCGTTCGAGGATCGGACGGCGCTCGGCGAGGCACCGCTCCTGCGGAGACCCCGGAAGGAGCGGGACCACCTCGCCCACCTGGAACGGGACCCGTGGTTCCGGCGGTGAAAGGGCCACCCGCAGGAGCGCCCCCGCCATGTCCGAGGGCAGTTCGTCACCCAGTGTCACCGGTTTCAGGAGGTCCACCGAGCAGTGGTCGGCCAGACCGGAGGCGGCCACCTCGGCGAGTTCCCAGGCGGTCTGCGTCACGTCCAGCGAGGTGCCGATCCGGGCGCTCGCCTCGTTCAGGAGGGTGAGTCTGCGGCGGGCGCGGTAGCGCTGGGTCACGTCCTCGATCGTCTCCGCCACGCCGAGAACCCGGCCCGAGGAGTCCTCCATCCGGAACGCGGAGACGGACACCATCCGTTCCTTCCCGGGAGCATGGCGTGTGCGCGCCGACTGCTCGGTGAAGATCAGCGGTTCGCCGGTCTCCAGGACGTGGCGCACCCGTTCCTCGGCCGGACCCGCGTCCTCGTCGACCAGGAACTCACCGGAACTGCGGCCCACCGGCGCCTCGGCCGTGATGCCGCTCGCCTTCTCGATCGCACGGTTGACCCGGATCACCTTCCGGTCCGGGCCGTGGATGGCCAGACCGATCGGGGACCGGTGGTACAGGCCGTCCAGCAGGGCGCGGTCCCGCTGCCAGGCGACGACCTCCGCGGCGGGGGCACCGACCAGGAACCACTCCTGGCGGTCTGCGTCGCGGGCGATCGCGCGGGCCCGGAAGCCCATCTCCACGCGCCGTCCGTCACGGTGCAGGACGGGCACGACTCCGAACCAGCCCCCCGCCCTCATGGCGTCCACGACGACGGACCGCGCCACGGGCAGGTCGCGGGCGTCGACGAGGAGGTCCCGCCACGCCCGTCCGATCACTTCCTTGGCCGGGTAGCCCAGCAGCTCCTGCGCACGCGCGCTCCAGCCGACCACGGTGCCGTGATCGTCGAGCACGGCCGAGGCGGCGTGCCCGAGGGCGAACGGATCCTCCGGACTCTCGCTGAAATGCATAGACGGCGTCCCCATAACCACCCTTTTGTCTCCGTGCCTCCGATGTTCCTCCTCCCGGTCCCCATCCGCGACTCTCTGTCGCCCCCGGATATCCGGTCGCTCCGGGCAGGCGGGCGCCGTACCTTCATGCCCATGAACAGGCCACTCGTCGCCGTCCTCAGTGGGGCGGGTATCTCCACCGACTCCGGGATCCCCGACTATCGCGGGCCAGAGGGGCTGTGGCGCAAGGATCCCGAGGCCGAGAAGCTCGTCACGTACGAGTACTACATGGGTGATCCGGAAATCAGGCGCCGGGCGTGGCTGATGCGGCGGGAGAGCGGTGCCCTGGGGGCCGAGCCCAATGCCGCGCACCGGGCGGTGGCCGAACTGGAGCGGGCCGGGGTCCCCGTGCGGGTGCTCACCCAGAACGTGGACGGGCTGCACCAGCTCGCCGGCATGCCCGAGCGCAAGGTGCTCGAACTGCACGGCACCGCGAGGAGTGTCGTGTGCACCGAGTGCCACGCGCGCGGGCCCATGGAGGACGCCCTCGCCCGGGTCGACGCCGGGGAGGACGACCCGGACTGCCGCGCGTGCGGCGGGATCCTCAAGCCGGCGACCGTCATGTTCGGTGAACGGCTCGACCCCGTCGTCCTCGGCCAGGCCGCCGCCATCGCGAAGGCCTGCCAGGTGTTCATCGCCGTCGGCAGCAGCCTCCAGGTCCATCCGGCGGCGGGCCTCGCCGACGTGGCCGCCGATCACGGAGCCCGGCTCGTCATCGTCAACGCCGAGCCGACCCCGTACGACGAACGCGCCGACGAGGTGATCCGCGAACCGATCGGCACCGCTCTGCCGGAGCTGCTGCGGGGGCTGCACGCGGCGAACCGATAGCCACGCGCGGCCGCTCGCCAAGGGTCCGTTCGAAGGACCGCCGGGAGCGGCGGGCCGGGTGGTGGCAAGGCCTGCTCCTACGTTCGGTCTCATGACGAACGCGTACACAGACCATGCGCAGACGCTCACCCGGCGGGGTGCTCTCGCCGGGCTCGCGGCAGGGGCGGGGGCAGTCGCACTGTCCGCTGCGTCCGCCGCCCCGGCGAACTCGGCACCGGCGTTCGCGACGCAGCGTGACGCCCACCGTCCGGCCCCGGCCCACGCACCCGACGCGTCGCCGACGCCCGGCGCCATGCAGTTGTTCGCGGACCCGGGGCTCAACTTCAACGCGCTGCTCGCGCTCGGGGGCGCCGGGTTCGGCGCGGCCGAGGTCGGCGAGGTGCTGACCGCCGTCAACGCCATCAACGCCGCCGGGGCGAGCGAGCAGACCTACACCGCGGAGTTCCGCCGCTGGGGCGACCGGCTGACGGCCACCCCCTCGCCCCACGAGCAGACGCGCCGCGCCCAGTCGCTGCGCGCCGCCCAGTACTACGGGCAGGCCCTGTTCTTCGTGCTCGGCTCGGAGACCCCGGGTGACGAGAAGAAGATCTATCTGGCGGGGCGCCGCTCCTGGGACACGTTCGCACGGCTGTGCACGCCGGCGGCGATCACCGCCCAGGTCCCGTACCAGGGCGGGATCTCGATCCCCGTCTGGTTCTTCCGCCCCGACGACTCGGGAAGGCCCCGGCCGACGGTCATCCTCACGAACGGGAGCGACGGCCCGAACGTCGACATGTGGACCTACGGGGTCTCCGCCGCGCTCGCCCGCGGCTGGAACGCGCTCGTCTACGACGGTCCGGGTCAGGGCCAGTTGCTCTTCGTCGACCAACTCGTCTTCAGCCCTCGCTGGGAGCAGGTGGTCTCGCCGCTCGTGGACTGGCTGGAGCGCCGCGGGGACGTCGACGCGCGTCGGATCGCGCTGACGGGCCTCTCCATGGGCGGTGACCTCGCACCGCGCGCCGCGGCCTTCGAGCACCGGATCGCCGCCCTGGCCGCGCTGCCGGGCTGCCTCGCCCCGTGGCTCGGCTTCCCGCCGGAGCTTCGGGACATCGTGACGCCGGACAAGGCGGAGACCAACCGCATCTGGAACGAGGAGGTCGCCCCCGGACTGTCGCCGTCCGAGCGGTTCGTCCTCGAGAAGCGGATCGAGCCCTTCTCGATCCCGGCGATGCTCGCCGCCCGCCGGGGCCGGCTCTTCACCGACTTCTGGACACCGGCCCAGCGGATCATGGCACTCGACATCACCCGGATCGTGGGCCGCATCAAGTGCCCCACTCTGGTCCTCGACTACGACGACGAGGTCTTCTACCCGGGTCAGCCGCGCGAGTTCTTCGATCTGCTGCGCACCCGGAAGGAGTTCCGGCTGATGCGGGCGGCCACCGGTGCCCAACTGCACTGTTCGCCGATGGCTCCGCAGCAGCACTGCGAGGTGGTCTTCGACTGGCTGGAGGACACCCTGGGCCGGGGCGACCGCGGCTAGTCCGCGTCAGGCCGTCGCGTTCCCTGCGACGGGATCCTTCCCTACGGGCGGATCCCGTCGCAGGCGATGGGGAGGTGGCGCGGGCCGCGCAGTACGGCGTTCCGGCGGTACGGGGGGACCTCTTCCAGGAGGCGGGGGTTCTCCAGTCTCCGGGCCAGTTCCGACAGGGCGAACTGGGTCTCCAGCCGGGCCAGCGGCGCGCCGAAGCAGCTGTGGATGCCGCTGCCGAGGCCGAGGTGCTGGATGTCCTTGCGGTCCGGGTCGAAGCGGTCCGGGTCCGCGAAGCGCTGGGGGTCGCGGTTGCCCGACGCCAGGACCAGCCAGATGGGGGCGCCCTTGGGGATGGTGACACCGCGGACCTCGATGTCGGCGAGGGCGGTGCGCTGCGGCACCAGTTGCACGGGCGGTTCGAAGCGCAGCAGTTCCTCGACGACGGGCACCGCCAGCCGCGGATCGGCGCGCAGCCGCTGGAGCACGTCGGGATTGCGCAGCAGGGTCAGCATCCCGTTGGTGATCAGGTTGACCGTGGTCTCGTGGCCGGCGATGAGCAGCAGCGCGGCGGTGCTGAGCAGTTCCATCGTCGTCATGGGACCGTCCTCCCCCTCGGCCGTGGCCAGTTGGGAGAGCATGTCCTCGCCGGGGTTCTTGCGGCGCTCCTCGATCAGACCGGCCAGGTACATGCCGAGCTGCATCCGGGCGTCCTGCGTGTCCTCGCCCCGCTGGGCGGTACCGGCGTCCGGGTCGGGGTCCAGGCTCGCGGCGAGGGTGTCCGCCCAGACGTGGAAGCGCGCCTCGTCCTCGCGCGGCACGCCGAGGAGCCGGCAGATCACCGTCACCGGGAACGGATACGAGAACTGCTCGACCAGGTCGATCCGTTCCGGGTCGCCGATGCCGTCGATGAGTCCGGTGACGATGTCGTGGAGTTCTCCGCGCATCCCGTCGACCCGGTGGGGCGAGTGCGGCGGGCCGAAGGGACGGTTCGTCATCCGCCGCAGCCGGTCGTGCTCCGGCGGGTCGAGCCGCAGGAAGCCCGGCGGGAGGGTGCTCTCCTCCGGGGGCGCCCCGGAGGCCAGCGGGTCGGCCGCGTTGGCGGCCAGGTTGCGGGCGTCGGAGCTGATCCGGGGATCGTGCAGCAGGCTGCGGATCTCGTAGTACGTGCTGACCACGTACGGCCCGTCGGCCTCGTGGTGGACCGGCGTCTTCCGCAGCTCCTTGTAGATCGGGTACGGGTCGGCCCGGTTGGCGTAGTCCAGGATCTGGTGCAGCAGCGATGGCGTCATGGCGGGTCCTAGAGTCCTCGTGGCCGTGCGGTCAGTGCGCCGGGGTGAACGTCAGCCGGCGGTCGGCGGGCGAGTATCCGCTGAGGGTCACGGTGGGGCCGTGGGTGGGGACCGAGGGGTCGGGGAAGTCCGCGTCCATCGGCCGCTGTCCGTCCGGGCGCCGGTCGACCGTGGCGAACGCCGGCGGGAACGGCGCGGTGGTCTCGATCAGCTCCTGGTAGAACGGCAGCCACCGGCCGTGGTCGAAGGCGACGGCGCCGATGACGCGCCCCTGGTATCCGTAGACGCCGAGGAACCGGTGGTCCGCCAGTGAGCCCTGGGCGATGAGGATCTCCGTGCCCATCGAGGGGATCCCGACAGATTTGATGTTGATCCCGAACTGCGAGGACCAGAACGCCGGCACCTCCATGTGGGGCAGCCGGTCGCTGCTCTCGCTGAGCATGTTGTGCGCCGCGATCCGGGCCTGCGAGACGGCGTTGCCCCAGTGCTCCAGGGAGAGGAACTGGTAGCCGAACAGGGCGTGCGGGCTGCGCGCGACGTCGCCGGCCGCGTAGATGTCGTCGGTGACGATGCCGCGGATGTCGAAGGCGCGGCAGCCGGCGTCGCAGGCGATGCCGCGGGGTCCGGCGCCGAGTCCGGACCCGGCGAGCCACTCGGTGTTGCGGAGGGCGCCGAGCGAGACGATCACCACGTCGGCCTCGACGGTGGACCCGTCGGACAGGTGCGCGGCGCGCACCCGTCCCGAGGCGTCGCCCTCCAGGCGGGTCACCATGACCCCGCACCGCAGGTCCACCCCGTGCTCGCGGTGCATCTCGGCGGCGACCGCGCCGACCACCCCGCCCAGCGCGCCGACCAGCGGACCGGAACCGCGTTCGGCGACGGTGACGGGGATGCCGCGTTCGCGGCAGGCGGAGGCGATCTCCGAGCCGGTGAATCCGGCCCCGATGACCAGCACCCGCCGGGGCCCCGCCTCCAGCCGTCGCGCGAGGGCGGCGCTGTCGTCCCGGCCGCGCAGCACGAAGACGCCGTCCAGGTCCGCCTCGTCCTCGTGCGGCCACGGTCGCGCCCGGGTGCCGGTGGCGATCAGCAGCCGGTCGTACGGCACCTCGTCGCCGTCGGCCAGGCGCACCCGCCGGGCCGCCATGTCCAGTCCGGTGGCCGGGGTGCCGAGCCGCCAGGTCGCGTCGACGGCCCGGAGCCTGGGCAGCGCGGTGCCCTCGGCGCTCGCACGGCCGAGCAGCACCTGCTTGGACAGCGGGGGCCGGTCGTACGGTTCGCAGGGCTCGTCGCCGATCAGCGTCAGGGACCCGGCGAAGCCCTTGTCCCGCAGGGCTTCGGCGGCCCGCAGACCGGCCAGCGAGGCGCCGACGACGACGATGCGGCCGTCGCGCTTGAGCCGTTCCAGCGAGCTGTCACCGGGCACCGGACACCGCCTCGGCCGGCCCGTCCGCGGCGCGTTGCGTGCCGTCGGTCCCCGCGTCACCGGGTTCCACCGTTCCGGGTTCGACGGCGTCGACGAGCACGGCCTGGACGGGGCAGGCCGCGGCGGCCCGGTCCAGCTTCTCGCGGTGCGCGTCGTCGGCGTCCGGGTCGTACAGCAGGGCCTCCCGGCCGTGCATGGCGAAGATCTCGGGGGCGAGGAACGCGCACTGCGCGTACCCCTGACACCGGTTCAGATCGACGGCAATCCTTACCACGGGATCGGTCCTCTCCAATGGCCCGTTCAACCCTCCTGCGACCACTGTCGGCGGGAGGAGGGGAAGCCGCGACGAGGGCAAGACCGTTCGAGTGAGCGCCGCGACCGGGGCCGACCGCAGTGGCGGGCGCGCCCGGGGGCAGACGGGCGTGCCCGGGAGGTCGGGCGGGCGTGCGCGGGGTCAGGCGGGCGCGTCCTCGCGTACGGCGGCGGGAGGCCGGCCCCGCAGGATGTTCAGGCTGAGGAGCAGCGCCCAGGCCGGGAAGACCATCTCGGACCAGGGCACGCCCGATCCCGCCACGAGCAGGGTCAGCCCCGCGAGGTAGCCGATGACGACGAGGGGGCGCGGGAGGGCGCCCAGACGGCGGCCGATGGTCGAGGTCGCGATGATGAACACCGCCGCCATGCGCATGGCGTACGTGGTCAGCAGGGCGTACGCGAAGTGGCTGCCGAAGGTGGAGTCCTGCCCGCCCTCACCGAGCACGGTCCCGGCCGCCGCGGCGGCGCCGAACAGCATGGCGACGAAGACGACGCCGCTGCCCAGGAACACGGTGGCGACGAACCGGTCCTCGGCCCGGCCGCCCTGCTCGCGGAGGGCGCCCATGAACCACAGGAAGGCGATGCCGGCGAACGGCACCAGTTCCAGCGCCGTACGGACGCCGCTGCGCTGTCCGGCGTCGAGGGTCACGTCGTCCCCGCCGCCGGGCAGGGCGACGCGCACCAGCGTGATCGCGGCGGCCGTCAGGAGCGCGAAGGCAACCCCCGCCACCCCGGCGGCCCGGCGCGTCGCGAGGCGCTTGTGCTTCCGCTCCATGGTCTCCCGCTTTCTGCCTGCTCCCCCTTCGTACAGACATCAGTGATCGCGGGGCCACGCCACCGGGGTCACCCGGGCGGAAGGTCGCGGTGCGCCATACAGGTCACGCGTTCGCGCTCACCTCGACGGAGAGGTCGTTGTCGACGGTGTAGTAGGGGCGCAGGGCGGCACCGCCGACGTCGGCGGGCGGGTAGACGACGATCTCCTTGCGGTCCGCGAGGTCGTCGAGGAGACGGCCGACGCGTATCCGGGGTGCCTCGGCCCCGGGGCGGACGAAGACGTCCCAGACCCCGGCCCCCGACGGTGTCCCGGCCGCCAGCTCCGCGTAGTCGACGGTGAAGGAGAGGCTCCGTCCCTCGTCCTCGGCCCGCGGCTCCACCGTACGGGCGGTGGCACCGGCACCCCGCAGCCGCAGGCTCACGACGGCTCCCTCCTGGAGCGAGGCGCCGTGCAGGCGTGCCCTGACCGTCATCGACCGCCCGGTCACGTCGACCGCCTCGGCCTCCGCGTGGGCGGGGCGCAGCCAGGCGCGCACCGCGAGGTGGCCGTCCTTGGTGACGTAGGGGATCCGGACGGAGACCGGGGACGGGCGGCGGCGACGGTGTCCGTCGACGAGGGCCCGCAGATCGCGCGGGCCGGGGCGCGGACGCTGCCGCTCGGCTCCCGGTTCCCCAAGCAGGTACACGTCCCAGCGGCCCTCGGCGAGCACGAGGTGCGGGTCGAGGACCGCCCGCCGGCGCTCCCCGGCGGGCTCGAAGTCGAGGACGTGGAGGTCCTTTTCGGGCTGTCCCTTCTTCGGGCGCAGTCGCAGCAGCAGCCGCTGCCCTTCGGGCGACCCGGGTGGCAGGTCGAAGGTGATCCGGCCGTCCGTGCCGATGGAGCAGCCGAGGTGCGGGGGCGTCCCCGTGTCCGTGGTCATCGCTGCCTCCGCAGGGTGCGCAGCACTCCGTCGGCGGCGCTGTGCGCCACGTCGCGCAGCGCGAAGCCGTGGCCGGCCAGGACGCGGCGGGCGGCGGAGCGTTCCCGCAGCACCGGCCGGCCGGCCCTTCTCGCCGACACGGCCTCGGCGAACAGGCGTTCCGCCTGGGTGACGACGGGGCCCGGGGCGAATCTGCGCGCGTTCTTCCTGGCCGCACGGCCCGCGCGCAGGCGCCACTCGTCGTCGCGGACGAGTCCCCGCAGCGCCTCGCCGAGCGCGTCGCGGTCCCCGACGGGTACGAGTCGGCCGTCGACGCCGTCCTCGATGATCTCGCCCGGTCCGTGCGGGCAGTCGGTGCTCACGACCGGCAGACCGCAGCTCATCGCCTCGATGATGGTCATGCCGAACGCCTCGTAGTCGGAGGCCGCCACCGCGATGGAACCCTTGACCCACTCCGCCTCCATGGGGGTGGCCGCGCCCATCAGGAGGACCCTGTCGTACAGGCCGAGGTCCGCTATGAGCCGCCGCAGCGGCTCGTGCTCGTCGCCCCTGCCGTAGATGCGCAGCCGCCAGTCGGGATGTTCGGCGGCGACCCCGGCGAAGGCCTCGACGATCAGGTCGTACCGTTTGACCGGGACCAGACGGCCGGCCGCGATGATCACCTTGGCGGATCCGTCGGCGGGCGGCAGCACGGATTCCGGCACGCTGTTGGGAAGCGCCTCCACCCGGACTCCGGGCATCCGCACCTTGCGCCGGTAGGCGGCGGCGTCCGCCTCGGTCACCGTGGTGAGCGTGTCGAGCCGGCGGTAGGCCCGGCGCAGGGCGGAACGCAGCCGGGGCGGATGGTTGTCCAGGGTGAGGTGTTCCTGGCCGACGCGGGCGACGTGCCGCGGGGTCTGGAGCGCCAGATGGACGTTGAGCCCCGGTCTGGTCCCGATCACCACGTCGGCGTCGGTCTGCGCGAGATACGCGCCGATCCGCTGGTCGGTCAACTCGCTGTACTGCCGGTAGCGGTACTCGGCGCGGGGGAACACCCTCGCGGGTCTCAGGTGCGCCGGATGCTCCTTCTCCTGCCGCAGATCCACCAGCGACCTCAGCGAGACCGCGGGGTCCAGGGACAGCGTCGGCCGCTCACGGTGCCGCAGGGCCGAGACGATCTCCACCTCGTTCCGCGCGGCGAGCGCGCGGGCCAGATTGAAGGTGGTGGAGATCGTGCCCCCGATCCCATAGGCGTTGTGGAGCAGAAAGGAGATCTTCATGGCTGTTCAGACTCTGTCAACTCCCCATGGGTTGCGGCCTGTTACCAACAAGTTTCCCCCAGCGGCGGCCATGGGACGGCCGGCGGTCAGAAGAGTGCCGCTCCGCTCTCGAAGTCCAGGAGCTGCCGCTTGCGGTCCAGGCCGCCGCCGTAGCCGGTGAGACCGCCGCTCGCGCCGATCACCCGGTGGCAGGGCACGATGATCCCGATCGGATTCCTGCCGTTGGCGAGACCGACCGCGCGGGAGGCGCCCATGTTGCCCAGGGCTTCGGCGAGTTCGCCGTACGACCTGGTCTCGCCGTAGGGGATCTTCCGCAGTTGGTCCCACACGCTGAGCTGGAAGGGCGTCCCGATCAGGCACAGTTCGACGGTGAACTCCTTCAACTCGCCCTCGAAATAGGCGTCGAGCTGCTCGGTGACCTCGCCGAAGAGGGTGTCGTCGCGCTCACCGAAGGTCTCCTCCGGCGGACGGTGCCGCTGACCGACCATGTGGAGGCCGCACAGGACGCCGTCGTCGTCGGCGACGAGGGTGAGGGGGTCGTAGGGGCTGTCGATGACCGTGTGCCGTTTCACTGGGCGTCCTCGGTGCGTGAGATGCGTGCGGTGCGTGTCGTGCGTGCGGCGGATGTCGCGCCTGCGCTGCGTGTCGTGGCTGTCGTGCGTGTCGTGCTTGCGGCGCGTGCGGTGTCCGGAGCGCCCGTCGGCGTCGGCAGGAAGTTGATCGGGTGGCTGTCCGTGGCCCACAGGTACTGGACCGCGTACGCCCGCCAGGGACGCCAGGCCGCGGCGCGGGCCGTCAGCGCGGCGGGTGTGGACGGAAGCCCCAGCTCCCCCGCGGCACGCCGGATTCCGAGGTCGGTGGGGAGGAAGGCGTCCGGGTCCCCGAGGGCGCGCATCGCGATCACGTCGGCGGTCCAGGGGCCGAATCCGGGGAGCGCGAGAAGCCTGGCCCGCGCCTCCTCCCAGTCGCTCTCCACTCCCAGGTGAAGTGTTCCGTCGGCGAGCTGCCCCACCAGTGTGGTGAAGGTGGTGCGCCGGGTGCGGGGCATCGCGAGCGACTCGGGGTCCACCGAGGCGAGCGCCTCCGGCGAGGGGAAGAGGTGGGTGAGGCCGCCCTCGGGGTCGTCGACCGGATCGCCGTACGCGGCCACCAGGCGGGCGGCGTGGGTACGCGCGGCGGCCGTGGAGACCTGCTGCCCCAGCACCGCCCGTACGGCGAACTCGGCCTCGTCGACCGTGCGCGGCACCCGGCGGCCGGGGGCCTTGTCCACGAGCGGCGCGAGCAGCGGATCCGTGCGGAGCTGGTCGTCGACCGCCACCGGGTCGGCGTCCAGGTCCAGCATGCGGCGGCAGCGGCTGATCGCGACGGACAGGTCGCGCAGGTCGCTGAGGGCCAGCCGGCACGCGATGTGGTCCGGCATCGGTGTCAGACCGACGACACCGTGCCCGTACGGCAGCCGCAGGGTCCGGCGGTACGCGCCGTCGCGCCACTCCTCCACCCCGGGTACGGCGGTGGCCGCGAGGTGCCCGAAGAGGTTGTCGGGGTTGAGCGGGGCGCGGAAGGGGAGCCGGAGGTTCAGGCCCCCCGGCGTGCCCGGGGCCGCGGCGGTGGCTCCGGCCCGGCTCCTGGGCAGCCGGGCGCGCAGTTCGCTCGGGGACAGCGCGAAGACCTCGCGGACCGTGTCGTTGAAGGTGCGGATGGAGGAGAACCCGGCGGCGAAGGCGATCTCGGCCATCGGGAGCGGTGTGGTCTCGATGAGCAGCCGGGCCGTCTGGGCGCGCTGGGCACGGGCGAGCGCCAGGGGTCCCGCGCCGAGTTCGGCGAGGAGCTGCCGCTCGACCTGGCGGGTGCTGTAGCCGAGCCGGGCGGCCAGGCCCGGTACGCCGTCGCGGTCGACGACCCCGTCCCCGATCAGCCGCATCGCGCGGGCCACCAGGTCGGCGCGCTGGTTCCATTCGGGTGAGCCGGGGCTGGTGTCCGGGCGGCATCGCTTGCAGGCCCGGAATCCGGCCTGCTGGCAGGCGGCGGCGCTCGGGTGGAAGATCATGTTCTGGGGCTTCGGCGGCACGACCGGGCAGCTCGGCCGGCAGTAGATCCTCGTCGTCGTCACCGCGGTGAAGAACCATCCGTCGAAACGCGCGTCCTTGGACTGGACGGCACGCACGCAGCGTTCCCTGTCCGTGTGCATCCCGTTCTGCATGCCTCAAGCATCGGGCACCCCGGAGGGCGGGGCTGGCGAGAATCCGACATCGACGTCGGCGCCGCGGGGACCCGCCACGGGCGGACGGAATCCCGTCAGCGGGCCTCCTCGCCCTGCGCGACCTCCACCTGGTGGTGGAATGCGACGACACCCGCCCCCGACGCCCCGGCCGAGACGGCGGCGCAGGCGGCGAGCAGGAGGGCGATCCAGGCGGCGGCCCGGGGGTGGCGCCGGGGGGTGGAGAGCAGGGCGGCGACCCGCTGGGGCACGGGGCCCGTGGTGGCCGCGGGGGCGAAGCCGGGGCGGGCGGAGCGGGCCTCGCCGACGGCCAGGGCGGCCCGGGCGATGGCCCGGGCGGTCAGCCGCCGGTCCCCCACGACGGCGGCCGCGGCCTCGTCCGCTGCGCGCTCCGCCGCGAGCGCGACGGTCGCGCGGACCGTGCGCAGGCCCGGGTGGCAGTGCGCCGCGAGTTCGGCCACGACGAGGAAGCGGTGGTGACCGCCCGCGTTGTGGGCCCGCTCGTGGGCGAAGAGAACCTCGCGCTCGTCGGCGCCGAGGCTGCGCAGCATCGCGGTGGTGACGACGATGCGGTGCGGCCGGCCCGGGAGCGCGTACGCGTCGGGGTGCGGCGACTCGATGACGCACAGGTCACCGGCGGCGGGACGGCGGTCGGCCTGGCTGCGCGCGACGCGGAAGGCGCGGACCTGGCGCAGCGCCGAGCGGACGACGGTCCACGCGCCGACGGTGAGAACACCCGTCGCCGCGGCGGCGGCGGGCAGGACGACGAGGTCCGAGGCCGTGCGCAACGGGTGGACGAGGTCACCGAGGCCGGCGAACAGGGGCACCTTGAGCAGGCCTGTCAGGACGAGCGCGCCCAGCGAGGCCACGGAGGCGCCGGCCAGCACGACGAGCGCGAGGGTCACCGACCACAGCGCGGCCACCGGGGTGAGCCGGTCCAGGCAGCGCCGGGCCAGCGGTCCCAGCGCGAAGGGGACCAGCAGGGGCACCAGCAGGAGAAGGATCATCCCTCACCCGGTTCCGGGCGGGCGCCGAGATCCGGCTCCAGCAGATCCCGCAGGAGCCGCTCGTCGTCGGGGCTGAGCTGGGCGACGAAGCGGGCCAGCGCGGTCTCCCGGTCGTCGTCGCGGTCGAGCTCGGTGTGCATGCGGCGCGCGGTGAGCCCGTGCGGGTCCTGGACGGGGAAGTACGCGTACCCCCGGCCCAGCCGCTCGCGGCCGACGATCCCCTTCTCGTGCAACCGGGACAGGATCGTCGTCACGGTCGTACGGGCCAGACCGGAGTCGAGCTCGGCCTGCACGCGGCCCGGCGTGAGCGGCACGCCCGCGGCCCAGAGCGCCGCCATCACACCGGCCTCCAGCTCTCCCGCCGGCCGGCGTTCGTCCTTGTCACTGCTCATGGGAACGATCCTCACCCCGCCATCGTCTACAGTTCAGTAGACCGTCTACAGAATTGTAGTCAGTCGGGTCCGGGTTTCGACCGTGCCCGCCCTACCAGTATGAGAGGGTCCGCGACGATGGCCGCACCATTGTTCACAGCGTCCGACCTCGCCGTGAATATTCTCAGCGCGCAGTCCCTGCTCGCCGCCTTCGGTGTGCTGGGGGTGGGCGTGGTGATGTTCGCCGAGACCGGCCTGCTGATCGGCTTCTTCCTGCCCGGTGACTCGCTGCTGTTCACGGCGGGCCTGCTGTGCACCGGCTCGGGGCAGAACGGCCTGAAGCTGTCGCTCCCCCCGCTGCTGATCGCCGCGGCTCTGGGCGCCCTGATCGGCGCCCAGACGGGCTATCTGATCGGACGGAAGGCGGGCGGAGCGCTGCTCGCCCGCGGTTCCTCCCCACGGCTGGCGGCGGGCGCGCACCGGGCCGAGGAGCTCCTGGAGCGGTACGGCCACGCCAAGGCGATCGTCCTGGCCCGCTTCGTCCCCGTCGTGCGTACGGTGCTGAACCCGATGGCGGGCGCCCTGGGCGTGCCGGTGCGGACGTTCACCGTCTGGCAGGTCGCCGGCGGCCTCGTCTGGAGCGTCGGCCTCATCCTCGCGGGCTACGCGCTGGGCTCGTCCATCCCGAACGTCGACAAGTATCTGCTCCCGATCGTCGCGCTCATCGTCCTCGTGTCCCTGGCCCCCCTCGCCGTGGAGCTGTACCGCTCGCGCCGCCGGGCCGCCGCCGCGGGCGAGGAGGAGGCCACCGCGGACCAGGAGGAGGTGCGGGGATGATCCTGGCCTTCGACGGATCCCGGATCGACGGCTCCGCCTACCGGTACGTGACTTCTCTCGCCCGGTCCTCCCCCTCGTGGCTCGACGGCACGGTGTCCTTCTGGTCGACGTACGGCCTCGGTCTGTTCGCCGTGCTGATGGTGCTGGCCTGGTGGCGCGCCCGGCGCGAGAGCCCCGGCGCGGCGCTGCTCGCGCTCACCGTCCCCGTCGTCGTGGTCGTGGCGTACGTGGTGGATCTGGGGATGAAGCTGCTGGTGCGCGAGGACCGGCCCTGCCAGACCCTGCGGGTGGCCACGCTGGAGGCGTGCCCGGCCCGAGGCGACTGGTCGTTCCCGAGCAATCACGCGGCGATCGCGGCCGCGGCGGCCGTCGCGCTCTTCCTCCTCTCGCGCCGCCTCGGCACCGTCGCCGTCGTGGCCGCGGGCCTGATGGCCGCCTCCCGGGTGTGGGTGGGCGTGCACTATCCGCACGACGTGGCGGCGGGTCTGCTCGTCGGCACGCTGGTCGCGATGACGATGGTGGCGGCCCTGCGCCGGCTGCCCGACGTGTCGGGCCATCCGCTCACCGCCTCGCGGCTCGGGGTCCTGCTCCTGGCGCCCCGGCTCGCGAAGAGCGGGTGAGCGGGCTGTATGCGCCGGCGGATCCTGGTCGTCGAGGACGACCACGCGCTGCGTGACGTCCTGCGGCGCGGGCTGTGGGACGAGGGCTTCGACACCGTGCCGGCACCGGACGGCGCCACCGCGCTGCGGCTGGCCGGGGACGGCATCGACGCGGCCGTCCTGGACGTCGGCCTGCCCGACGCCGACGGACGGGACGTGTGCCAGGCGATCCGGGCGGGCGGCTTCAGCTCCCCCGTGATCTTCCTGACGGCCCACCACCACCTCACCGACCGGCTGGCCGGCTTCGCCGCCGGAGGCGACGACTATCTGCCCAAGCCGTTCCACCTGACGGAGCTGGCGGCGCGGCTGCGGGCGGCCCTCAAGCGCGCCGGACCGGTCGCGACCGGCACCGCGGGCGACCTGCTGCTGGACCCGGTCGCGCACAGTCTGACCGTGCGCGGCCGTCCCGTCGCGCTGACCCCGACGGAGTTCCGGCTGCTGGCGGCGCTCATCGCGGCGTCCGGCGCGATCGTCGGCCGGCGCGAGCTGACCCGGGCCGGCTGGCCCGAGGGAGCCCAGGTCAGCGACAACACGCTCGACCAGTATCTGACCCGGCTTCGCCGCAGGCTCCGGGACGGCGGCAGCGAGCTGACGGTCACGACCGCCCGGGGCGTCGGACACCGGCTGTCATGAACCACTGTCCCCCGAACGCGCGGCCGAGGCCGGCGGCGGAGCCCGCTACGCCCGCCGTGCCCTGGCGGGCGCGCGCCTCCCGCTGGGCCCCGGCGACCCTGCGCGGCCGGCTCTCGCTGGTCGCGCTGACCGCCGCCACCCTGCTGATGGTGATCCTCACGGTGGCGTTCAACACGGTCGTACGACAGCGCCTCCAGCACCAGGCGGACGACGAGCTGCGCACCCGGGCCACCGCCGTCGCCGCGACCCTCGACATCAGCGGCACCCGGGTGCGCGTCCTGAAGACACCCGGCGAGGAGTGGCTCGACGCGAACGTGTGGATCTACGCGGGCGGGCGGCTCCTGGAGAAACCGCCGACGGCCACCGCCTCGGGTCCGCTCACCCGCGCCGCCGGCGCACTCGCCGCCCGGGGCGGTACGGGCTGCCTCACCTCCGGCGCGCACGGCCCGGTCCGGCTGTGCGCGCGCCCGGTGCCGGGCGACCGCTCCGGCGCGGCCGTCGTCACCGCCCTCGACCTGTCGCCCTACCGCGCCTCGGCCGACACCCTGCTGTTCGCGTCGCTCGCGCTGGACGCCGTCATGCTCGCCTGCGCGTACGCGCTCACACGCCTCGCGGTCGGGCGTGCCCTGCGGCCCGTGCGCACCATGACCCACCAGGCCACCCGGTGGAGCGCGGTGGCCTCCGAGGAACGCTTCGGACACGCCGACCGGCCCGACGAACTCGCCCGGCTGGGCGGATCGCTGGACGCGCTCCTGGACCGCATACGGGCCCTGCTGCGCCACGAGCGGCAGCTCACCCGCGAGCTGTCGCACGAACTGCGCAATCCGCTCGCCCGGATCATCGCCGAGCTCGACTGGCTGCGGTCCCGGCCCCGGTCGGCCGAGGAGACGTGGGCCGCGCACGAGGCCGTGGCGGACGCGGCCCGGTCCATGCGCACGATCTGCGACACGCTGCTCGACGACGCCCGCGACAGCGCCGCCGCCGCACCGGGCACCAGCGAGGTCGTGCCCGTACTGCGCCGGCTCGCGGACCGGGCCGCGACGGCCCGACCGGAGGTGGAGATCGCCGTCCGGGGCCCCGGGGACGGCCCGACGGCCGGGGTGCCGGACGCCCTGACCGTCGGAGTGCCGGACGCCCTGCTGGAGCGCATCGTCAGCCCGCTGCTCGACAACGCCCTGCGACACGCCCGCTCCCGGGTCGCGATCAGGGCCGCGGCGGTGCCCGGGGGCGTCCGGGTGGAGGTCGGCGACGACGGACCGGGCGTTCCGGAGTCCTTCGCGCCGCAGCTCTTCCTGCCGGGGCGCCGCGCCGATCCCGGGGACGGACACGGCGGAGCGGGCCTCGGTCTGCCGCTCGCGCGACGCCTGGCCCGTTCCGCCGGCGGCGAGGTCCATCACGAGGAGGCGGACACCCCGGGCGCGACCTTCGTGGTGGGACTCCCGTCGGGGTGAACGGCCCGGCGACGCGCCGCCCACCCCGACGGCTCCCGCTGCGTGGCTCATGAGGCCCGAGGCTGTCAGCGGACGTCCGAACACATCCTGACCGCCGTACGCCGCGAGCCCCGGGCCCCGCGTGTGCCGGTCACAGCACCCGGCGGCGGATCAGCACGCCCAAGGCCACCAGGCCCGGGAGCAGGGGCAGCCAGACGGTGAGCAGCCGGTAGCCGATCACCGTGGACGCCGCCGCCTCGCCCGGTGCTCCGGCCAGCGTGAGCGCCAGCGCGAGAGCGGCGTCCAGGGAGCCGATGCCGCCCGGGGTGGGCAGCAGGACGGCGGCGCTGCTGGCCGCGAGGTAGACGAGGGCCACCCGGGCCGGGGACAGCGGCAGCCCGATGGCCTGGGCCACGGCGATGACCACGGTGGCGTGCAGCGCGGCGAAGGCCAGCGAGCCGCCCCACAGCGCGGCGGCCCGCGCGGGGAGTTCGTGCACGGCGCGGACGTCCAGGAGCACGCGGCGCAGCGCCCGCCGCAGCGGTCCGGCGAAGAGGGCGGCGGCGAAGGCGGCGACCACGGCACCGGCCGCCCAGGCGGCCACGGTCCAGGCGTTCGCCGTGAGCCTGGGCAGACGGAGCGCGCCGGGACAGGCCAGGGCGAGTCCGCCGATCAGACAGCCGCGTACGACGGTTCCGGCGCAGGCCTTGACCGCGAGCGCGGTGGCGGAACGGGCGAGGGGCAGTCCGCACCGGGTCAGGAAGCGCAGATTGACCGCGCCCGCCCCGAGACCGGAGGGCAGTACGTGGTTGGCGGAGGCGGCCGCGAACTGCACCGCCACCAGGCGCCCGGCGGGCAGCGGCTCCGGCACCGCGCCCTGCTGGGCGAGGGCGGAGCACACCCAGGTCGCGAGGGTGGCGACGGCCGCCACCAGCAGCCAGCCCCGGTCGGCGTGGGCGAGCCGATCGGCTCCCGCCGCGATCACCGGCCAGTGCCGGTGGGCGAGGAAGCCCGCACACACGAGCACGACCAGCGAAAGCCCCGCGTGCCGCCCCACCCGTCCGTCCCGCCCGACGACCCGCCGCCCGACGACCGCCCACCTGCCGCCCGCGGGTGACACCGCCCCTCCGGGCCCGGCCACGGCCTCGGTCCCCCTTTCCGGCAGCCCACACGCCGACTCGGACAGACCGCCCATGGGCTCGCGCACCCCCGACACCGGCTCGCGCATGCCACGCACCGGCTCCGGCACGGCGGCACCCACCACCCCGGGCGGCGACACCCCCGGGGCACCGGACGACCGGCTCCCTTCCGGCGGTGCGAGCGGCTTCGGCCGAGGGGTCACGGCGTGGGGCTCCCCGCACCCGGAGAGACGTAGATGTCGACCGCGCCCGCACGGTGGGGTGCCCAGGCGTGGGCGTATCCGGGAGGCGAGCCGCCCGGGGTGGTGACGACGGCGACCGGCATGCGCCGGACGGAGCGCGCGATGCCGGCCGCGGTGGCGTTGGCGTTGTGCCCGGAGGTCGCCACCGAGGAGCAGCCGGCGTAGAAGGCGATGGGGACGGACCGGTAGCCGGCCAGCGCGCAGGGCGGCCGCACCCCGAGCCGGTGCAGTTCGGCCGCCGTCGCCGCCCAGCCCCGGTGGCTGTCGGCGGTGCGCCGCACCGTGCTCTCCAGCACCGCGAACTGCACGGCCAGATGCGCGGCGAGCCCGAGGGCCACCAGCGTCACGGTCACCGGCCGCCACCGGCCGCCGGGGGCGGTGACGAGGTGGACGAGCGCGTCGGCGACGGGGATCACGGCGAGTGCGTAGACAGGCAGCAGGAAGCGGGGCGCCGCGTATCCGATCATGAGGAGATACGGGACCGAGGCCGTCGTGGCACAGGCCAGGAGCAGCAGGGTGGGTACCGGGCGACGGGCCCGGACGGCGATCACGAGGCCGAGAGCGGCGACCACCGGCAGGACGAACCACCACACCATCACGGCGGGTTCCGGCATCCCGCCGGTGCAGGGCCGGCACAGCACGCGTCCGCCGAGACTGCGCATCTGGTCGCCGACCGCGATGTTCCAGCCGAGGCCGCCCTGGATGCGCGACCCGTCGGAGAGCCGTTGCCCCAGGCCGCCGTAGCTCACGTACGCCTCGACGATCCACTCGACGGCTCCGGCCGACAGACCCGCGACGAGCGCGAGCAAGGGGCGGAACCGCCGCCACCGGGGGGCCGCCACGGTGAGGACGAGGAGCGGCAGGGTCACCCAGACCGCGTCGGGGGGCCGCATCCACGCCATGAGCGCGGCGCTCAGTCCGATCCCCCACAGGGCCGCCCGGTCGCGGCCGCCCGCCTGGGCCCGGAGGAAGCACCCGACGCAGGCCAGGGCGCCGATCGCCACCCAGTAGTTGGGCATGACCTGCGGGCCGTAGAAGACGGTCACCCACAGCGTCCCGAACAGGGCGCCCGCCAGGGCGAGGACGCGCGCGGGGAACAGCCCGCGCCAGACGCGCAGGGCCACGAACAGGCCGAGCCCGGAGAGCAGGGCGAGGTAGATCCGCAGCAGGGTGGTGGAGGAGGACCAGGAGGCCACCGGGGCGACGAGCAGCGAGATTCCCCGGGCCCGTGGCGCGCTGAAGAACGCCGCGGGGGCGTGCGGGGAGACCTGGCTGACGTACACGGTCTCGTCCCAGCCGAGCCCCATGTCCGGGTGCACGAGGACCAGTTGGGCCAGGGTGAAGGCGGCCGCGACCAGCGCGAGGAGACCCAGGTCACCGGGCCGCCGGGACACCCGGGCCGTCCTGTCCGGCGGTCCGGGCCGCCGGATGCCGATGAGCGGGACGTTCAGGGTCTTGGCCATCGTCCACCCTTCAGCCCTACACGCTGTAGGGTTCCTTCACCCTACAAGACGTAGGGTGAAGCCGGGAGCCGGGGAATCACGGACAAACTACCGCTCACCGGAAGAAGGTGCCGAACGGGACGGGCATCCGGGTGCATCCGGGGAACACGCGCCCCCGCGCACCCCCGTCCCGGACCCCGGACCGGCACCGTTCCAGGGTCGACTACGCGCTGTAAGGTGACGGGCATGGCTGGCACAGGTCCCCACGGAAGGGCGGAACGGCGCAGCGCGGGCGAGCTGGAGAGCGAGGTCCTCGCCGCCCTGTGGGCCACCGACGACGCGCTCACGCCCGCCGAGATCCAGGCCGAGATCGGCGGCGGCCTCGCCTACAACACCGTGCACACCATCCTGAAACGTCTGTACGACAAGGGACTCGTGCTGCGGGATGTTGACGGCCGGCGCGGCGCGTACCGCCCCGCCAAGAACGCGGCCGAGCTGACGGCCGAGGCCATGCACGAGGCGCTGGACCGCGGACCCGACCCGATCGCGGCCCTCCAGCAGTTCGTCACCGGGCTCAGCCGCCAGGAGGAACAAGCCCTGCGCGATCTCCTGGGAGGGAACGGGCCGTGAGGATCGACGTCTACGTCCCCCTCGTCCTCGCGCTGCTCCTGACCTCGGTCGCCCCGCTGGTCGGCAGGCGGGTGTCGCCCGGTCTCGCCGCCCGTGCCCTGGTCGCGGCCGCCGTGCTGACCGCGGCCGCGTCCACCTGGGCGCTGCTGCTGCTCGGGGCCACGCTGATCGACCAGGCGCCCGCGGTGATCGCCGAGGCGGGTGAGGAGGGCCGGGTGCTGCCCGAGCCCGTTCCGGAGACCGTCGCCGTGCTGGCGGTGGCCGCCCTCGCCGTGATCGCCCGCCGGCTCCTCCATGTGGTGCGAGCACACATCGCGACCCGCAGGGTCCTGCTCAGGCTGTGCGAGGGTCACCCGCCGGACAGTGAACTCGTCGTCGCCGCCTCGCCGACCCCGCGCGCCTTCGCGATCCCCGGCAAACCGGGCCGGATCCTGGTGACGGCCTCGATGCTCGGCGCGCTGGAGCCCGCCGAACGACGGGTCCTGCTCGCCCACGAGCGCGCTCACCTGACGCACCGCCACGCGGCGCTGTCGACCGCCGTGGCCCTGGCCGCCGCGGCGAACCCGCTGCTCGTACCCGTCCGCGACACCGTCGTCTTCCTGCTGGAGCGGTGGGCCGACGAGGAGGCCGCGAGCAGCGTCGGCGACCGGAACACGACGGCCCGCGCCCTGGCCCGCGCCGCCCTCGTCTCCCAGCACGCCCGCACCGGATGCGCCCTGCACTTCTCCGGACACGCCGTCAGCCGCCGCATCGCGGCCCTGCAGACCGCTCCCCCGCCCGTCGTACGGTCCGTCGGCGCGGCCGTGCTCGCGCTCGGCGCCCTGCCGGCACTGGGCGCGGTCGACGCCACGAGCGACCTGCTGCACCTGCTGTCCGAGACACTGCCGGGCCTGTGACACGGCCAGGTCGGTGACAGCCTGGCCGGTGGCATGGCCCGGGCGGTGACCGGCCCAGTGCGTGACGCGGCCGGTCGGTGACCGGCCCAGTGCGTGACACGGCCGGTCGGTGACCCGCCCGGCCAACAACACGGGCCCGGCGTGTCTTCGCCCGCCGGTGACACCCCTGTCGGTGACCCGGCCCGCCGGTGCCTTCGCCCGCCGGTGATACCACCCACCCTGGCCGACATCACCCGAGCCGACGGCCCGCGCCGCCGGGGAGTCCCACACCCGGCACCGCCCGCCCCGCCGGAAGAACCGGCCGCCGCTCGGCGATGGCGGCGGGTACGGTCGCGGTCATGACACCTTCCGACACGGCTGATCCGGGCGCCTCGCGCTCCGGGCGGGTGCGGTTCGCGACGTTCAACGTGCTGCACGGACGGACGCTGGTGGACGGCAGACCCGTGTCCGTCCGGACCGCGGACGGCCCCGAACTGCCGCTCGTCCGGGCCGTCGCGTCACTGGACGCCGACGTGGTGGCACTCCAGGAAGTGGACCGGCTCCAGGAACGCTCGGGCAAGGTGGACCAGGCCGCCGCCGTGGCCGCGGGGTGCGACGCGCCGCACTGGCGCTACGCCTCCGCCTTCCACGGCATGGCCCGGGGTGCGGGCGGCTGGCTCCCGGAACCCTCCGTACCCGGCCTGCGGGTGTACGGGCCGCGCGAGGCCGAGGCGGGCGACGGCGTCCCCTCGCACGGCGTCGCCCTGCTGTCCCGGCTGCCGGTACGGCACTGGAGGGCACGCCGGCTGGCTCCGGCACCGGTCCCCATGCCGCTGCGGACGCCCGGACGCCGGGGACTCACCGTGTCCAGGGACCAGCCGCGGGCCGCGCTGGCCGCCGTACTGGAGGGAAGCCGGGGGCCGTTCACCGTGGTGGCGCTGCATCTGTCGTTCGTGCCCGGCTGGAACGTGCGCCAGTTGCTCGCCGTCCGCGCCTGGATCGCCGACCTGCCCGGACCCCGGGTGCTTCTCGGCGACTTCAATCTGCCCGGCGCGCTTCCCAGGACGGTCCTCGGCCTCGCCGGACCGGTCGGCGGCGGCAGGGGATCCGGGGGCACCCCGGCGCTGCCGCGCGGCTGGCAGGACCTGGCCCGTACACCCACCTATCCGGCCCACCGCCCCGTGGTCCAGCTCGATCATGTGCTGGCCGAGGGAATCGCTGCGGGAGCGGCCACCGGACCGCACGCGCCGAGCACCCCCGTCTCGGACCACCGGCCCCTGGTGGTCGACCTGCCCCTGTGACCGGACCGTACGACCGGACGACGGCCAACGGTCCGCCCGGGCGGCCCTCGCCTGCCGCCGTCGAGACCGCGCGCCGCTGCCCCGGCCCTGGGCATGGATCAGATCCGGACGCCGAACTGGAAGGGCATGTTGGCGATCGCCTCGTAGCGGACGACCGCGCCGCTGTGCGGGGCGTGCAGCACCTGGCCGCTGCCCGCGTAGAGGCCGACGTGGTGCTGGTCGCCGTAGAAGATGACCAGGTCGCCGATCTGGAGATCGCTCTGCGAGTAGATGCGGGTGCCCGCGTTGGCCTGGGCCTCCGAGGTGCGGGGTATGGTCACGTCGGCCTGGGCGTACGCCCACGAGGTGAGGCCCGAGCAGTCGAACGAGTTGGGACCCGCGTGGGTGTACACGTACGGGGCCCCGATCACGCTCTGGGCGGCGGCGAAGGCGGCGCCGGCACGGCCCGAGCCCTTGCTGTTGCCGAGGTCGACGCGCTGGCCGGCGCGGGTGGCCCGCTCCTGCTCCTGGGTGGCCAGCGCGGCCTTCTCCTGGGCGGTCAGCGTGTTGAGGAGCTTCTGCGCGGAGCCCAGCTTGCTCTGGACTTCCTTCTTCTTCTTGGCGAGCTCGGCCCGGGTGTCGGCGAGGTCCTTGAGCTTCGCGGAGGCCTCGGCACGCTGCTGGGCGAGCGAACGCTGCTTCTCCTGGACCTTCTTGAGCGACTCGACCTGCTGGGCGCTCAACTGGTCCATGGCCGAGGCCTTGTCCAGGAAGTCGTCCGGGTCGGAGGAGAGGAAGAGGGCCACGGAGGGGTCGATGCCGCCGGTGCGGTACTGGGCGCTGGCCATCGAACCGAGACCGTCACGCAGCTCGTTGAGCGCCTCCTGGCCACGGGCGACGTTGTCCTGAAGGGAGTTGATCTCCTTCTGCAGCTTCCGCTGCTTCTCCTTGGCGCCGTCGAGCTTCTCCGTGGCCTGCTCGGCCTCTTCGTAGAGCTTGTCGACCTTGGTCTTGACCTCGTCCTTGTCGGGCTTCTCGGACGGCGCCGCGTTGGCGGCGTTGGCGCTGAGGACAACAGCGGCAGCGGCGGCGGTGGTGAGCACGGTGACGCGGGTACGGCTCGGCTGCTTGGGTCGACGGTGGGACGCCACGAAAGCAGGCTCCTTTTCCTCCGGCCGCCTGCCGAATACGCCGACGGGCGGTGATCCTTCACTGTCACCCCCAACGAGTGAACGACCGAGCAAAGGTTCGGAGGGGGACTGTAGTGACTCAATCTTCATCAGAGCAAGTGGCGTTGTAGCGAACGGCGCTGAGCGACAAAGACGAGTTGCGGCTTTCCTTCGGAGTTCCTGCCGGGTGGGCGCCAGATGTCGGCCTTGGATTCAACCGGTCGGGGCGACACTCCCGGCTCGCGAAGAAATCCCAGGCACGTTCGCGAGGGATGGTGAGTTTCGTCGCGTCGGCGTCAGGCTCGTCATGTCTGAACGTCGGCAGGCTTGTTCTTTTGGGCAGGTACTGCCGGAGCAGTTCCTCGACCGGTCGGGCATCGGCGCTCTGTGAACGCCACCGGCCTTTCGTCACGCGGCGCACCCCGGTGCCGCCGAACGCCCGTTCCCGCGCGGCAGTCTCCCGTTGGGCACGCGTCACCCGCTCGCCCGCGTATGCCATCCTCGACCAGCGCTGTCGCCGGCCGGGTGCATCCAACTCCGTCGAAGCGGATCCGACTCAGCGGGAACCTTCAGCCGGTTGCCGGACACGTATGGAGCATGGAACTGAACCACGCTGGTCCCGCTGCACCGGTCGGAGGGGTCTCTGATCGTGAGCTGTGGGCGAGGGCCGTCGACGGCGACCGGGAGGCGTTCGGCCGGATCTTCGACCGCCATGCGAAGGCCGTCTACAACTACCTGTTCCGGCGGACGGCCGACTGGTCTGAGGCTGAAGACCTCACGTCGACCGTGTTCTTGCACGCGTGGCGTCGGCGATCGGAGACGGTGCTGGACCGCGACTCGGCCTTGCCGTGGCTGCTGGGCATCGCCGACCGTCTGCTGTCGAATGCCTGGCGGCGGCTGAGGCGGGCCGAGGCGTTGTTGCACCGGCTCGTCTCGCATGGCGAGCCGCCGGTGGGCGACCACGCGGACCGCGTCGCCGTCCTGGTCGACGACGAACGTCGTATGTCGGAGATCCACCGGGCACTGGCCCGGCTGCCGCGCCATGAACGAGAGGTCGTCGAGCTCTGCGTGTGGTCGGGACTGGATCAGCAGGCGGCTGCGGCAACGCTGCAGGTGGCGGTCGGAACGGTGAAGTCCAGACTGCACCGCGCGCGGCGCAGGCTGGGAGCCGACCTCGTCGGCGGAGCCCCGGTTTTGGCGTCGTTCAGTTCGAAGAATCCTGTCAACGCGGAAGAGGTCGCACGATGAATGACATGCCGGGCGTTCCCGCGGCTCCTTCCGATCGTGATCTGCCGAACCACCGGCGGACCCGGGAGGAGCTCCTGACCAAGATCGGTCCAGAGGACAACGGTGCTTCGCTGCGGCGCAGGTGGGGAGTGCCGCTGGCTGTCGCCGCCGGCGTCGCGGGAGTGAGTGTCGCGGCCGTGTCCGTGTTCGGCGGGACGGGGGACGCCGAGCCACTTCTCGCCGGGACTGCCGGAAACCCTACGAACGCCGCCGCGTCACCGACGCCGAGCACAACGCGCGAGTTCACGTCGGCCGGAGCCGGCTCAGCGCCGTCTTCGACGCGTACGACTTCCACCGCGGACGCGTTCACCGTCACCAGCGGGACGACGACCCCGGTCGACGCCGGGACCGTCGCCAAGATCCTGGCTTCCTGCCTGGGCTCGGATGCGTCCCGGTACCACGCGGTGGTCGCGGCCCGCGCTCCCATCGCCTCGCGGAGCGGGGACGGCGTGGTCGTCGCCGTCAACTCCGACGATCAGTATGTGCAATGCGAGTCAAAGGGCGACAAGGGAAGCAGCCAGGATTCTCCGCCCACGTTCATCAACAATCGCCTGTGGGGCACCGGTCATTCGATCGAGTATTTCGACTCCACCCTCGAGCCCGCCGGCAAGGGGCGGTACCTCATGCTGGGTGCCGGGCATTACACATCCGACATCACCAAGGTCGCGATCAGCTACGGCGACAACCCGAAACAATATCCAGCGGTCATGGCAGGCGGCGCATTCGTCTACGCGGCGGCTCTCTCCACGGAAAACCCTGACTCCCATTTTGTGGGCCCGAGCCCCTACGTCCACGCCTACAACGCATCCGGCGAGGAGATCTACAACCAGAAGACGGACCCGCAGTTCACCGACAAACAGTAGGCCGGATATTTCGACCGACCCTCAGGTGGACCCGAGGCCGCTCGCATCAATGTTGGTCATCGGGCGGCTGAACGGGGCGCCGCGGGTGGCGGGCGCGCGTTCAGCCGCGCGCCGGCGAAGGGCAGGATTCGTCGAGCCGTGCCGCCAGGGCGACCACTCGGTCAGCTGCTTGCCGGTGAGCCTTTCCGGACCTGGGTCCGCGCTGGTGAGGTGGGGGGACGGCCTGCCTCACCGGCCCTTGGTGACAAGACCCGGGCCGAGCAGGTGGCAACCGCCCCCATGCGCGGCCATATGGATGGCATTTGCTCCAAAGGCCTGCCAAAGCCCTGTGCTCCACGGCGATGTTCGTTCTCGGTGGGTCATTCTTCGGTGCTGCGAGCACGTATGAGGGCCGCCCGGCACGGGGCACGGGAGCGCGCGTCGCCTTCGTCCACGCCCTGTTCACCGGTGCCCCGGACCGGCCGGCCGCCATCCCCACTCTTCGCACCAGGAGCAGCACCATGACCGTCCGCAAGGTCCGCCTCGCAGTTGCCGCCGTCACGACGGCCGCGGTGGCGGCGCTGTCCGCCGCTCCGGCGGCGACCGCGTCCGCCCCCGCTCTCCCCCACAGCCCGGCACACCCCCGCAGCGGGGCGGTGTTCGTCCAGAGCGACAACACCACCGCGAACACCGTCGTCGCCTACCACCGTTCCTCCGACGGCACGCTCAGCCGGCGTGGCGTGTACCCGACGGGGGGCCGCGGCGGCGTGCTGGACGGCTCGGTGGTGGACCACCTGGCGTCCCAGGGGTCGCTCGCCTACGACCGCAAGGCGGGGCTTCTCTACGCCGTCAACGCCGGCAGCGACACGCTCACCCTCTTCGCGGTGCACGGCGACCGGCTCGAACGTCTCCAGATCCTCCCCACCGGCGGCGACTTCCCCGTCAGTGTCACGTTCCACGGCAACCGGGTGTGGGTGCTCAACGCCCTTGACGGCGGCTCCGTCCAGGGCTTCGTCCGCACCGGTCACCGGCTGGAGGGGGTCGACTCCTGGCACCGCCGGCTCGGCCTGGACCCCGACGCCACCCCGCAGTTCACCCACACCCCCGGGCAGATCTCCTTCACACCCGACGGCTCGAAGCTCGTCGTCACCACCAAGGCCGGCGCCGACAGCATCGACGTCTTCCGGCTGAACCGCCGCGGCACGCCCGTCGGCCGTCCCGTGGTCACCGCCACCCCGGGCGCCGTGCCGTTCGGCTTCACCTTCGACCCCGCCGGACGGCTCCAGGTCACCGAGGCCGGACCCAACGCCGTCGAGACCTTCGCCCTCCACCGCGACGGCACCCTCACCTCGCTCGGCCAGGTCCTCACCGGCCAGGCCGCCACCTGCTGGATCGTCGCCACCGACCACAAGCTCTACGCCTCCAACGCCGGCAGCGGCTCGCTGTCCGGCTACCGCGTGCGCCGCGACGGCACCCTGGCCGCCCTCGGCAACACCCCGACCGACCCCGGAACGGTCGACGCCGCCGTCTCCTCCGACGGCCGCAACCTGTATGTGCAGACCGGCGCGCAGGGCCGCGTGAACGAGTTCCGGATCAACCGCGACGGCTCACTCACCCGCATCGGATCGGTCACCGTGCCCGGCGCCGTCGGCGGCGAGGGCATCGTCGCCGGCTGACCCGAACACCGGCGTACGTCACCCCGGCGCCTGCGCCGCATGCCGTCCCCGGCCCGCCTCGCACAGGGGCCGGGGCGGCGGCGTACTCCTCGTCGGTGCCGTGGGTCAGCCAGTGCCGCCCCGAGGTCGGTCGAGTGGGCCGGGCGGAGGGATCGGCGGGCAGAACCGCTTCAGAGACGGGGCTCCAGCACCTCGAGGGCTCCCGTCTCGGTGTCGTAGCTGCGCAGGGTGGTGAGCTGGACCGACACCGGCGGCGCCGGGAGCAGGCCGGGGATCCGCCGGCCGGCGAAGGCGTCCGCCCGCCGAGAGCGGCCGAGGGTGACGTGCGGGCTCCAACGCGCCGGATCGTGCAAAGGGTTGAGGGTCTCGGACGGACTGTCGGAGGCCACCGCGTCCCACACCAGGCCATGCAGGCCGGCCAGGGCGGAATCGAGATCAAGGGCCCAGGCCAGTACCGAGGTCGGCCGTTCGAAGCGGACCAGGCCGGTGAAACGCACCGGCAGGGGCAGGGCTGCGGCCGCCTCGGCCAGCTCCCAGCGGATCGGGGCGGTCAGCTCCGGGCAGGCGGCCAGGGTGAGATGGGGGCTGTTGGTCGGTGAGCGGTGGCGCGCCTGGCTGGGCAGGCCCGCGTCCGCCAACCGCCGCCAGGCCTCCCGGACCGCCAGGTCCGCCGCTTCGTCCAGCAAGACCTCGACCGTGCGCACCGGCGCAGCCTACCGGTGACGGCCTGCGGATCGGTCACCCCGGCTGCTCGACGACTGTGCCGCCTCCCCCTGCCTACGCCCGCGCGCCGCCCTGCGGTCGGACTTCCCTCCGGTCGGAACAGGCACAGCGCGGTGAGCGAGGCTTTCTGTCGATGCGGGAGTCGATGTCCGTCAGACGGCGACGATGCCCTCCATGCCGGACTCACCGAACCGGGCCAGGCCCGTGCCGACCGTCGTGATCTTGGTGAGTGAGCCGTCGGCCTTCACCTGGAAGCCGTCGATGGTCCCGGAGACGGCGTTCTGGACGTAGACGAACCGCTCGTCCCTGGTCACGGCGAGGTCGATCACGCCCTGCGACTTGGCCGAAGGCGGCGTGGCGATGCCCACGTCGTTGGTCAGGGAGAGCCGGCCGTGGCTGTCCATGCGGTATCCGGTGACGGTGGAATTGCCGGTGTTGCCGCCGTAGAAGTGGTTGCCGGCGCGCTCGAGCCAGCACAGGGTCTCCTGGCCGTTGGGCAGGGGCTTCTGGAGGACCTTCAGGGTGCCGTCGTGCCGCACCTTGTACGTGGTGACCGTGGACTTCGCGGCCTCGGCGACGAGCATCCGCTTCCCGGTCGCGTCGAAGCTGATCGCGAACGGGACGGCGCCGGCCGACTTGTTGACCACGGGTGCGGCGACGGCCGGCAGGCCATTCCGCTTCAGGGGAAGTACTTCGACGGTGTCGGCGGACTTGGTGGTGACGACCAGGTCGCGCCCGTCCGGGGTGAACGCGACCTCGCCCGGAGAGCTGGAGAACAAGGGGATGTCCTTGTTGTCCAGACCCAGGTAGCGGCGGGACCCGGCCAGCGGCCGCAGCCCCTCGCCGGTCATCTCGAATCCCTGGACGCTGCCCCGCCCGCCCGCGTTCATCACGTACGCGACCCTGCCGTGCACGGCTATGGAGGCGGGGAACTTGCCGCCGGAGCTGACGACATGCCGGTTCTTGAGCCGGCTCCCCTCGACTTGGAAGGAGGTGACCGTGCCGCTGCCCGCGTTGACCGCCAGCAGCATTCCCGAGGTGTCGTCGTAGACGAGTGAGCCCTGGGAGGCGAGCGAGTCGGTCGGGGCGTCGACCTGGTCACCGCCCTTGCCGCCGGTGGCGTAGGTCCCCGAGGCGTTCAGCGTGCCGTCCTCGCCGCGAGCGAACACGTGGATGGTGTTGCCGCCCAGCTCGTTGCCCTGGACGAAGACGGCGTGGTCGGCCCCGGGCGCGCTCCCGGCGTGCTGGCCGGCCGATGCCGCGGTCACGGCCACCGTGGCCGCCGCCGCGACGGCAAGGGCCCCGCCGCCGATCATGATCCGCCGAGTTCGCGACCCCGCCCGATGGCCGCCCCGGACGGCGGCGGGTCGACTCGTACGGCGATGGTTCTCGGGGGTGCTGTTCATGTGCGCTTCCCGTCCTCGTGAGGTGTCTTCGCGGTGCGGTCCGCTGCTGCGCGGACCACACCAGAGTGGACGGTGAGGCTGGTGTGGCGGCACGGAAACTGCGGCCGCGTCAGACTCTCGTAAGACCGTTCTCGACCGGGGGTGACATGGCGGCGCCCGCCCGGGCCGATGTCCTACGGAACCCTTGCGCGCTCGTCTCCCGCGGACTCAACACGTCCATGCTCACAGGCGTGTTGACCATGCGAAAGCTCGCCGTCGTCACCGCCAACCCGCTGGTGGTGGCCGCAGCGGGCGCAACGCATCCGCGTGGGCTGTTCCGCTCGACGGCATCGGAGTGGACCCGGCTGCACATCGTGCTCCTGCCGGTCTTCCCCCTGCTCGCCGTCGGCCTCCTGATACCTCTGTGGCACCGGTCTCGCCCCGGCCTCGCGGGCGTCGCCACGATGGCGACCTGGGCGGGCGCCTTCGGCTACGCCGCCTTCCACACTGGTCCTGACGCGGACGCCGACGTGGCGGTCCGGGCGGCTCTACGTCACCATCATGCAAGGGCAGGCACCGCGCCAGAACGGTCCCTCGACTCGCACGACAGCGCTTTTGACACTGGCGCAGCTACGGGCCATCGCCACCAGCCCGCGGTGGTGGTGACGCCCGCGGTCGCCGTGCGGCCGGCCCGCACGGCTCAGGCCGCGTACCGACCCGCCGAACGCGACGGGCACCTCGTCACAGACGCCCCGCGAACGCGTCGTACGCCCGCTCGTCGAAGAGCACGAAGCGGACCTCCGCGACGTCGGTCTCGGCGGCCCGGACGGTCTCCACCGCGATGCGCGCGGCGTCGTCCATCGGCCAGCCGTAGATGCCCGCGGAGACGGCGGGGAAGGCGACCGTACGCGCCCCGAGCTCGTCGGCGACCTTCAGCGACTCGCGGTAGCAGGAGGCCAGCAGCTCCGAGCGGTCGTCCTCCTGGGAGTAGCGGGGACCGACGGTGTGGATCACCCAGCGGGCGTCGAGGTCACCCGCCGTCGTGGCGACCGCACGGCCGGTGGGCAGGCCCTTGCCGAGATGGCCGGCCCGCAGGTCGCGGCACGCGGCGAGGATGGCCGGGCCGCCGCGACGGTGGATGGCTCCGTCGACGCCCCCGCCGCCGAGCAGCGAGGAGTTCGCCGCGTTGACGACGGCGTCGACGCTCTGCCGGGTGATGTCGCCCTGTGTCAGCGTGATCGTGGTCATGACTCTCTGAGCCTCCTCCAGACGGCCTTCGCCGCGTTGTGCCCGGACATTCCGTGCACTCCGGGACCGGGCGGGGTGGCCGAGGAGCACAGGAAGACGGCGGGGTGCGGGGTGGCGTACGGGTTCGGGGACAGCCTGGGGCGCAGCATGAGCTGGAGTCCGGAGGCGGCGCCGCAGGCGATGTCACCGCCCACGTAGTTGGCGTTGCGGGCGGCGAGGACGGGCGGTCCGGCGGTCGCGCGGGCCAGGACGCGGTCGCGGAAGCCGGGCGCGAACCGTTCGAGCTGGCGCTCGATGGCGTCGGTGAGGTCGCCGGTCCAGCCGTTCGGGACATGGCCGTAGGCCCAGAAGACCTGCTTGCCCTCGGGGGCCCGGGAGGGGTCCACGACGCCCGGCTGCACGGTGATCAGGAACGGCGCGTCGGGCGCCCGGCCCTCGCGCGAGGCCGCCCGCAGCGCGGTGCTGATCTCCGCCCGGCTCGCCCCGACCTGGACCGTCCCGGCGACGCGCGCCTGCTCGGCGGTCCAGGGCACGGGCCCGTCCAGCGCATAGTCGATCTTGAAGGCGCCCGCTCCGTACCGATAGCCCTCGTAGTACCGCCCGAAGCCCGCGATACGGGCCAGGGCCTTGGGCGAGGTGTCGAAGACGTACGCCCGTGCGGGGGGCAGGTCGTCCAGGCGCTTGACCTCGTAGTCGGTGTGGACCGTGCCGCCGAGGTCCTGGAGGTACGCGGTGAGCGCGTCCGCGATGGACTGGGAGCCGCCGCGCGCGACGGGCCAGCCCCGGGCGTGCGCGGCCAGCGCGAAGACCAGGCCGACGGCGCCCGTGCCGATTCCCTCCAGCGGCGCCATGACGTGCGCCACCAGACCGGCGAACAGGGCTCTGGCCCGCTCGTCGCGGAAGCGGCGCATGAGCCAGGTGGACGGTGGCAGACCGGTCAGGCCGAAGCGGGCGAGGGTGACGGGGTCGCGGGGCAGCGAGGTCAGCGGCAGCGACATGAAGTCGTGCGCGAGGGTGTCCCACTTGCTCAGGTACGGCGCGACGAGCCTGCGGTACGCGCCCGCGTCCCGCGGCCCGAAGGAGGCCGCCGTCTCGGCCACGGACCGCGCGAGCACCGCCGCCGAGCCGTCCGGGAACGGGTGCGCCATGGGGAGCTCCGGGTGCAGCCACTCCAGGCCGTACCGGTCGAGGGGCATCGCGCGGAAGGCGGGTGAGTTGATGCCGAGCGGATGCGCCGCCGCGCAGGGATCGTGCCGGAATCCGGGCAGGGTCAGCTCTTCGGTGCGCGAGCCCCCGCCCACCGTGTCACGGGCCTCGAACACGGCCACGGAGAAGCCCCGGCGGGCCAGCTCCACGGCGGCCGTCAGTCCGTTCGGCCCCGCACCCACCACGACCGCATCGAGCATCGACGGCACCTTCGGACTCCTTTGTCAGCCGACGGCCACTGAGCATCAGGATATGCCGGAGCACCGACAGCCTTGACGGCACGGGGCGTTGGACCGAAACGCCCCGCGCCGTACGCCCGGCCGCCACCGAGGGAACCGGGACCTTCGCGGGCCGCGGAGGCCCACTCGGGCCCGGCCGTGGGGCCCGCCCTCAGGCGCGGGCCGCCACCCAGTCCGGCTGTGCCGTCAGCAGGCCGGTCACCCGGCGGGCCGTGGCCTCGTCCCGGGCCGCCGTGAAGGGCAGCGCGTTGCCCCCGGTGACGCGGAAGGGCTCGCCGGTGAGCGTCAGGTGGGCACCGCCCGCCTCCTCGACCAGCAGCAGCCCCGCCGCGTGGTCCCAGGCCGCCTCCCAGCTGAAGGCGACCGCGTCCAGCTCCCCGCGGGCGATGGCCAGATACTCCAGGCCCGCCGAACCGCACGGGCGCGGGACGACACCCTCCGTCCACAGTCCGAGGAGGGCGCGCTTCTGCTCGTCCGTGGTGTAGTCCGGGTGCGAGGTCGCGATGTCGAGGTCGCGGCCCTCCTCGGGCGATCCGGAGCGCAGCGGCACGCCGTCGAGCACGGCCCCCCGCCCCCGGATCGCGGTGGCGAACTCGCCCCGGGCGGGCGCGTACGTCCAGGAGGCGAGCACCACGCCGTCCAGCACGAGCGCGACCAGCGTGCAGAACCCGGGGTCGCCGTGCACGAACTGCCGGGTGCCGTCGACCGGGTCGACGATCCAGACGGGCGCCGTGCCGCCGATCGCCTCGTAGGTCGCGGGGTCGGCGTGCACCGCCTCCTCGCCGACCACGACCGAACCCGGCAGCAGTGCGGTGAGGGCCTCGGTGAGGTACTTCTCGGCCAGGCGGTCGGCGTCCGTCACCAGGTCGTGCGGGCCGGACTTCTGGTCGATCTCGTCCGCGGAGAGCTGCCGGAACCGGGGCATGATCTCCGCGGCGGCGGCCTTGCGGATGGCGTCTTCCACGTCGGCCGCGCGCTGTGCGAGAAACTCGTCGATGGTTTCGATGTCTTCGATCATGGCTCCATGACAACACGCCTCACTGACAATCCTCACCCCTCCGGGGTACTCCAGGTGGAATCACCATGAACTCCCGGGGCGGCGCGATCATCAGCCCGGCCGCCCCTCCCGGCCGGGGAGGACCTCAGCGGCCGACCGCGTACCCCTGCATCCCGCGCGGATTGGCCGCCGCCGACAGGATGCCGGTCCGCGGATCGCGGGCCACCGCGCACAGCCGTCCCTCGGACCAGGCCTCCGCGACCGTGACGTCGTGGCCCCGGCGGCGCAGCTCCTCGACGACCTCCGGGTCCGTGCGGGACTCGACGGTGAGGCTGCCCGGACGCATGCCGCGCGGGTAGAAGGAGCCGGGAAAGCTGTCGTTGTGCCAGTTCGGGGCGTCGATCGCGCCCTGGAGATCGAGCCCGCCGCGCACCTCGGAGCGGAGCGCCACGGACAGGAAGAAGTGCGTCTGCCACTGGTCCTGCTGGTCGCCGCCGGGGGTGCCGAAGGCCATGACGGGCACGCCGTCGCGCAGCGCCAGGGAGGGCGTCAAGGTGGTGCGCGGCCGGCGGCCCGGGGTCAGGGAGTTGGGCAGCCCCTCCTCCAGCCAGGCCATCTGGAGCCGGGTGCCGAGCGGGAAGCCGAGTTCCGGGACGACCGGGTTGGACTGGAGCCAGCCGCCGCTGGGCGTGGCGGCGACCATGTTGCCCCAGCGGTCGACGACGTCCAGGTGGCAGGTGTCGCCCCGGGTGCCTCCGTCCGGTGCCACCTCGGGTTCCGCCGCCGCTCGGGCCATGGTGGGCTCACCGGCGCCCGGCACCGCGAGCGCGTCGAAGCCGGGCTCGTCGGCGGCCGCCACGCGCGCGTGCCCGCTCAGCCGCGGTTCACGGCCGCCCGGACCGCCGGGACGCAGTTCGTACGACGCCTTGTCCCCGACGAGCGCCCGGCGGGCCGCGTTGTAGGGCTCCGACAGCAGCTCGCCGAGCGGCACCTCGGCCGCGTCGCCGTACCAGGCCTCCCGGTCGGCCATGGCGAGCTTGCAGCCCTCGACGAGCAGGTGGACGTACTCGGCGGAACCGTAGCGGGGCAGTTCGGGCGGGAGCAGCGCGAGCTGCTGGAGCAGGACGGGGCCCTGGCTCCAGGGGCCCGCCTTGCACAGGGTCCAGCCGCGCCAGTCGTACGTCGCCGGGGCCTCGTACGTCGCGGACCAGCCCGCCAGGTCGGCGGCGGTCAGGGTGCCGGTGTGGCGCTCGCCGCTGGTGTCCATGGTGGGCCGGGCGGCCTGCCGGACCAGGGCCTCCGCGATGAATCCGGAGCGCCACACCTCCCGTGCCGCCTCGATCTCGGCCACCCGGTCCCCCGCGCCGGAGACCTCGTCGAGCAGCCGTCGCCAAGTCGCGGCGAGGGCCGGGTTGCGGAACAGTTCGCCGGGGCGCGGTGACCGGCCGCCGGGGAGGTACACCTCGGCCGAGGAGGTCCACTCCGTCTCGAAGAGGGCGCGTACGGCGTCCACCGTCTCGCCGACGCGTTCCACGGGCGCGTGCCCGTCCTCGGCGTATCCGACGGCGTACTTCAGGACGTCGGCGAGGGTTTTGGTGCCGTGGTCGCGCAGCAGCAGCATCCACGCGTCGAACGCGCCCGGCACGGCGGCGGCGAGCGGGCCGGTGCCGGGTACGAGGTCCAGACCGAGGCTCCTGTAGTGGGCGACCGTCGCTCCGGCGGGCGCGACGCCCTGCCCACACAGCACCCGCACGGGTCCGTCCGCGGGGGCCAGGATGATCGGGACCTCGCCCGCGGGTCCGTTGAGGTGGGGTTCCACGACGTGCAGCACGAAACCGGCCGCGACGGCGGCGTCGTAGGCGTTGCCGCCGTCCTCCAGGACCGCCATCGCGGACTGCGAGGCGAGCCAGTGGGTGGAGGACACCATCCCGAAGGTGCCCTGGAGGGTCGGTCGGGTCGTGAACATGCCTGCCACCTCACGGTTCGGAGCGATGGGCCTCGGTCCCGACTATGGCATCCGTCCCGGCCCGGACCACAGGGCGGGCGGTGGTCAGGTCACGGGCGCCCAGGCCGTGGTCCCCAGGACGTTCTCGGGACCGATGTCGAGGGGGTCGGGCAGCCGGAGGGTGACGGCCGGCCGGCCCCGCTGCGGTGCGACCCGCAGGGACACGCCGTCCTCGGCGTTCATCCGCCAGTACAGGGAGGCCCGCGCGCTCTCGCCCGGCTGGAGCGTGAAGGGCTCGGGGCCCGGGTCCGCGGGGGCCATGGGCACCTTGTCCGTCCCCGCCACGGCGCGCACGCCCGTGATCGGGGCGCCGTCGCGGTCCAGGACGTGGACGACGGCCGGGCGGCCGTTCACCTTGTACGGGTGCTTGCCGCAGACGGTGAGGGTCAGGGTCATCCCGCGCAGCCCCATGGCCGCGTCGACGGGCCCCGTCTCCAGGCGCACGCCGGACGACGGGCAGGGGCCCGGCCGCGTCGGCTCGGTCTTCGACGGCTCGGGCAGCTCGATGACGAGAGAGTCACCGGGGGTGCCGGACGGGTCCGGGAGATGGGCGGCGTCGGTTCCGACGACGCTCGGGACGGGGTCCGGGACGGAGGTCCGCCCGGGGTCGCGCTCACGGTCGATCTCGGCGGACAGGCCGCAGCCCGTGACGGTCGTCGCGACCAGGCACAGGAGCAGGACCGGGCGCACCCACTTCTCCCGGAGCGCGGCGCTGCGGGACGGGGCGCGACGCGCGGGTAAGGAGACGGTGGGGACTTCGGAGCGGGCCGGGGGTCCGGAGGGGGCGGCCGCGCCGGCGCGGCGCCGGTTCGTCGCGATCATGGGCCGATCATGGCACGAAAGCTCCGCGGAGGGCATCGCTCCGCCCGCCCCGGCGTACGTGGCGGAGGCCCGACTCGCCTGAAAACAGAGCCAGTTGAAGGCGAGCCTCGGCCGGGCGGCCACGCCGTCGCATGGTCGGGGCACTGCGTCCGGCATCCCCGGAGCCGGGGACGGGCCGATCACCATGGGACACGGCAGGAAGAAAATGACGATCATCGGATCGAACAAAACCGACATGTTGCCGCAGCGGCAGTCAATCGACGCCAAGGTGAGTCACCGTCATCACACGGGCATGCCGCCCGTCGGCCCTTCCGCCCCACGGCGTCTCATGTGACACTGGCGTCCCGTCCGCAGTGCGGACTCCTCCGCACCATCCCCCACGAGAAGTGCGCTTTGGGTTCTCTTCCTCTGCCGCTCGCGCTCGCCGCGCGCCTGCTGCCCGTCGCCCTGCTCGCCTCCGCGGGCTGGGCCCTGGCGACCGGCCCGTCCGAAGCGACCCCCAACGCCGAGGACAAATCGACGCAAAAACAGACATCCGACACGCCGTCGGCCCCTTCGGCCTCGGCTGCCGTCAAGACGTTCGCCGCGTCGCCCGCGCCCTGTGGCGGGGTCCAGGTCGCGACGATCAAGTCCCTGGTCCCCGGCGCCAAGACGGCCGGCCAGGAGATCGCGTCGACCGACAAGGCGGTGCGCCGCACCTGCTCGTGGAACGCCCTGAAGGGCTTCGACTACCGCTGGCTCGACGTCTCGTACGAGATCAAGGACTCGAACGCGGCGGCGGAGAAGGCCTACAAGGACCGGGTCGCCGACAAGAGCGGCGGCGGCGCGGTGCCCGGTCTCGGCGACTCCGCCTACTCGGTGGTCAACCTCAGCACCGAGGACAAGCAGGAGACCCGCGAGGGCGTGGTCATCGTCCGGGCGTCCAACGCCCTGGTGGTCGTCACCTACAACGGCAGCGACTTCGAGACCAAGAAGGCGCCCGGCAGCGACGAGATCAACAAGGGCGCCATCAAGGCGGCCAAGGAAGCGGTGGCGACGCTGAAGGACGGCCAGAGCCAGAAGAGCTGACCGTCCTCCGGTCGCCGCCGGTCCGCAGCCGGCGGTCCGCGATCCTGATCCGCGATCCGTGATCCGTGATCCGTGATCCGTGATCCGCTTTCAGGCTGCGGCCGGTCCGCGTCAGTCCGCGACGGCGTCCTTCCCGCGCGTCAGCATGAGCACGAGGTACAGCACCATCGAGGTGCCGAGACCGACCGCCCATCCGTAGTCGGCCAGCGACTCCAGCGCCGGGACGGGCCGTCCGTCGATCAGGGGATGGAAGTCCGCGCCGCCGACGGCCAGGACGCCGCCGGTGAGGAAGGCGACCACGGCCCGCCAGTTCCAGCCGCCGTCGTACCAGTACCGGCCGCCCGTGCGATACAGGTCGGCGAGGTCGAGCCGGGTGCGGCGCAGGATCCAGTAGTCGGCGATGAGGATGCCGGCGACCGTCCCCAGCAGACCGCCGACCAGCCCGAGCCAGGTGAAGATGTATCCCTGCGGGTCGGCGTACAGCTTCCACGGGAAGATCAGCACGCCCAGGACACAGGTGGCGAGTGCGCCGGTCCGGAAATTGATCTTCCGCGGGGCGATGTTGGAGAAGTCGAAGGCCGGGGAGACCAGGTTCGCCGCGATGTTCACGGACAGGGTCGCGACCAGCACCGTGACCAGGGCGAAGAGGATGCCGACGACGTTGTCCGTCTTGGCGGCGAGCTGGACCGGGTCCCAGATCGCCTTGCCGTACACGGCCTGCGAACCCGAGGTGACCATGACGGACAGGAAGGCGAAGAGCGTCATGGTGGTGGGCAGCCCCAGGGCCTGCCCGATCGTCTGAGCCTTCTGGCTCCTGCCGTAGCGGGTGAAGTCCGGGATGTTCAGCGACAGGGTGGACCAGAAGCCGATCATGCCCATGAGCGAGGGCCAGAACAGCTTCCAGAAGTCCCCGTCCCAGCCGAGCTTCGAAGGCTGGTCGAGCAGGGGCCCGAAGCCGCCGGCCTTGTCGCTCATCCACCACAGCATCACGCCGGCGCCGACGAGCACGAAGGGCGCGGCCCAGTTCTCGAACCGGCGGATGGTCTCCATCCCCCGGTAGATGATGGCGACCTGGAGCGCCCAGAAGACGGCGAACGACAGCCACATGGTCCAGGCGTGACCGCCGATCTCGGAGGCGCCGGCCCAGCCGTCGCCGAAGAGCTTGCCCGCGAGGAAGTAGATCGCCTCGCCGCCGATCCAGGTCTGGATGCCGAACCAGCCGCACGCCACCAACGCCCGCACGACAGCGGGGAGGTTGGCCCCGCGGACCCCGAAGGAGGCGCGGGCGAAGACGGGGAAGGGGATGCCGTACTTCGGACCCGCGTGCCCGGTGAGCAGCATCGGGACGAGCACGATCAGGTTGGCGAGCGCGATGGTGAGGACGGCTTGCTTCCAGTCCATGCCGACGGCTATCAGACCCGAAGCCAGCGTCCAGGAAGCGGTGTTGTGGGCCATGCCGACCCACAGGGCCGAGAAGTTGTACGTGGTCCAGGTGCGCCGCTCGACCGGAACCGGCAGCAGGTCGTCGTTGGCGTAGGGACCGGTGGGCGCGGGGGCGTCGGGCGCGATCTCCACCCGGCCGTCGGGGAGCGTGACTTGTCCGGCGGGCGGGCCGCCTGGGGAGACAATTTCTGTCATGAGCAGGCCAATCAATGAGGAGTGACGGGAAAGGCCGTGCGGGGGACGGACTCGGGGGGGGTGCGCGCAGTGCGCCCTGATCCCCTTCCCGGGACGGCGGGAAGGGGAGACTGGGGGGACCTTCGGTTACTGCCCGTTGACGCCGGGGATGACCCGCGCTCCGTACGCGTCGATCGTCGCTTCCTGGGCGTCGTGCATGTCGTAGACCGCGAACTGGTCGACGCCGAGCGCCCGCAGCGCGTTCAGCTTCTCGATGTGCCGCTCGGCCGTGCCGATCAGACAGAACCGGTCGACGATCTCGTCGGGCACGAACGCGGCGTCGGGGTTGTCGGCCCGGCCGTGGTGGGAGTAGTCGTAGCCCTCACGGGCCTTGATGTAGTCCGTGAGTTCGTCAGGTACGGCCGCCGAGTGCTCGCCGTACTTGGAGACCAGGTCGGCCACGTGGTTGCCGACCATGCCGCCGAACCAGCGGCACTGCTCGCGCGCGTGGGCGAGCGCTTCGGGCGAGTCGTCCTGCGTGATGTACGCGGGCGCGGCCACGCAGATCTTCACCTCGGCGGGATCGCGGCCGGCTCCGGCCGCCGCGTCCTTCACGGCCTTGACCATGTACTCGGTGAGGTAGAGGTCGGCGAGCTGGAGGATGAAGCCGTCGGCCTCCTCGCCGGTCATCTTCAGCGCCTTCGGGCCGTACGCGGCCATCCAGACCGGCAGTTCGGCACCCGGGGTCACCCAGGGGAACTTGACGACCGTGCCGCCGAGGTCGGCCTCGTCGCCCCGGGCGAGGGCGCGGATGACCTTCATCGCGTCGCTGATCCGGGCCAGGGTGTTGGGTTTGCGTCCGGCGACACGCATCGCCGAGTCGCCGCGCCCGATGCCGCACACCGTGCGGTTGCCGTACATGTCGTTGAGCGTCGCGAAGGTGGAGGCGGTGACCTCCCACGTGCGGGTGCCCGGGTTGGTCACCATCGGGCCGACCGTCAGCGTCTCGGTGTTGGCGAGAATCTGACTGTAGATCACGAAGGGTTCCTGCCAGAGCACGGCGGAGTCGAAGGTCCAGCCGTACGTGAAGCCGTTGGCCTCGGCCCGCTTCATCAGGTCGATGACACGGGAGGCCGGGGGGTCTGTCTGCAGGACGAGTCCGAAGTCCATGGCGCCACTCCTGGTCGCTCAGAGAAGGTACTGACAGGTGGAACGGGGGGTGTAGACGCCGTGGCCCGCGCGCCCGGTGAACTCCCGGTCGGTGATGACCATCTCGCCGCGCGAGAGCACCGTCTCGACCCGGCCGGTGACGCGCTTGCCCTCGTACGCCGAGTAGTCGACGTTCATGTGGTGGGTCTCGACCGACATGACCTGCTCGGCGTGCGGGTCGTAGATGACGATGTCGGCGTCGGCACCGGGCGCGATGGTCCCCTTCTTCGGGTACAGGCCGAACATCCGGGCCGGCGTGGCGCAGGCGATCTCGATCCAGCGGCGCCGTGAGATGTGCCCGTCGACGACGGCCTGGTGGAGGAGGTCCATGCGGTTCTCGACGCCGGGAAGGCCGTTGGGGATCTTCGAGAAGTCGCCGCGGCCCAGTTCCTTCTGGCCGGTGAAGCAGAACGGGCAGTGGTCCGTCGAGACGACCTGGAGGTCGTTGGTGCGCAGACCGCGCCACAGGGCCGCCTGGTGCTCCTTGGGGCGAAGGGGCGTGCTGCACACGTACTTCGCGCCCTCGAAGTCCGGTTCCGCGAGGTTGTCGGTCGACAGGAACAGGTACTGGGGGCAGGTCTCGCCGAAGACGTTCAGGCCCTCGTCGCGCGCCCGGGCGATCTCGGCGACCGCCTCGGTCGCCGAGACGTGCACGACGTAGAGCGGGGCGCCCGCGACCTGGGCGAGCTTGATCGCGCGGTGGGTGGCCTCGGCCTCGAGCAGCGCCTTGCGCACCTCCCCGTGGAAGCGCGGGTCGGTCTCGCCCCGGGCCAGCGCCTGTTCGACGAGGACGTCGATCGCGATGCCGTTCTCGGCGTGCATCATGATCAGGCCGCCGTTCTCGGCGGAGCGCTGCATCGCGCGCAGGATCTGGCCGTCGTCGCTGTAGAAGACGCCGGGGTAGGCCATGAACTGCTTGAAGGAGGTGACCCCTTCCTCGACCAGCAGGTCCATCTCCTTGAGCGTCTCCTGGTTCACGTCGGAGACGATCATGTGGAAGCCGTAGTCGATGGCGCAGTTGCCGTCCGCCTTGGCGTTCCAGGCGTCGAGGCCCTCACGCAGGGAGCGGCCGACGCTCTGGACGGCGAAGTCGATGATGGTGGTGGTGCCGCCCCAGGCGGCGGCCCGGGTGCCGGTCTCGAAGGTGTCGGAGGCGAAGGTGCCGCCGAACGGCAGCTCCATGTGGGTGTGGGCGTCGACACCGCCCGGGATCACGTACTTGCCGGTGGCGTCGACGGCCCGCTCGGCGGTCCACGACTCGGCCGCGGGTGTGCCCGTCGCGGCGAGGGCGGCGACCCGGCCGTCCTCGATCAGGACGTCGGCGTGGATCTCGTCGGACGCGGTGATGACGAGACCACCCCGGATGACGGTACGGCTCATGCTCCCTCTCCTTCCGGTCGTGGGTGCGCTGAGGGGTTGTGGGGCTTGTCGGGGGCTGGGGTCGGTGCTGTCGCGCGCGGCGGCCCGTGGGCCGGCCGGTTGCGGCGGTCCGCGGGGCGGACCGCGCCGGCCGCCGTGCCGCGGTCCGGGCGATCGCGGACCCGTGGCACCGGCGGCCGGTGCCGAGGCGGGCGGCGCCGGTGGCGGTGGGGGCACCGGCGCCGCCCGCCCCGCCGCTACGGCGCGGTCAGCGGCGCGTACGTCCCCGGGGCGCGGTCCCGGTAGAACTGCCAGCGGTCGCGGACCTCGCGGAGCTTGGCCAGGTCCAGGTCGCGGACGACGAGTTCGCTCTCCTTGTCGCTCGCCACCTCGCCGACGAACTGGGCCTCGGGGTCCACGAAGTACGAGGTCCCGTAGAAGTCGTTGTCGCCGTACTCCTCCTGCCCGACCCGGTTGATCGCACCCACGAAGTACTCGTTGGCGACGGCCGCGGCAGGCTGTTCCAACTGCCAGAGGTAGCCCGACAGTCCGCGGGAGGTGGCCGAGGGGTTGAAGACGATCTCGGCGCCCGCCAGACCGAGCGCCCGCCAGCCCTCCGGGAAGTGCCGGTCGTAGCAGATGTAGACGCCGATCCGGCCCACGGCCGTGTCGAACACGGGCCAGCCGGAGTTCCCGGGCCGGAAGTAGAACTTCTCCCAGAATCCCGGTACTTGGGGAATGTGGGTCTTGCGGTACTTGCCCAGGTAGGAGCCGTCGGCGTCGATCACGGCCGCCGTGTTGTACAGGACGCCGGGCTGTTCCTCCTCGTACATCGGCAGCACGAGGACGAGGCCCAGTTCCTTCGCCAGCGCCTGGAAGCGCCGGACGATCGGGCCCTCGGGGATCTGCTCGGCGTACGCGTAGAACTCCTTGTCCTGCACCTGGCAGAAGTACGGTCCGTAGAACAGCTCCTGGAAGCACAGGACCTGTGCGCCCTGCGCGGCCGCGTCGCGTGCCGCCTGCTCGTGGACCTGGATCATCGATTCCTTGTCGCCGGTCCACGCGGTCTGGAAGACGGCGGCTCGGATCACTCTGCTCATCGGGACCTCCGGTCGCTCGGTGTGCGAGGAGACTAGAAAGCCCCGGAGCGTTCTTTGAGTTGCACCGTGTCACGTCCGAAGTGCTGTGCCGTTCCACGGTGTCACCTCCGCGTCGTCCCGTGTTTCGCCTGACTGGTCATGTGTTTCACCGCTGTTGCGCGTCGTGCGCGAGCAGCGCGATGTGGACGGAGGCGGCCTGTTCGAAGTCGTCGAGGTCGACACCGAGGCGGGCCTGTATGACCTCCAGCCGGCGGTAGAGCGCGGGCCGGCTGACATGGTGGAGCTGCGCGGTGCGCGACTTGTTGCGGCCGGTGGCGAGATAGGTCCGCAGCACGGGCAGGAGCCGTGGATCGGCCTGCGATCCGCCCAGCAGCCCGTCGAGTTCGCGTTCCGCGAAGGACTGGACGTTCGGGTCGTCCCGCAGCAGCCGGACCAGGCCGCGCAGATGGACGTCACGCAGCCGGACCAGCGCGGGCCGGTCCTGGTCGGCGGGCGGGTCGCCGGCGGCCTCGGCGACGTGCAGGGCCTCACGCAGTCCGTCGGGCACGTCGTCCCAGGCGGTACGGGGCGCGGCGGCGGCCACGGTGGCCGGGGCCCCGGTCTCGTTCCGCAGCCGTACCGCGAAGTGCTCGGCCAGGGCCTCCGCGTCCTGGTCGCGCGGGACGCTGAGGAGCAGCGCGGTGGCCCCGTCGGACAGTTCGGCGACGAGCCCCGGCAGCCCCAGCAGGCGCAGCACACGGTCGAGTTGGGCCGCGTCCCCGTCGCGCACCACCAGGGGCACGAAGGTGCGGCGGTTCACGGGCAGTCCGGCGGCCCGCGCTCGCGGCAGGAGCTGGCGGGCCGGTACGACACCGCTCACGAGGTCGGTCAGCAGGCCCTGCGCGGACTCCTCCTCCCAGGAGTGGGCGGGGCCGGCGAGCATGCGGTGCAGGACCAGCGCCTCGGCGGCCCGGTCGGCGAGCAGCCGTCCGGTCGCCACGTCGCCCCGGTGGCCGCACAGCACGATGCGGCCCCATCGCTCCCCCCGTCCGCCCAGTTCGGCGCGGATCCATCCGTCGCCCTCGCTGCCTCCCCCAGTGCCTGGACGGCCTGGGTGGTACCCCCATGCCTGCCGGGCGATACGGTCCCAGTCGCGCAGCACGTCGTCGACGGCGGAGCGTTCTCCGGCGGTGGCGAGAACCCGGTGGGCGAGATTGGTGACGACGACGGGGCAGGCGGCGTGCACGGCGATCTCGTCGAGCAGACGCTGGAGCGGGGCACCCGTGGTGATCAGCCCGGTGAGCGCGGTGCGTACGGCCTCCGAGAGGCTCACGGCCGCGAACTTGTGCCGCACCAGCCGGGACTGGACCTCCTCCGTCAACTCGGCGAAGGGGAAGGGTCGGTGGAGCACCACCATGGGCAGGCCGCAGCGTTCGGCGGCCCGGCGCATCACGTCCGGGGGCGCGGGGAAGGCCCGGCCGAGCCCGAGGACCACGGCCGCGGCCTCGGCGCGGTGCAGCGAACGGATGTACTCCGCCTGGGCGTCGGGGTCGCCCACGAGCAGCACTCCGGTGGTGAGGACCATTTCACCGCCGCTGAGCATGACGCCCACGTCGGCCGCCTCGGCCACGTGCACCCAGCGCACGGACCGGTCGAGATGGCCGGCGCCCGCCACCACCTCGGGCTCCCCGGCGAGCACCCGGTCCAGCGCGAGGACCTGGCGTACCGAGAGGGCGGGTTCCAGGACGGTGGTCATGGCGCGGTGTTCCCCTTCGTCCGTGGCTCGGTTCGCCTCCGGAGCGCTGCGGGCGGCCGCGGGGACCCGGCGCGCACCCGGATCCCCGGGTCTTCGCGCGCCGCGTCGTCGAGACCGCCGCCCCGTCGGCTCACCCGCCCTTGCTCATCTCATCCGTCACTGGGCCCGTCTCAGGGCGCGTTCCAGGATCGCCGCGCCCTCCTCCGCCTCCGCGACGGTGAGGGAGAGCGGCGGGGCGATCCGCAGCACGCTGGTGTCGTGGCCGCCGCCCTTGCCGATCAACAGGCCTTCCTCGCGGGCCGCTTCGAGGACCGCCGCGGCTCCTTCGGGGTGCGCCAGGTCGGTTCCGGGCTTCACCAGTTCGATGCCGATCATCAGTCCCCGGCCGCGCACCTCCCGTACGCCGCCGAACTGCGCGGCGACCGCGCGGAGCCGCTCGATGAGCAGACCCCCGACGCGCCGGGCGTTGCCCTGGAGGTCGTGTTCCAGCAGGTAGGTGAGATTCGCGAGCCCCGCCGCCATCGTGACCGGTGAACCGCCGAAGGTCGAGATGGAGTTGGAGTCGAGGCAGTTCATGATCTCGGCGCGGGCGACGACTCCGCCGATGGACATGCCGTTGCCGATGCCCTTGGCGAAGGTGAGCATGTCGGGAGGTCCGGCGGCGGCGTGGGCCTGCCAGCCCCAGAAGTGCTCGCCGGTGCGGCCCCAGCCGGTCTGCACCTCGTCGGCGATCCACAGGACGCCGTGCTCGTCGAGGACGTCGCGGAAGGCCGCGTACAGGCCGTCGGGGGGCGCGGTGAAGCCGCCGACGCCCTGGATCGGTTCGGCGATCAGCGCGGCGGGCGCACGGACATGGCCGAGCAGGTCCTTGAGGTCCGCGACGCAGGCGTCGGTGAACGCGGCGTCGTCGAGGTCGGCGTAGGGCCCGCGGGTGCGGACACCGCCGTGCACGTACAGCGTCTGCAGCGGTGACAGGGAGGTGGGCGACCAGCCCTTGTTGCCGGTGATCCCCACCGCGCTGAACGACCGGCCGTGGTAGCTGTTGCGCATGGCGAGGATCTGGTTGCTGCGCCGGTGGGTGGTGGCGAGCAGCAGGGCCGTGTCGTTGGCCTCGGTGCCGGAGGTGGTGAAGAAGACGCGGGCGTCGGGGATGCCGGACAACTGGGCGACGCGTTCGGCGAGTTCGACCATCGGCCGGTTGAGGTAGAGCGTCGAGGAGTGGATGATCCGGCCGGCCTGCTCGCTGACGGCCTTGGTCACCTCGGGGAGGGCGTGCGCGGTCATCGTGGTGAGGATGCCGCCGAAGAAGTCGAGGTACTTGTTGCCGTCGGCGTCCCAGACGTGGCGGCCCTCGCCGTGGGTGATCTCGATCGGGTCCTCGTAGTAGAGGGCGAGCCAGTCCGGCAGGACGGCCTGGTGGCGGGTGTACAGGTCGGTCACGGCTGCACCAGCCCTTCGTAGGCGTCGGGGCGCCGGTCGCGGTAGAACGCCCACTGTTGGCGTACTTCCTCGATGAGGCCGAAGTCCAGGTCGCGGACGATGAGTTCCTCGGCCTTGTCGCTCGCCCGCTCGCCCACGAACTGGCCCCGCGGGTCGACGAAGTACGAGGTTCCGTAGAAGTCGTTGTCGCCGTACTCCTCCTGCCCGACCCGGTTGATCGCGGCGATGAAGTACTCGTTGGCGACGGCCGCCGCGGGCTGTTCGAGCTGCCAGAGGTGGGCGGAGAGGCCGCGGGAGGTGGCGGAGGGGTTGTAGACGAGCTGGGCGCCGTTCAGGCCGAGCTGCCGCCAGCCTTCGGGGAAGTGCCGGTCGTAGCAGATGTAGACCCCGACCCGGCCGACGGCCGTGTCGAAGACGGGCCAGCCGAGGTTGCCGGGCTTGAAGTAGTACTTCTCCCAGAACCCCTTCACCTGCGGGATGTGGTGCTTGCGGTACTTCCCGAGGTAGGTGCCGTCGGCGTCGATCACGGCCGCGGTGTTGTAGTAGAACCCGGACTGCTCGACCTCGAACACGGGTACGACGATGACCATGCCGGTCTCGCGCGCGAGCTCACACATCCGGGTGACGGTCGGCCCGTCCGGGACCGGCTCCGCCCAGGCGTAGTGCTCCGGCTCCTGGACCTGGCAGAAGTAGGGGGCGTTGAAGACTTCCTGGAACCCGATGACCTTGGCACCCTGCCGGGCCGCCTCACGGGCGTGTTCCTCGTGCTTGGCGACCATGGATGCGGTGTCGCCGGTCCAGGTGGCCTGGACCAGGGCGGCACGTACGACGTTGCCCATGAGCTGCTCCTTCGACGGGACGTCAGAGAGCCTCTACGCCCGTAGACAAAGGCTGTAGAGGCTCGAAAGTAAGCCCCCCGGACAGCCTTGCCAAGACCATCGTCGTTAACCCGCTGAGTCGATCACGTTTCTGACCCTCACGGGTGAGTGACGTGGCCGCCGAAGCCGGAGGTACGGCCGATCGTGGGAACGCCGGCGGACCGGGCCGCGGCCGCCGCGCGGCACGGGCGGCCGCCGGATCGCGGGCGGCGTCGGGCTCCGGGGCGCGTTGCGTGCGGGGGGGCGCTGGGCGCGTGCGCGCGGGGGCGCGGGCGGGCCCGCGCGGGCGCCACGGGCGCGGGCGACGCCGGGCGGGCGACCTCGGACAGGCGTCGCCGTGACCGTGGCGGACCCCGGGCGGATGGCCTCGCCGTGACTTCGCCGGGCGGGGGGCCTGGGTCACGCCGTGGCCGGTGGCAGGCCGAGGGTCATGCCGTGAACCCGGCGACGCGCAAGGCGTGGACCAGGTCCCATTGGCATTCGTCGGACACACCCCGGGCCGCCCGCAGGAGCAGCGGTACGAGGCGGTCCGGGTCCGCCTCGGCGCTGCGGGCGGCCTCCTCCGGGGCGCACACCCGGACGTAGGCGTCGAGGAGCGCGCCGAGCTCACGGCCTCGGCCCTGGTCGGCGAGGCCGAGGACGGCGGCCCCTATCTCGGAGGCGGGCCGGGTGACGCCCTGGCGCAGCATCTGCCTGCCGTCCGCGGTGCGGCCGGCGACGGTGAGCGCGTCCGCGGCGGCGACCAGCCGGTCGGCGGGCAGCGAGGCCGCCTCCCAGAGCAGGGTGGCCCAGTCCGCGTCGAGTCCGGCGCCGTGCAGTTCGGCGGCGAGCAGGGGGAAGCGGGCCGGGGGCCAGTACGCCGCCTCGACGAGCAGGGCGTGCGCCTCGCCGCTGCGGCCTTCGCCGCGCAGCCGCGTGAGCGTCGCGACGGTCTCCGCGGTGTGCCGCAGCGCGCCCTCGTCCGGCGGCTCCGGCCGGGCCGTCGCGTGCGGGTGCGCGGGCTCCTCGGCGGCACCGGCGAAACGTGCGCCGCGCGGCGTACGTCCGCCCTGCGCGGGCGGCTCGGGCAGCGCAGGACCCGTCTCCGGCACGGCCACGGGAGCCACGTCGGCGTCCGCCATCCCCGCGAAACGCGCGCCCCCTCTGCGGCGCCGCTTGGAACGCTTGGCCGCATGGGGGTCGGCGTCGGGCGGGGTCCTGTCGTGGGCCGGGGCGGGCGCGGCGACCCGTTCCGCGGGACGAGCCCTGTCGCCGTCCGGCGCGAGACCCGTACGCCGGGACCCGGGCTGCGCGTGGCCGCCGTGAACGTGGCTCGCGGAAGGAGCCCAGGATTCCGGCTGCTCGGCGACCGCCGGACGCGGGCCGGGGTCCGACCCCGCGGCAGGTCCGGGGACGAAGCCGGGGTCGTGCGCTGAGCCGGGGCTGTGCGCTGAGCCCTGCCCTGCCCCGGGGCCGGGGACCATGCCGGAACCGGGGGCCGATCCGGTGCCGGAGCCGGGTCCCGGTCCCCCACCATGACCAGGTCCGGCGCCAGAACCCCGCCCGGGACCGGCGTCGGCACCCTGCCCGGAACCGAAGCCCGAACCCACACCATGCCCAGACCCGGAGCCAGAGCCCTGCCCGGGACCGAAGACCGAACCCCCACCATGCCCAGACCCGGAGCCAGAGCCCTGCCCGGGACCGAAGACCGGTCCCCCACCGTGCCCAGGTCCGAGGCCGGGATCGGACCCGGGGCCCGGGCCGACGCCCGGCCCCGAACCCAGGTCGGGGCCCGAGCCGGAGCCCTGAGCATGGACGGTCGAGGTCCCGTCGGCGCCGTGCGCGCCCGCTTGTGGGCCCTGCCACGCGCCGGAGTGCGCGCCTCGCGCACCGCCCGGCTCCCGGCCGCGCCAGGCGTCTCCCGCTCCGGACGGGTCCCCCGCGGTCAGGCCCCCGCCGGGCCGGCTCCCCGCCGAGGGGTGACCCCCGGGCAGGTGCCCTCCCGACGGGTCCGGCCGGTTCTCCGGCCGCCACACGCCCGCCCTGGGGTCCGGAGCCGGGTAGCCCGGCATGTGCCGTGCGCGGACGCGCAGGGCGTGGCGGTCGACGTTGTCCATGCGGTGGCGCAGCTCGGCGCAGCGGGCCGTAGCTCGTTCGTGATCGTCCTGGGCCCAGGCGAGGTCCAGGCGGATGGCCTCGGCCTCCCCCCGGGACGCCGCCGCGGGAAGCCGTCCGCTCAGTTCGACCTGGCGCTCGGCGGCGTAGCGCTGTTCACGGAGCATGACGTCCAGGCGGTCACCGAGCGCGTCCCGGCCGCCCGGACGGACGTCGTACGCGGCCAGCGAGGCGGCGTGCAGCGCCCGCGCCCGCGCCGTCTCCTGGGCCGCGGCCCGCTCCCCGTACTGCCCCGAGACGTCCTGGAGGAGCGCCTCAACGACGTCCCAGGGCGGCACCTCGCGTCCTTCGAGGCACGCCCGCATCCCGTCGGGGTCGCGTTGCCAGAAGACCCCGCACCAGCCGCCGCTCCGATCGAGCCGGTCCACAAGCCCGTTCAGATACCGCGCGAACTCCAGTACCTGTTCCGGGAGTTGTCCTACATTCATCATTCAACTCCCCGCCCGACGTGAGCACTTCGACCCGACAGAGAACACCAGTCGTGTTACGGATCGACTACGGGGAGTTTTCGGCGGGGACGCGGAGCCCTCGCCGAGGGGGCGCGCCGAAGCACGCCCGCGCGGGCGTGCGCCGGACCGGACGGCTTTCCGCGCGCCGGACGGTCCGGGCCGGCGGACCCCACCGCACCCCTCAGATCCGGCAGGCCTCCACCCCCGCCGCGCGGGGCAGCAGGAGCCGGATGAGGGCGGCGACGCCCTCGTCGTCGTTGCTGGGGAGCACGATGTCTGCGGCGCGCAGCGTGTCCTCGTGGGCGTTGGCGACGGCGGCGGCGAGCCCGGCCGCCCGCAGCATCGGGATGTCGTTGGGCATGTCGCCCACGGCGGCGGTGCGTTCCGACGGAAGCCCCCTCCGCTCGGCGAGCGTCCGCAGCGCCTCCCCCTTGTCGACGCCGGCAGCGGACAGTTCGAGGAAGTCGCCGGTGGACCTCGTGATCACCGCACGGCCCCCGACGACCGAGGCGATCACGGCCGCGAGTTCATCCACCAGCAGCATCGGATGGGCGGCGAGGATCTTGACCACCGGGTCCGCGTCCGCCGGTGCGGACACCGCGTCCCGCGCCACATGGCGCCAGGTGTTCGGCACCAGACGCACGAAGGCCGTCTCCAGGCGGAGCCCGGACACGGAGTCGACCCCCAGCGCGATCCCGGGCACCGCGTCACGGACCGCACGCAGGATCCCCGCCGCGTCGCCGGAGCCGAATCCCCGGCAGTCCAGCAGCCGCCCCGAGGCGGCGTCCACCGTCACCGCGCCGTTGCTGCACACCACGGGCCCGGTGAGCCCGTAGCGCCGGGCCAGGTCCAGGGTGTCGCGAACGGGCCGTCCGGTCACCCCCACCACGGCGATCCCGGCGCGCTCCGCCTCCGCGAGCGTGCTCAGGGTGCGTTCACGGATGGCGCCGGACGAGTCGAGCAGGGTGCCGTCGAGATCGGTGCAGACGAGTCGCACGACCGTGGGCGCACGGCGTCCGCGCCTCGTCGTGCGCTCCGCCGGTGGCCCTGCTTCACCGGGCGTCGGCTGCTGCGAAATCGCCATGCCGGAGCGGGTGTTGGTGTTCGACATGGCGGGAGGCTAGTGACTACGCGCGTAGACGACAAGGGAACGAGCAGTGAATTCAACAATTTCTCAGCACGGACCGCCCGAGCCGGACCCCGAGACCCCGAGACCTCAGAACCCAAGGACCTCAGGGCCTCAGCACTTCAGGACTTCAGGGCTTCAGGGCTTCAGGGCTTCAGGGCTTCAGTGCCTGAGCCCCCAAGCCCCCGGGACCCACGTAAGCCCTCACGCCCTCACGCCGCCGGCACCAGCGCGCACCGCACGACGATCTCGTCCATCGAGAGACCGAGGGCCCGCGCCAGAGCGGCGATCGTGAAAAAGGCCGGGGTCGGAGCCCGCCCGGTCTCGATCTTGCGCAGGGTCTCCGCGGAGATTCCCGCCACCCCCGCGATGTCCGCCATGCTGCGGCCGCCGCGGGCCTCGCGCAGCAGCCGGCCGAGCCGCTCGCCGCGTTCGTGCTCTTCGGGGGTCAGTGGGGTTCGCACCATGACACCATTCTAATACCGGTATAGTAATTGGCATGGTGGAACTGAAGACGGACACATCGATCGACGAGATGTACGCGGCCGGCCAGGTCGTGGGCAGGGCACTCACGGCGGTACGCGAGGCCGCCGACGTGGGCGTCTCCCTGCTGGAGCTGGACGAGGTCGCGCACCAGATCCTGCGCGACGCGGGCGCGACGTCGCCCTTCCTCGGCTATCACCCCTCCTTCGCGCCCACACCCTTCCCCGCGGTCGTGTGCGCCTCCGTGAACGAGGCCATCGTGCACGGCATCCCGACGGGCTACCGGCTGCGCGACGGAGACCTCGTCTCGATCGACTTCGGCGCCGAACTGGGCGGCTGGGTGGGCGACTCGGCGATCAGCTTCATCGTGGGCGAGCCCCGCCCCGCCGACGCGCTGCTCGTGGAGACCGCGGAGCGGGCCCTGGCGGCGGGGATCGAGGCGGCCGTCGTGGGCAACCGCATCGGGGACATCGCGCACGCCATCGGCACGGTGTGCCGGAAGGCCGGGTACGGAATCCCGGACGGGTTCGGCGGCCACGGCATCGGGCGCCGGATGCACGAGGACCCGGGCGTCCCGAACGAGGGCCGCCCCGGACGCGGGATGCCGCTGCGGCACGGCATGGTCCTCGCCATCGAACCGATGCTCATCGGCGGCGGCACGGACGGTTACCACGCGGCTCCCGACGGCTGGACCCTGCGCACGAACGACGGCTCCCGCGCCGCGCACGCGGAGCACACGGTGGCCATCACGGACTCGGGCCCCCGCATCCTGACGGCCCGCTGACCCCGCGGTCCCCCACGGTCACGAGGCGGACGGCCCGCCCCGCGGCCACCATCGACCGGCGACCGCGGGGCAGAGCACACCCCTGCCCCGCGGTCCGCAGTCCGCGGCCGGTGATCCGGCTAGGACGCGGGCCGTACGACCATGGCGGAGCCGCCGCCGCGGCGGACCTTCTCCGCCGCGGCCAGCCAGGTGCCGTTCGGGAGGCGCTGGACGCCCGTGGCCGCGCCGATCTCCGGGTTCAGCTTGAAGGAGTGCCCGATGGCTTCGAGCCCGGCCTTCAACGGGCTGTCGTACAGGCCCGGTTCGAGCTCGGTCTGGGCGGCGTTGCGCTGGCTGGCGCGTGGCGCCGCGATCGCGTCGACCAGGGGCAGACCGCGGTCGACGAACTCGGTCAGCGTCTGCAGCACGGTCGTGATGATGCTCGCGCCACCGGGTGAACCGAGCGCGACGACGGGCTTGCCGTGCCGGTCGAGGACGATGGTCGGCGAGATCGACGAGCGCGGCCGCTTGCCGGGACCCGGCAGATTCGGGTCGTGCACGGCCGGGTTGGCCGGGGCGAAGGAGAAGTCCGTCAGCTCGTTGTTGAGGAGGAAGCCGCGTCCCGGGACGGTGATCCCGCTGCCGCCGGTCTGTTCGATGGTCAGCGTGTAGGCGACGACGTTGCCCCACTTGTCGGCCACCGTGAGGTGGGTCGTGTTCTCTCCCTCGTACGTCGTCGGGGCGGCCGTCCCGGTGGCGGCGCACGCGGCGGGACTCCTCGGGTCGCCCGGCGCGAGCGGGCTCGTCAGCACGGAGTCGTCCTTGACGAGGCAGGCCCGGCTGTCCGCGTACTTCTGCGAGAGCAGGCCCTTGGTGGGCACGTCCTCGAAGGCCGGGTCGCCCACCCAGCGGCCCCGGTCCGCGAACGCGATCCGGCTCGCCTCGATGTAGTGGTGCAGGTACTGCGTCTCGCTCGCCTTCGAGAGGTCCGTCCGCTCCAGGATGTTGAGCGCCTCGCCGACGGTGGTGCCGCCGGAGGAGGAGGGAGCGATCGAGTAGACGTCCAGACCGCGGTACGAAGTCTTCGTGGGCGCCTGGCGTTTGGCCCCGTAGGCCGCGAGGTCCCTCAGGGAGAGCTTGCCGGGCCGGGCGTTGTAGCCGGACGCGGGGTCCACCGGCGGCTTGTCGACGGTGTCGACGATCTCCCGGCCGAGTGCGCCGGTGTAGAGGGCCCGCGTGCCCTTCCTGCCCAGCTCCTCGTACGTACGGGCCAGATCGGGGTTCTTGAAGGTCGATCCGACGACCGGCAGCGAGCCGCCGGGCAGGAACAGCTTCGCGGTGTCGGGGAAGTTCGCGAAGCGGGCCTGGTTCGACTCGGTCTGCGCCCGGAAGGTCGGGTCGACCGTGAACCCGGAGCGGGCGATGCGCTCGGCCGGCTCCAGGACGGTGCCCAGGCGTCTGCTGCCCCAGGAGTCCAGTGCCGTCTGCCAGGTGGCGGGCGTCCCCGGTGTGCCCACGCTCAGCCCGCTGGTCACGGCGTCGGCGAAGGCGAGCGGCTTGCCGTTCTCCAGGAACAGCCCGGAGTCCGCGCTCAGGGGTGCCGTCTCGCGTCCGTCGATCGTGTGCACCGTACGGGACTTGGCGTCGTAGTAGACGAAGTACCCGCCGCCGCCGATGCCGGACGAGTAGGGCTCGGTGACGCCGAGGGCCGCAGCCGTGGCGACCGCCGCGTCGACGGCGTTGCCGCCCTTCCTCAGCACCTCGATGCCCGCGGCGGAGGCGTCCGCGTCGACGCTCGCCACCGCTCCCCCGGACCCGACCGCGACGGGCACCTTCGCGACGGGCGTCCTCGCGGCCGTGCCCGTCGCCGGCGCTCCCGGTGGCGCGGCCGCACCCACTAACACCGTCGCGGCCGAAACCGCCAGGACCGTCAGATTCCGCGCAAGAGGACGTCGCATCAATACCTCCAGTCAACAGCCGTCCGCGCAGCGTAACTTCACCACCGTCACCGCATAAGGCCCCCTCGAACACGGTTTCGTGGGCCCGCTAGCATGCGCGCCCATGAATGACGACGTGCGCAACATCGTCCTCGGCGTCCTTGCCGCCGGCCTCAGTGCCACGCTCGGCTGGGTCGCCCGCACCTACCTGTGGAAGCGCAAGCTGCGGCGCAAGCAGGCGTTCTTCGGGCTGCCCGACAACTCCGAGTCACTCCTTGTGGTGAACCGCGAGGCGGGCGGTCCCGAACTCACGGTGATGCGGCACGACGTGTTCGCGCTTCTCGAACTGTCCGCGCTGATCAAGGACTGCGGCGCGCACGCCCAGGTCATCGCGCACGACGCGACCCAGCAGGGCTTCGGCGAGCGCACGGAGTTCTGCGTGGGCGGACCCGCGTCGAACCGGCGCATGGCGGCGCACTTGCAGTCCCTGCTGCCGGGCGTGCAGGTCAACGTCGACTCCGGGCGCGGACCCGACCGGGGCGCCTTCCAGATCGGCAGCGAGCGCTACCGACTGGAGTCCGGCCAGGCCGAGTACGTCATCCTCGCCCGGCTGACCGCGGGCCAGAGTCGCGATGTGAGACCCGTCTTCCTCTTCTGCGGCCAGCGCGCGATCACCAACCAGGCGGCGACCCGCTATCTCGCCCGCAACCACGCGCGCCTCGCCCGCAAGCACGGCGGCAACAGCTTCGTCCTGCTGCTGAAGGTCGTGAACTCCCAGGCGTACGGCCCCGACGTCGTCGAGGTCGTCGCGGACGTCACCCGCGCGGCCCAGGCTCCGCTGCCGACGCCGCCGGCCCTGGACCCGGCCCCGGACCCGGCGTCCGAGCCCGGCCCGGACGGAGAGGCAGCGGCGAAGCCGGCCGCGCCCCGGGCACGTCGCCGCACCTGACGCCCGGTCTGCGAGGAGCGACGCTTTCCGGCCGTTCACCGAGGCGCACTCCGAAGAGGTTTGAACGGGTGGAAATGAACACTTCAACAATCGTTACTCGCACGTAACTTACCGACGGGTTACTTCGAGTAAGGCGCCGCGGTTACCGTCGGGTCACCTTGCACTGACCAAGTGAGGAGTGACCCGTTGGGAAACGGTCGCAACCCCCTGCGCACGTCCGCCGTCGGCGCCGTCTCCGCGACGCTGATCGCCGCCGCGAGCCTGGGCCTGACCCCCACCGCCCAGGCCGCCGGCAGCTCGGGAGGTGTCCGCTTCGTCGACATCTCCGGTGACGGCGGCACCCCCCTCAAGGCCAATGTCGTCACCCCGGCGGGAGCGGACGGCACCCGCGCCTACCCGCTCATCGTGCTGCCCACGAGCTGGGGCCTGCCCCAGATCGAGTACCTCGCCCAGGCTCAGAAACTCGCGAACTCCGGCTATGTCGTCGTCGGTTACAACGTCCGCGGCTTCTGGCAGTCGGGCGGCGAGATAGACGTCGCCGGCCCCCGCGACACCGCGGACGTGTCCAGGGTGATCGACTGGGCGCTCGCCAACACCCCGGCCGACGCGCGGAAGGTGGGCGTGGCGGGCGTCTCGTACGGCGCCGGGATCAGTCTGCTGGCCGCCGCGCACGACAAGCGCATCAAGGCGGTCGCGGCGCTGAGCGGCTGGGCGGACCTGACCACGTCGATCTACTCCGGCCGCACCGAACACGTCCAGGCGGCCGCCCTGCTGGACGGCGTCGGGCACATCACGGGCCACCCGAGCGCCGAGACCGACCAGGTGTTCAAGGACTTCTTCGCCGGGAATCTCGCCAAGGAGCAGGACCTGATCGAGTGGGGGAAGAAACGTTCTCCCGAGACCTACCTCGACCAGCTCGACAAGAACCACCCCGCCGTCTTCATGGCCAACACCTGGGGCGACACGATCTTCTCGGCCAACCAGTACGCCAAGTTCTACGAGGAACTGACCGGACCCAAGCGGCTGGAGTTCCGTCCCGGCGACCACGCCACCGCCGAGATCACCGGTCTCTTCGGACTTCCCAACGACGTGTGGACCGACACCGCCCGCTGGTTCGACCACTATCTGCGGGGCCAGGACAACGGCATCGACCAAGAGCAGCCGGTGCAGCTCGCGTCCCGCTCCATGGGGGGCTACGAGGGTTACGCGGACTGGAAGTCGGTCGGCGCCACCACGCGGAAGATCGCCCTCGAAGGCACCACCCGCATCCACACGAACGTCGACTCGGGCGCGGACGGCGGGATCATCTTCCTGTCCAGCATCCTCGACCAGCTCACGCGGATCCCGCCCATGGCCTCGATCCCGCTGCTGCCGCGCTACTGGACCGCGGTGTGGCAGTCGGAGAAGTACCCGAGCGCCCAGCGCGTACGAGGGACCGCGAAACTCCACACCACGGTCACCGGCACCAAGGAGAGCGGCACCTTCGTCGCCTACCTCTACGACGTGGGCCCGCTCGGCATCGGCAAACTGGTCAGCAACGCGCCGTACACCTTCCACGGGCAGACGCCCGGCAAGCCGTTCGGCGTCGACCTGGACCTGTTCTCCACGGCCTACGACGTCCCGGCCGGGCACCGGCTCGCCCTGGTCGTCGACACGGTCGACCCGCTGTACATCGAGCACAACCCGTCCGGCGCGCAGCTGACCTTCTCCTCACCGGAGCACGACCCGTCCTACGTGTCGGTACCCCTGCGCGAGCAGTGATCTCCGGCTGGCGCCGGCCGGGCCTGGCCCTGTGAGCTGCTGCTCCCCCTACCGTTTCGGGGCTGTGGGGGGTACCCCACCCGGCAGCAGCGTCCCTGGTTCGGCCGGAGCCACGTCCACGGCCTCGGTCTCGGGACTGTGCCGCTTTCGCCCGTACGCCCGCGGGGCGGACCGGGAGAGCGGCACACACATCCCGATGCGGATCGGCGAGGTCACCGTCATCACGGGGATGAACGGCAAATCGTAGTCGAGGATCGCCGCGATCAGCCTCCCGGGCCCCGAGAAGTCCCCGGCGAGGGCCGCATGCCTGCGCCCCCACCGAGGGACCGGCGGGTTCGGACACGGATTGCCGCGCCTCACGCGGCAGTTGACGATCTGTTCGACGGACCGGTGATCACGACCGCCATTCCCCTTGCCGTTGGCGAGGTCGTGGCCCTGCGGAACATGCGGCTCCCCGAAGTGCGTGGTGACGTCGTACGGGTCGATCGAGGGATCGACGGTCCGTCCCGGTCCAGCCTGCCGTCGGCCGGGGCGGTCACCGCAAACTATCGATGCAAAACACCACATAAGGGACGACACGCACGTCGGGCCATAAGCCGTATTTGAGGCTGGATGACGAGCGGATCACGACGGGGATCACGACGGGGATCACGACGCCCGGGCGGTGCCGGGCGGGTCGGGCGTGCCCTCCGGTCAGGCCTCCGTGGCCTCGGCGTACATCTGGGACAGCTCGGGGACGCCCTGCACGGCCCAGTCGAGGCCGGCCTCGACGACCGGGATCTCACGGCCCGAGGGGAGCCGGACGGCGGGACTGCCGCCGGGCCAGACGTGCCAGGAGGCACCCGGCACCGTGCGCACGACGACGGTGCCGAGATAGAGCCCGGCGTCGTTGCCCAGCCAGGGAAGCGCCTCGGGGTCGTCGCGCCACAGCGGCAGAAGCTGGTCGAGCGCCACCAACGAGTCCGGGGTGTCGTCCAGTTCGAGCCCGACGGCCGCGGCCTGGGAACGGAGCAGTTCACATTCGGAGAGCAGTTCGGCCACACCCACGGGGTCGTCCTCGAACGCCTTGGCGAGGGGGCGCCCCTGTCGTACCGGATGCCGCTTGAGCAGCTTGTCCAAGAAGGGGATGTTCATGGCCGGCCTCTCCGTGGGGGTGCGATCGTCGCAGCTCCGTGTTCCCGGTATGTGAACAAAATGTAGCTCGCGGGATTTCATCACGGAATCAGGCGAATGGTGACGCCTGGAGAAACACCTCGGGTCGTCACCGGTTGCCGAGCCGCCCCCCACGTAAGGGTGCCCGCGATCGGGGGGCGGAACGCCTGCCCCCGGTCGCGGGCACCCAGGGGCACGTCCTGGTGCCGGAGCAGGCACCTCCGCCCGTCACCGCGCTAGACGTCCAGGTCCACCACGACCGGCGCGTGGTCCGAGGCGCCCTTGCCCTTGCGCTCCTCGCGGTCGACGTACGCGTCCTTGACCGCCGTCGAGAACGCCTCGTTGCCGTAGACGAGGTCGATGCGCATGCCGCGGTTCTTCGGGAAGCAGAGCTGGCGGTAGTCCCAGTAGGTGTACGGGTGTTCGTACTTGAGGGGGCGCGGGACCACGTCCGTCAGCCCCTCCTCGCGCAGGGCGGCCAGCGCGGCACGCTCGGCCGGGGTGACATGGGTCAGTCCCTCGAACGCGGCCACGTCGTACACGTCGTCGTCCGTGGGCGCGACGTTGTAGTCGCCCATCACCGCGAACGGGCGGCTTCCCGCCGCGTCGCCCGCCACCGCCGCTCTCAGGGCCTCGAACCACTGGAGCTTGTACGCGTAGTGCGCGTGCTCCACCTCGCGGCCGTTCGGCACGTACACCGACCAGACGCGGACCGGACCGCAGGTCGCGGAGACGGCCCGGGGTTCCTCCACACCCTCGTACTCGGGACCGCCCGGCAGGCCCCTGACCACGTCCTCCAGGCCGACCCGGGAGATCACCGCCACGCCGTTCCACCGTCCCGTGGCGTGCACGGCCGACTCGTAACCCAGCTCGCGGAGCTGTTCGGCGGGGAACTGCTCGGCGGCGACCTTGGCCTCCTGGAGGCACAGCACGTCCGTGCCGCTGCTCTCCAGCCAGGCCAGCAGTCTCGGGAGACGGGCGGTGATCGAGTTCACGTTCCAGGTCGCGATACGCATGCCTCACAACCTACCGGGCGGGTACGACAACGGGTCCGCCGGAGACACTCCGTGCCGTCGCCTCACCGGGACGGCGCGAGGGCACCGCGGGTGCGGGCGCGGACGGCTCAGACCTCCGCCGACGCTCCCGGCGCGAGCCGCAGATGATCGGAGCCGCCGAGGGCGCCGATCTGGCGGTCGTAGATCGGCCGCGCGAGGTCCGTGAGCAGGGCGTCGTGGATGTCGTACGCGCGTTGCGGCTTCACCTCGCGCACGTAGTCGATGACCTCGGAGATCTTGTTCCACGGGGCCATCACCGGGAGCATCAGCGTCTCGACCGGCCGGTCGGGGACGGTCAGGGCGTCCCCGGGGTGGAAGAGGCGGCCGCCGTCCACGAGATAGCCGACGTTGGTGATCCGCGGGATGTCCGGATGGATCACCGCGTGCAGTTCGCCGTGCACCTGGACGTCGAACCCGGCGGCGGTGAAGGTGTCGCCGTGACCGACGGTGTGCACCCGGCCGGGGAAGGCGGCGGAGACCTTCTCCGCCACCGACCGCAGGGTCCAGATCTCGGCGGCCGGGTCGGCCTCCATCGCCGCGCGCAGCCGCTCCTCGTCGAAGTGGTCCGGGTGCTCGTGCGTGACGAGGAGGACGTCCGCGCCCACGGCGGCGTCCTCCTCGCTGAAACCCCCGGGATCGATGACGAGCGTCCGCCCGTCCTTCTCGAGACGGACGCAGGAGTGCGACTTCTTCGTGAGCTTCATGAGTCCATCCTGCCCCCGCACCCGGCCCGGGGGTCACTCCTGTGGACGAGTCCGCCGGACGACCCCGCCCGTTCACTCCTGGGGGGTGGTCTCCTCACGGATGACCTTCTGGGCCACCCGGAAAGCGCTGTTCGCCGCCGGGACTCCGCAGTACACGGCGGTCTGGAGCAGCACCTCCTTGATCTCCACCGGGGTGAGCCCGTTGCGCAGGGCGGCGCGGGTGTGGACGGCCAGCTCGTCGAGATGGCCCCCCGCGACCAGCGCGGTCAGCGTCACACAGCTCCGCGAACGCCGGTCGAGTCCGGGCCGGTCCCAGATCTCGCCCCAGGCGTACCGGGTGATGAACTCCTGGAAGTCTCCGGAGAACTCGTCCGCCGAGGTCAGCGCCCCGTCGACATGGGCGTCGCCCAGCACCTCGCGGCGCACCTTGATGCCGATGTCGTACGGGTCCTGCCGTCCCGCGGGCTCCGGGGCGACGGGGGCCGGGGCGATCTCGGCGAAGGGCGCGACCGGCGGCGGGGCTGCCTGCACCGGGTAGGCCTGCGCCACCTGGACCGCCATCTGCCCGGTGGACGAGTCGAAGGCGGGCAGCCAGGCACTGGAGAAGTGCCGTACGAGCAGATCCGTCACGGCGGCGGGCTGCTCCACGGGGACCAGGTGCGAGGCACCGGGGACGACCGCGAGCCGGGCGTCCGGTATCCCGGCGACCAGCGTGCGCGCCTCCGCGGGCCCGGTGACCTCGTCGTCGGAGCCGGCCAGGACGAGGGTGGGAACGCCCGCCATGCCCAGCTCGCCCCGTACGTCGAAGGCGGCGAGCGCCTCGCAGGCCGCGATGTAGCAGCCGGGGTCGGTGGTGCGGACCATCTGCACGGCCCACTCGGTGATCGCGGGCTGGGCCGCGGCGAACCCGCTCGTGAACCAGCGTTCGGGCGAGGTACGGGCGATCGGGTCCAGGCCGTTCGACCTCACGACCACCCCGCGCTGCCGGAACTCGTCGGCCGTGCCGAAACGGGGCGAGGCGGCGATCAGCGCCAGGGACGCCACCCGCTCGGGGCGGCGCAGCGCCAGTTCGAGCCCGATGGCCCCGCCGAAGGCGCAGCCCGCGTATCCGAAACGCTGGATGCCCAGCCGGTCGAGGGTCGCCAGCAGCCGTCCGGCCAGTTCGGCAACCGATCCGGCAGGATAGGCGGGCGCCCCGCCGTGTCCCGGGAGATCGAAACGGAAGATCCGCCAGCTCTTCGAGAGCTCGGGAATCTGCCGGTCCCACATGTGCCAGGTGGTGCCGAGCGAGGGTCCGAGTATGAGGACCGGAGCGTCTTCCGGGCCGTCGAGGCGGTACTGCAGGGTATTCGTCGGTGTCTCACTCACGCCCTGCACGCTCTCACATCACACGAATTTTCACGTGATCGGGCCTGAATTCCGTGCGAGCTGTCCCTCTATGGGGTGGCGTCGTGAGGGTCCTCCGGCCCGGCTTCACGTATATGTTCGCCGGACCTCTATACCCAGAGCACACCAGAGCTCACGTTCCACGTCCGTCGGCGGGACGTGCGCGGCGGGACGCTCCGGGTGCCCGGCCGGTGGCCGGCAGCTCGTGTCCGGCGTCCGGTCCGGCTCGCCGCCCCGGACGGAGGGCTCGGGCAGCGGACATCCCGACAGCATGGAGCCGACCGCCAGCAGACCGGTGGTCCACCGGGCGAACACGTCGGTCCATCGGCGTGCGCGGCGCCTGTCGGTCATGTCCTTGCCGCTCCTTCGTCGAGGGCGTCCACCCCGCCGTGGGAACGGAGGGTATCCCGGTCCTCCCGGACGCCGGGGAGCGGATCCCGTCGGCGGGACTGCCGGACCGGGTCGGGGACGGGCAGCGCGGCGACGAGCCCGCGGGTGTAGTCGTCCTGGGGCCTGCCCAGTACCTCGGCCGTCGAACCCGACGCGGCGACCCGGCCGCAGTGCAGGACCACGACCCGGTGGGCGACCTGCTCGACGACCGCGAGGTCGTGACTGATGAACAGCGCCGCGAAGCCCAGCTCCCGCTGGAGTTCGGCGAACAGGCCGAGCACCTTCGCCTGGACGGACACGTCGAGGGCCGTGGTGGGTTCGTCCGCGACGAGCAGCCCGGGCCGCAGCGCGAGCGCGCGGGCCAGGGCGGCACGCTGCCGCTGACCGCCACTGAGTTCGTGGGGGTAGCGGTCCGCGTAGGAGCGCGGCAGGTGCACCGATTCCAGCAGCGTCTCCACCTCGGCGCGGATCGCCGCGGCGGTCAGATCGCGCCGGTGGACGGCCAGCGGTTCGGCGACACTGTCGGCGACGGTCAGCAGCGGGTTGAAGCCGGCCGCCGGGTCCTGGAACACGTAGCCGATGTGGCCGGCCCGGCCGCGTGCGCGTCGCCGGGTCGTCAAGGACTCGCCGAACACCTCGAGTTCACCGCCGGTCACGGCCGTCAGACCGGCGACCGCCCGGCCGATGGTGGTCTTGCCGCTGCCGCTCTCCCCCACCAGCCCGAGCACGTCACCCGGTCCGATCTCGAAACTCACGCCGTCGACCGCCCTGAAGCCCTTCCTCCTGAGCCGTCCCGGGTGCTCCACGACCAGCCCGGCAGCGCGCACGACCGGCGGCCCGCTCTGCGCGGCGGACGCCGGCGCGCGGCCTCCTTGCCGGCCGAAGACGGGGACGGCGGCCAGCAGCTCCCGGGTGTAGGCGTGGCCGGGCGCCGCGAACAGCGCGCGGACCGGCGCCTGTTCCACCACCTCGCCCTCGCGCATCACCGCCACCCGGTCCGCCATGTCGGCGACCACGCCCATGTCGTGGGTGATGAGGAGCACCGCGGTACCGAAGTCCGTGCGGCACCGGTGCAGGAGCTCCAGGATCTCCGCCTGGACGGTGACGTCCAGCGCGGTGGTGGGTTCGTCGGCCACGATGAGCCTCGTGCCGAGGGCGAGGGCCATGGCGATGACCGCGCGTTGCTGCTGGCCGCCGGAGAGTTGGTGCGGGTAGTGGTCCACGCGTGTGGCCGGGTCCGGGATGCCGACCTTCTCGAGCCAGTCGACGGCCAGGGCACGGCGTTCGGCCCTGCTGCCGCCGTGCCCGTGGGCCCGCAGTCCCTCGGTGAGCTGCCAGCCGACGGAGAAGACCGGGTTGAGGGCCGTGGACGGTTCCTGGAACACCATCGCGGCGTAGGTGCCGCGCAGTTCGCGAAGGCGGGCCGGGGACGCGGTGAGCACGTCCTCGTCCGGATCGGTGGTGCCGTCGCCCAGCAGCACCCGGCCGCGGGTCGCCGCCGTGGCGGGCAGCAGACCGAGGACCGACTTGGCGGTCACGGTCTTGCCGCTGCCGCTCTCGCCGACCAGGGCCAGCGCCTCTCCCGGAGCGACGGCGAGGTTCACTCCTCTCACCGCCGGGGCCGGACCGGCGTCGGTGGCGAAGGTGACCCGCAGGTCCTCGATGCGCAGCAGGTCAGTCATCGTGCGTGCCTCCGTCCGTCGTCGTGGGTGTCGCCGCCGCGGCCCGCCGCCGGAGCCGGGGGTCGGCCAGATCGGTGAGGCTCTCGCCGAGGAGGGTGGTGCCGAGCACGGTCAGGACGATGGCCAGACCGGGCGGGACCGCGGTCCACCACAGTCCCGAAGTGACGTCGGCGACCGAGCGGTTGAGGTCGTATCCCCATTCGGCGGCCGAGTTGGGCTCGATGCCGAAGCCCAGGAAGCCGAGCCCGGCGAGGGTGAGGATGGCCTCGGAGGCGTTGATGGTGAAGATCAGCGGGAGGGTGCGGACCGAGTTGCGCAGCACGTGCCGGGACATGATCCGCCGGGTTCCGGTGCCGATCACACGGGCCGCGTCCACGAAGGGCTCCGCCTTCACCCGGATCACCTCGGCCCGTACGACACGGAAGTACTGCGGGACGAAGGCCACGGCCACGGAGCAGGCGGCCGCGCCGAGACCGCCGGCGAGGCTCGACCTGCCGCCGCTGATCACGATCGACATGACGATGGCGAGCAGCAGCGGCGGGAACGCGTAGAGCGCGTCGGCCACCCCGACCAGCGTCCGGTCCAGCCGGCCGCCGAGGTATCCGGAGACCAGGCCGAGCACCGTGCCCGGCACCACCGACAGCGACAGTGCCGCGAGGATGATCTCCAGGGCGGTCCTGGCTCCCCACACCGTGCGGGACAGCACGTCGTACCCCGCGATGGTGGTGCCCAGGGGATGTGCTCCGCTCGGAGGCTGCTGTGATCCGAACAGGCCGGATTCGTCGCGGAGTTGCGCGAAGCCGTGCGGGGCGAGCAGCGGGCCCAGGAGCGCCGCGAGGACGAAGAGCGCGGTGAGGACCGTGCCGGTGAGCAGCATGGCCCGCTGGACCGCGCCGCCGGTGCGCAGGCGGACGCGCAGGCGCCGCGGCAGCACGGTCCGCCGGCGGAGGAGGAGCTGGGCCACGGCTCAGTACCTCACTCGGGGGTCGATGAGGGCCGCGACGACATCGACGACGAAGTTCGTCAGCGCCACGACGACGGCGAACAGGGCCACGATGCCCTGGACCGCCGGAAAGTCACGGACCGTCAGGTAGTGGGCCAGTTCGTAGCCGAGGCCTTTCCATTCGAAGGTGGTCTCGGTCAGCACCGCTCCGCCGAGCAGCCCGGCGACCTGGAGTCCGAGGAAGGTGATGACGGGGATCAGGGCGGGCCGGGCCGCGTGGTGGGTGACCAGGCGCAGGGGCGCCACTCCGCGGGATCTGGCGGCTTCCACGTAGTCGGCGGAGAGGGTGCCGATCAGGTTGGTGCGGACCAGCCTCAGGAGGATGCCGGCCACGAGCAGGCCGAGCGCCAGGGCGGGCAGTACGGCGTGCTTCAGGACATCGACGACGGCCGCCCCGTCACCGCTTCGCAGGGCGTCGACGAGGTAGAGGCCGGTCGTGCTGGACTGGTCCTGGAGGAAGAGCTGGACGTCGGTGCTCGCCCGGCCGGACGCCGGGAGCCAGCCGAGCCGGATCGCGAAGACGAGCTTCAGCAGCAGCCCCGTGAAGAACACGGGGGTGGCGTAGGTGAGGACGGCGAACAGCCGCAGCGCCGCGTCGGGCGCGCGATCCCGGTACGAGGCCGCGACCAGGCCCAGGGGGACCCCGACGACGAGGGCCACGACGAGTGCGTTGAAGGCGAGTTCGGCGGTGGCGGCCCCGTAGGTGCCCAGCACGTGGGTCACCGGCTGGTCGTCGGTGACGGTGCGGCCGAAGTCGCCCGCGGCCAGGGACCTCAGGTAGTCCAGGTACTGGGTGAGCAGCGGCCGGTCGTAGCCCGCCTGGTGCAGTTTGGCCTGGAGCTGGTCCGGGGTGAGGCGGTCGCCGAAGGCGGCACTGACCGGGTCCCCCGTGGCGCGCATCAGGAAGAAGACCAGGCTGACCAGGATGAGCACGGTGGGGACGATGAGGAGGAAGCGGACCACCAGATGGCGGAGGAGTCCGTACCCCGCGGCGCCGCCGGCCGGAGCGGCGGCGCCGGGGACGTCCCGGGTCAGGGCGCTCACTTCTTCGCGAGCCCGGCCCAGCGGAACTGGTACGCGCTGCTCAGTTCGTCGGGCACCCCGCTGACGTCGGTGCGGGTGACGATCGCGGTGGACCCTTGGAGCAGCGGCAGCAGGGGCACCGAGGCGGCGGCCCTGTCCTGTGCCTGCTTGAGCAGTCCGGCGCGTGCGGTGGCGTCCGTCTCCGTCTCCTCCTTCTTTATCAGCTCCCGGACGGCGGGGTCGGAGTAGTCGTTGGCGACCCAGCTGTTGGCCGAGTAGAAGGGCGAGAGGTAGTTGTCGGCGTCCAGGTAGTCGGCGTACCAGCCCAGTTGGTAGAGCGGGTACAGGTGCTTGACGCGGTCCTTGCCGTACTGGGTCCACTCGGTGGACTGGAGGTTCACCTTGAACAGGCCGGTGGCCTCGAGCTGGGTCTTGACCAGGGCGTACTCGTCGGCCGAGGAGGAGCCGTAGTGGTCGCTGTTGTACTGGAGGCTGAGGGTGACCGGGGTGGTCACCTTCGCCGCCCTGAGGCGCGCGGCGGCGGCCGCCTTGTCGGGGCCGCCCTTCTTGTCGCCGTAGAGCGACTTGAAGGAGGCGGTGGCGCCGGTGAGTCCGTCGGGCACGGAGCTGTACAGCGGCTGGTAGCTGTTCTTGTAGACCTGCTGGGCGAGTTGGGTCCGGTCGACGGAGTCGGCGACGGCCTGCCGTACGGCCAGCGCCTTGGCCTTGTCGGGCTTCTTGGTCCTGGTGCCGTAGGGCTGGGTCCGGAAGTCGAAGACGATGTAGCGGATGCCGTTGCCCGAGCCGGTGTGGACCTTGATGTCCTTCTTCTTGGAGAGGTCGTCGAGGTCGGCGGTGGTGAGCGTGCGGTAGACGGCGTCGACGGTGCCCTGCTGGACATCGAGCTTCAGATTGCTCGCGTCGGTGTAGTACTTCAACTGGACGTTCTTGGTCTTCGGTGTGCCGAGACCGCCGCCGTAGGCGCTGTTGGCGGTGAAGGAGACCAGCGAGTTCTTGTCGTAACTGCGCACGCCGTACGGGCCGTTCCACGGCTTGGCCGCCACGATCGTCTTGTCGTCCAGGATCTTGCCGGCGGGGAAGACCTGTTCGTCGACGATGTAGCCGGCGGCGGTGGACAGCACCTGCGGGAACAGCGTGTCGTCGGCCGACTTGAGGGTGAAGACGACTTCGGTCGGCGTCGGGGCGGCGACGGAGTCGAGGTCGTACAGGAGGGACGAAGGACCGTTCTCGTCGGCGATCCTCAGATTGCGGTCGAAGCTGAACTTGACGTCGGACGAGGTCAGTTCGTGGCCGTTGGCGAACTTCAGGCCCTTCCTCAGCGTGACCGTGTACTCCTTGGGGCCGGTCGGTTCGATCCCGGTGGCCAGGTCCGGGGAGACCTCCGTGGCCCCGTTCTTCACGCTCAGCAGGGTCGCGTAGACCTCGCTCTCGATGGTCCCGGAGCCCGCGTCCCACGAGCCCGCGGGATCGAGGCTGGTCACCTGGTCCGTGGTGCCGACGGTGATCGCCGCCGCCGTGGAGCCGGTGGACGTCTTGCTGCTCGTGCAGCCGGTCAAGGCGACCAGGAGCGCCGTGCCGAGGGACATCGCGCCGAGGGACCGGAAGGGTCTGGTGGTGCCGTGCTGTGCCATGGCTGGTCTCCGCTTCCGCAGGGTGGGGTGCACGAAGGGGCTTCGGCAGGCGGGGCATGCCGAGCGCGCGCTGTCGTGTGAAGGAGGGCGGGGTGAGGGAGGGTCAGCCGTGACAGAGGCAGCTGCAGACCAGCAGCAGATCCACGTGGCGTCGAGAGCACAGCACAAGGCGCGTCGACACGCTGTCCTCCCGGGAAGGTCGTCGGCTCTCGGGCCGGATGGGAACGCACTTGCAGAACAGGAAGATCCGCCGAGCCTTCACCTGGGGCACCCCACTGCGTCGAGGGTTGCCGTCCGGCCAGCCAGGGCTTGATCACCGGAACTCGTAGCTCGCGCTCACCGTAGATTCCCGGTTCTCCCGGCGTCAAGGGCTTCCCGAGTCGCCGGCGGAAGAGGTTCCGGCGGACCTGAGAGAACGGCGAGTTCCCCGCCCGACAAGCAATACGAATGACATCTGACGGTATGTCAGATTGCAATCATATTGCACGGGCCCGGGCCTTCGGACGGAGGCGTAGGCTGCGGCCGGAAATGCACGCTCGTCAACTGCCCTTCACCAGCGCCAGGTTGCTAGGCTCGGGCCATGCAGATAGGCGTCAACGTTCCCAATTTCGGACCCGGCACCGGTCCGGAAACCCTTTCCCGTTGGGCCAAGACGGTGGAAGGCCTCGGCTTCGACCTATTGATGGTCTCCGACCATGTGGCCATCACATCGGATGTCGCGAAACAGTATCCCGCCCCGTTCTACGACCCTTTTACGACACTCTCCTGGCTGGCCGGTCAAACGGCCCGGGTGAAGCTGGGCACGACGGTTCTCATCGCGCCCTACCGGCACCCCCTGCTGGTCGCCAGGATGGCGGCCAACCTCAATCAGCTCTCCGGCGGCCGACTGGTCCTCGGTGTCGGTGTCGGCTGGGCCCGGGAGGAGTTCCAGGCGCTCGGCGTTCCCTTCGAGCGGCGCGGCGCGCTGACCGACGAATTGCTCGAGACCCTGCGAACGGCGTGGGCCGACGAGGCCGATTACGGGAGCGGGCGGATTCCGCTCTGGATCGGCGGCAACAGCGACGCGGGACTGCGCCGGGCGGCCCGCCACGGCCTGCCGTGGCATCCGCTCCGGTTCACCATGCCGTGGTTCCGCGACGCGGTGGACCGGCTGAAGGACATCTCGGCCGAACTCGGCCGGCCCGTGCCCGACCTGGCCCCGCGCATCGTTCTGCGGCTCACGCCGAAGCCGGTCGACCATCCGGACCGCCGGGCCGGTGAGGGCACCATCGAGCAGGTCCTCGACGACATCGAGCAGTTGCGCCTCGCCGGTGCCGGCACGGTGGTCCTCGACCCCTACAACGGCGACCCGGACGAGACCCTCAGGCCCGAGGTGGCATGGCAGGCGCTGGCCACCGTGGCCGCGAACCTGGCATAGCGCACCGCACCCTCCACGCCCAAGCCCCACAGAGACGGAGCCACGGTGGCCCCCACCACGCACGACCCTGACCACAGCGACAACCCCGACGGTGCCGGCGCCCGGTCCTCCGCCGTCAGCGCGGCCGACCTGGTCCATCTCCGCCGCTGTCTGGAGCTGGCGGCCGAGGCGGTCGGCGCCGGCGACTGGCCGTTCGGCTCCCTGCTGGCCGACGCGGACGGCAAGGTCCTGGCCGAGGACCGCAACCGCGAGTCCAGCACGGGGGACCCGACCCGGCACCCGGAGTTCGAACTCGCCCGCTGGGCCGCGGCCAACCTGAACCCCGAGGAGCGGGCCGCGGCGACCGTCTACACCTCGGGAGAGCACTGCCCGATGTGCGCGGCCGCGCACGGCTGGGTCGGACTGGGCCGCATCGTGTACGCGAGCTCGTCCCAGCAGGCCCGGGACTGGAAGGCCGAGTGGGGCGTGCCCATCACCTCGCCCCTGAGCCCGTTGTCCGTCCGGGACGTCGTACCCGGCGTGGAGACCGCCGGACCGGTCCCCGAACTGGCACAGCAGGTCAAGGAGTTGCATCTGCGCTTCCGGGCCGGCCTCGACGCGGCGGGCTGACGGCGCGAAGGAGCGAACCGGGCCCGGCGGCGTGACGCGCCGCCGGGCCCGTTCCCGTGTGGACGATCAGGCGGATCAGACCATGAACTGGTCGTACTTCGCCATGTGTTCCTGCAATTCCTCCAGGCTCGGGTTGCGCCCGTCGGCCGTGAGACGTCCCAGACCGCGGAAGTAGTCCTCGCGGTCGTAGATCGGATAGAACATGATCAGCAGGGTGGCATCCTCCTTGCCCCGGTTCGTGAAACCGTGCGGCTCACCCTTGGGTATGTAGGCGAACGCGCCGGGCTCACCCACCACTTTCCGGTCGCCGATGGTGAACTCGATCTCACCGCGCACCACGTAGAACATCTCCGTGGACTTCTTGTGCACATGCGGACTGGCTCCACTGGCCTCGGGAGCCATGTGATGCTCGAAGAATCCGAACTCCCCGTCGGAATCGGGTGTGGTGAGCTTCAGATACGTCCTTTTCGTGTCCCGGATGTCGACGAACTCTCCCCCGCCCGGCGGAACATACAGCGGAACAGACATTTCTCTCCTTGGATATTGTCGATTCAGGTGGTGTCGATTCAGGGTGTTCTCAGAAACCGGTCCGTGCGATCCGGCTCGTACTCCCGGGCCCGTACTTCCGGCTCGTTCGAACGGCTCGTCCACCGGGCCGGCCCGCGCGGAGGGCTCAGGTGGCCTCGGCGAGACTCGGGTCCCGCTCCGGCCGCTTCGCCGCCTCCGCCATTGCCCACCGGCCGATCACGGGAGCCACGAGGCCGCTCGCCGCGAACAGCGCGGCGAGCGCGATCCACCCCGCGGTGCCGACCGTGACGATCAGGCCGACCAGGATCGGTGCCGCGATCTGCTGCACGGCCACGCCGAGCCAGAAGACCGAGAGGTAGACGCCTTCCTGGCCGGGCACGGCGAGCAGATAGGAGCCGCCCCAGCCTCCGGCGGACTGCCACAGCTCGCCGCCCGTCAGGGCGATCATGGCCAGCAGCAGCGCCCCGACGGCGAGCACGACCGGCAGGCCCGGGGCCGTGACGAGCAGCAGGCAGCACGCCGCGAGCGAGATGCCGGCGCGCACCAGGGCCCGTGCCGCGCCCGGGATGTCGTCGGTCCCCCGGCTCGCCCGCACCTGCAGGAGCACCGCCAGCACGGTGTTGACCGCGACGAGCGGGGAGATCAGCGCGGCCGGGACATCCGTGTGTCCCACGATCCACAGCGGTATCCCGATGCTCAGCAGAGTCATGTGCATGGTGAGGATGGCGTTGATCCCGGCGTACGACAGGAACGATCCGTCGCGCAGCACGCTGACGGAGAACCTCCGGCGGAGGTTCGCCGTCGGAGCGTTGAGCAAGGGCAGCCGGGACGCCAGGGCCGCGAGCACGGCGAACGAGGCGGCGTTGAGCAGCAGGATCGCGGTGTATCCGGCCCGGGTGTCGATCAGCAGTCCGACACCGCCCAGCAGGGCGCCGACGGTGAAGCCGACGTTGCGCATCGACCGGAGGATCGCGACGACCTTGACCCGTTCCGTGGTCGGCACCGCCTGTCCGACCAGGGCCTGCTCCATCGGTGCCGCCGCTTTGTCGACGAGGCCGAGCAGGCACACCACGGTCAGGAACTGCCACAGGTTCTGGACGAACGGGTACACCACGAAGCAGGCGGCGCGCCACAGGCTCACTCCGACCAGGACCTTCTTCGGGCCGATGCGGTCGGCCAGGATCCCGATCGGGATCGCCGTGCCCAGGGCGACGGCGGCGGACAGCCCCAGGCCGAAGCCGAGGTTGCGCTCGGACAGGTGGACCGCCCTGGTGACGAACGGCACGGACACGGCCAGGAACGCTCCGGTCCCCACCGCGTCGATCATCGCCATCACCGCCAGCCGGGTTCCCACCGGGCCGCCGGGCACGGCCCCGCGCAGTCCGCGGACGCGCTGCCACAGAGCAGACATGTGATCCCTCACTCGGTTGCGATACGGACGGCGGCGACGGCGTCCAGGACGTGCCGGCGTGCGGTGTCGGCGTCCGGCCCGGTGGCGATGACGTGCCCGGCGCGGTCCCAGGAGGACGCCCAGGGCCGTACCTCCTGACCCGCCTCGGCGTCCACCTCCACGGCGTGTACGCCGGGCAGGGCCTTCGCCGTGTCCACCCCGGCGACCCGCGTCACCGTGCCCGGCTCGGCGGCCAGGAAGCGGATCGACGAGGTGCGCCGCGGGGACCGGGGCAGCTCGACCGGACGGCCGGCCAGCAGCTCGATGAGGTCCAGCCTGATCGTGGTGTCGTAGGCCAGGTCGATGAGGTCGATCAGATGGTCGCCGGGGCAGCGGCCGGCGCATTCGACCAGCGTCGGACCGGACGGCGTGAGGATCCACTCGGCGTGCAGGATGCCGGTGCCGAATCCGAGCGCGGCGACCAGTGCCCTCAGGGCCGTCCCGAACGCGGCCCGGGTGTCCTGGTCGAGCTGTGCGGGCAGCAGATGGCCGAGCTCGACCGGATACGGGCCCGGGATGACGGTCTTGGCGGTGACGTTCTCGAAGACGATCTCTCCGTCCCGTACCAGCGCCTCGACACTGAACTCGGGTCCCTCCAGACGTTCTTCGGCGAGGAATCGCCAGACCAGCGGCCGGTCGGGCACCTGCTCGTACTCGGCCGCCGACGAGGTCCGCTGCCAGACCTCGGCCGCGGTGGTGGCGTCGACCGAGTCCAGCACCTGCACGCCGACGCTCGCCTGCCGGTTCGCCGGTTTGACCACCACCGGCCCGTCACCGGCGAAGTCGAGGATGTCCCCGGGTCCGTGCACCTCCCGCCAGCGCGGGTTGCGGACACCGCCGGCGGCCGCCGCCTCGCGCAGCCGGATCTTGTCTCGCAATGCCTGCGCGGCTCTCTCGGTGGCTCCCGGCAGGCCGAGCTTGGCGGCCAGCGCCGCCGCGGCCGGCACCGCGTACTCCAGCGCGGGGACGACGGCGGCCACCGGCCGCGCCGCCGACAGTTCGACCGCCAGGTCGAGCGCTTCGGCCGACTGCTGGTAACTCGCCGGGACGATCCGGTCCAGGCAGTCGAAACCCGCCGCGGCGTCCCGCAGGTCACGCTTGCGGATGATGTCGGGCTCCTCGATCACCACGACGGACCCGCTGGGGACCCTCCCGTCGATCGCGCGCAGGTAGGCCGCGTTGTAGCCGACGAACAGCACTTGGGCGTCCGTGTCGGGGGCGGTCACGGTGACCTCCTGGTTGTTGGGACGGACCACTGCATGGGACTGCCTTTCTTCAGGGGTGGGGGGAGGAACGGCCGATGGCACTCAGGCGGGTGTTTCGAGGACACCGGTCCGGCCGTCGGCCCGCACGGGCGTGCCGTCGACGACGATCTCGATCGCGGCGAGCGCGTCCGCGATGCGTGCCTGTGCCTCTTCGGGTGAGGCTCCGGAGACGAGGACGTGCCCGTGTCTGCTCTTGGAGTCGCGGACCTCCGGCACGTTGTCGCCGGGGCGCAGACGGATGCTCAGCTCGTCGACGTGGTCGAGCCCGCCGACCGTGTCCGGACCGTGGATCTCGTCGACACGGCCGGGCGGGAAGGTGAAGAACCGTACGGCCGCCGCCGCCGTCGCCTTCGGCGGTCGGACGGGGGTGCCCGCCAGGGCGGCGAAGACGGCCTGTTCGACGTCGAGGCCGGTGGCCAGCTCGACGAGTCGCGGGATCCGGTCACCGCCGAGCCGGGCCTGCGACTCGACGATGCGCGGGCCCCGCGGTGTCCAGATCACCTCGGTGTGCGCGGGTCCGAACCGGTATCCGCAGGCCGTGAGGAACTCCTCGGTCAGGTCCTCGACGGCCTGCCGCCGCTCCCCGGGCAGCGGCGCCGGGTGGACGTGCCCCACCTCCACGAACAGCGGCGGTGGACCCAGCAGCTTCTCGGTGATGCCCAGGACGTGGTGGCGGCCGTTCCGGCTGAGCGTCTCCACGCTGTACTCGGGACCGCGCAGGTACTCCTCGACGAGGAACGGGCCGTCGTAGCCGTAGCGGTCGAGGAGTGCCGTCCAGGGCACCTGGTCGGCCGGTTCGCGCCACAGGAAGACACCCCGGCTGCCGGCGAGCGCGGACGGTTTGACCACCGCGGGATAGCCGATCCGCCGGACCGCGTCCGCCACCTCGCGGCGGGTCGGCGCGGCGGCGAAGGCCACCGGGGACAGTCCGCGCGCCGCGAGCAGGTCCCGCATGGCGTGCTTGTCGGCGAGAACGCGGATCGCCGCGGCCGGATTGAGTTCGGCGCGCAGTTCCTCGGCCACCTCGTAGGCGGCCACCATGCTCTCCTCCCGGCCGAGGTGATAGATCAGCGACACGTGGTGCTCCCGTGCGACCGAGCGGATGGTGCCGCGCAGCGCCTCCTCGTCCCGGAAGTCGGCCGTGACGTACAGGTCCGCCAGTTCGCGTACGTCGTCGAGGTACTCCGGTGACTCCAGGCGCGGGTCCCAGACCGCACCGACCCAGAACCCCGCCGCCTGTGCCTTGCGTACGAACTGGCGGTACGGCATCACCATCAGCAGGCGGGGCCGTTCGGCCGGGGGCCGGCCGCCTGTCATCGGACACCGCCGCCGCCCGCGGCCCCCGCCGCCGCGAGTTCGGCCGTGCTGCCCAGCAGGCTCAGATACCGCTCGCCCGTGTCGGGCAGCAGGGTCACGATGTGTTTGCCCCGGTTCTCGGCACGGGAGGCCACGACCGCGGAGGCGTGGACCACGGCCCCGGCCGAGACGCCGACCATGAGGCCCGCGCGCAGGGCGAGCCGCCGGGTGGTGTCCAGCGCGTCGGAGTCGGAGACGGCGATGACCTCGTCGATGAGTTCCCGTTCCGTGGTCGGCGCCACGAAGCCGCCGTTGAACCCGGGGATGCCGTGGGTGCCGGGCTCCCCACCGGACAGCAGCGGTGAGCCGGCCGGTTCCACCGCCACGATACGGACGGCGGGGTGCCGTTCGCGGAGATAGCGGCCCGCGCCGCTGAGCGTGCCGCCGGTGCCGACCCCGCTGACGAGAACGTCGATCCGTCCCTCGGTGTCGGACCAGATCTCCGGGCCGGTCGACGTGTAGTGGGCCCGGGTGTTGTCCGGGTTGTCGTGCTGGCGGCAGAACCACGACCCGGGGGTGGCCCGGTGGATCTCCTCGGCCTTGTCGACCGCCGCCTGGTAGCCGCCGGTGTGCGGTGTGCGCACCACCTCGGCACCGAGCGCCAGCAGGATGGCCACCCGTTCCTGGGTCGCGTTGTCCGGCAGCACGATGACACAGCGGTAGCCGCGGGCCGCGGCCAGCGCGGCCAAGGAGATCCCGGTGTTGCCCGAGGTCGCCTCGACCACGGTGCCGTCGCCCGGGGTGAGCTGTCCGCGCTCCTCGGCACCGCGCAGCATCGACAGCGCGGCCCGGTCCTTGCTGCTGGACCACGGATTGAACAGCTCCAGCTTCGCCAGCACGGTGGTGTCGCCGGGCAGACCGTCCAGGATCCGGTCCAGCGGCAGCCGCAACAGGGGTGTACCGCCGATCAGTTCGACGAGCGAGTCCGCGACCGGGCGCCTGGCGACCGGCTCGGTGCGGATGCCGATCTCCTTGGCGGCGGCCTCCGCGGTCCGCGCGGCGAGTTGCGCGGTCTCGGCCACGACCAGCACATGCCCGGCCCGGTCGCCGTTGCGGCGCAGCTCCCGCACCTCGTCGCCCGGCTTCACCTTGAGGACGACCTCCTCCACGCCGGGCAGCGCGGCGGCCCGGTCCTGGCCGCCGAGGGACACCACGCGGCCGGGCTGGGCCGTCAGATAGCGGATGGCGCTCCCGGCGACCGGCTGTTCCGGTACGACGCGGGCCGGCAGCGGCCGGCCCAGGTACTGCCCCGCGACCAGCTCCAGTGAGCGGATGCCGAGAGCACGGTCGACCAGGTAGGTGATCTTGCCGCCCGCCGGACGCGGGTTGATCTCGATGAGCTTGGGCCCGGAGGGGGTCACCTTGATCTCGACGTGGGCCATGCCCAGGTCGAACCCGACCGCGCGCAGCGCGGCCACGGCCAGGTCCCCGCAGGCGCGTACGACCGGATCGGGCAGGCTGGAGGGGAAACTGTGGCCGAGCTCCACGAAGTAGCCGATACCGCCGACCGACTTGTCGGTCACCCCGAGCACCTCGTACCGGTCCCCCTCGGCCAGTACCTCGACGCTGACCTCGGGGCCGCTCACGTACTCCTCGACCATCAACTCGGGATGGCGGCTCTGGCCCCGGGTGTTCTCCACCCTCGTACGGATCAGCCGGACGTGCTCGGCGGCCTGTCCCGCTCGCTCCACCAGCCGGACGTCGGCGCTGCTGGTCTCGTCGGCCGGCTTCACCACGACGGGCAGGCCGATCTCGGCCGCGGCCGACTCCGCCTCGGCCGGGGTCCGGACCGTCCGGAAGGCCGGCATCGGCACCCCGAGTTCGGCGCAACGCCTGCGCATCAGCGCCTTGTTGCGTGCGGTCGCGACCCCGTCGACGCTGACGGTGGGGAGGCCGAGCAGGACCGCCACCTCTGCGGCCACGACCACGTCGTACTCGGCCAGGGTCAGGAACGCGTCGAAGGGGTGCTCGGCTCCGGCCGCGTGCACGTGCGGCAGGAGTTCGCCGAGGATGTTCGTCTCGCAGTGGACGATGTCGTCGACGTAGTTGTCGAAGTAGGCCGGTCCGCCGGGCACTTCGAGGTAGCGGTCGAGGTCTCGGGTGAAGAAGGTGACACGGCAGTCGAGTTCCTTGATGATCTGCAGGCCCTCGAAGCCGGAGCCGGAGAGGTTGCTCTCCAGAACGCCGACATGAATCACGTATGCCTCCGATGGCGTGCCGACAGACGGTCGGCTGGGATACGACGGACGGGGGACGGGCCGGCGGTCACCAGCACCCGGGGGTGGCGAGGGCGCGCAGCAGCCGGCCGGCGTCCTCGCGGTCCTCCGGGGAGGGCCGGATCACGATCTCGGCCGGGGGAGCCATGACGCGGGCGCCGGCCGGCACGTCGGCCAGCACGAGCGAACCGGCGCCGACCAGCGCGTCGGCGCCGATGGTGACCGGGCCCAGCACGATGGCGTTGGTGCCGAGCACCGCCCGGTCGCCGACGACGGGGTGCCGGCGGGTCCCGGGGTCGCGGCGGCCGTCCCTCCACCAGCCGACCGCGCCGAGCGTGACCTGGTGGTAGAGCGTCACGTCGTCACCGATCTCGGCGGTCTCGCCGACCACCACGGCGGCCCCGTGGTCGATGAACACGCGGCGGCCGATGCGCGCACCCGGATGGATCTCGATGCCGCCGGTCACCGCGCGGGCCACGTAGGCCAGGACGCGCGCGATCTGACGGTGTCCACGGATGTACAGGGCATGCGCCAGCCGGTGGGTCCACAGCGCGGGGAGCGCGGGGTGCAGCAGTGCCTCCGCACGGGTGTGGATCGACGGGTCTCGCGCGACGATCACGGACAGGTCTTCCCTCGCCCTGGCCATCGTCCTACGCATGCGGTCCTCCGAGTGTCATGGCCTGGTTCCCCATGGCCTCTCGATCGTGGCGGCCGGGCTCAGTAGTTCGGGACCTTGATCAGCTTGCCGGTGCCCCCGGTTATCTCCGGGACGTACACCCGCTCGTTCCACGCGTCCTGCGCCACGGGTTCGAGGGCGATCGACACGGCGCCCTCGTCGACCGAGAAAGCGGTCCGGACCGCGCTGGTGATCGCTTCGACGAGGGCCGAGATCTGGTGGTCCTCGAGGTTGTTCGGGAAATGCTTGATGTTGACGTGAGGCACGCCGATGACCTTTCTGGTGAGTCGTGCGGACTGGAGGGCGGTGACGAGTTCGTCGATTCCGCCGGCGCGGAGAAGGCCGTAGTGGTCGGCCTCCAGGCGGTCGATCCTGGGGGGCGTCCGCGTCGGCGGACGGCCGCTTTCGAGGAAGGAGGCCTGGTCGCCCCGGGCGGTGAACACGGTGACCGGCGCCGTGAGGCTGCGCTCGGCGAGCTCGTGCGGCGCGTACTCGAAGGGGAACGTCCGGCGCACCACGTGCACGATCCGACGCACCAACTCCCTTTCCAGGTAGGTGAATCGACCGCAGACGAACTCGACGAAGGACTCCTCGTCCCGCGTCGCGGCCAGACACGCGTCGACGGCGGCCCGTTCGAGGTTTCCGGCGAACACCGAGTAGAGGATCGAGACGAAGGTGGGGTCGGTGAAGTCGGCCGCGGTGTCCGTGGACGCCCCTTCCCGGGCTTCCACCGGCGGCTTCCCCGGCGCGATGAGGATCACTTCCTCGACCTGTTCGCCCGCACGCTCCAGCCGGTGGGCCGCCTCGAACGCGAGCCGGGCGCCGAAGGAATAGCCCCACAGCGTGTACGGACCGGTCGGCTGGACGCGCCGGATGAGTTCGATGTCCCTGACGACGGTCTCGTCGAACGTCGGATACGCGGCCTCACCGGCGTTGACGCCCTGGGCCTGGACACCGAGGAACGGCCTGTCCTGTTCCAGCCTTCCGGCCAGGAGCCGCAGGCTCATCGGGTAGCCGCCGAGTCCGGGCCAGCAGAAGACGGGCCGCGGGCCGTCCCCACCGCCCAGCCGCACCAGTCTCGACAAGGTGGTCGTGGGCTCGCGGTCGACCCGTCGGGCCAGCTCGGCGATCGTCGGGGAGTCGAACAGCACCTGGAGGGGCAGGGAACTGCCCAGCTCCCTGTTGATCCGGCCGACCAGGTTGACCGCTGTCAGCGAATGGCCCCCGGCGGCGAAGAAGTCGTCCCGGATCGAGACTCTCTCCTGCCGCAGCACCGCGCTCCACAGGGCGCCGATCGCCTGCTCGGTGGGGGTGCGGGGCGGGACGACCGGTGCGTCGGTGTCCTCCATGGCGGCCTCGTCCATGGCCCGCAGGGTCTGGTGATCGATCTTCCCGTTGACGGTCAGCGGGAAGGAGTCCAGCACGGTCACCCTGTTGGGCACCATGTAGGGGGGCAGGGAGGCGGCGAGGTTGTCCTTGACGATCTCGGCCGGTCCGCGCGTGTGGACGGAATCCTCTTTCATGTCCTCGGCGATGCGCTGCTCCTCGCTGACCCGGCCGCCGAGGGCGAAGTAGGAGGCCGTGTCCGGGCCCGGGCCCGCGATGGCCGTGATCCGCCGGGCCGAGGGAAGGTCGTTCCCGGTCTCCGAGCTGTAGCCGGACGACATCAGTCCCAGGCCGATGTCGTTCATCTGCAGGCGCTGGAGTTCACGGCCGAGGTCGACGTAGCGCTGCCAGGGTTCGGACGATCTGCCGATCAGGCTGATCCCGAAACCGGAACGCTCGTAGACCTCCTGGTTGATGGCGATGACGTCCCGCTTGCGCACCAGTTCGTCGGACACCGGCAGCAAGTCGCCGTTCACGTAGCGGTACTGACCGCCTCTCAGCCCCACGACCCTGCCGGGATGAGCCTGCGCATAGGTGTCCACCGGCCCCGTGACGGCCGGGGCGGTGGCCGGCTCCACCTCGTACGTGGCCAGGTGGTGGTCCTCGGCCGGGCACCGCAGGACCTCCCTGACCGCCGCTCCTCCCGCGCGGATGCCGATCCGCAGGCCGTACTCGGGTAACACCTGGTCGAACAGGCCGACGACGTGGCCGGCCTCGAACTGCAGGACTTCACGCACGTTGTTGCGGTACACCGGCTCTATCGCCGACCTGCTCCCGATGAGGTGGACCCGCATCCTCGGCTCGCCGGACGGGGCCGGAGCGATCAACGAGAGCCGATGCGTGACGGGGTTGTAGTAGTGGAAGCCCGGTTCGAGACCCGCGACGCCGGAGAGCTCCAGATGGAGCTGGGTGGCGTAGAGGGCGCCGGGCGAGGCGTATCCGTATTTCGGCAGCAGCCGTTCGGCACTGGTGAACCGGCCGAACCAGCGCAGCAGGGTGCCGAGTTCGGTCAGCGTCAGTTCGTCCGGGCGCCGCGGGGTCACTGACCGCTCGGGGCGCGGGGCGAGCAGGTCCAGGATGTCCCCCCGGGTGACGTCGCCGCCTTCGAAGAACCGATAGGTCTTGCGGGCGAACACCGCTCGCCGCTGCCGGACCGAGGGCTCGCGTCCCGGAAGCTCGACGGTCGGGAGGCCTGAGTCCTGACGGACTCCCAGGCCGGCGAGCTGCGCCCGCAGTTGCAGCTTGCTCCGCTTCGACTGGTGATGCGCTCCGTGGTTGCCCTGGTCCATCAAAGCGGCCTGCTCGGAGTCCAGTTCGATGAACGCGATGAGGTTGGCGCCCAGCCGCGGGTCGTCGCGGACCAGTACGGCGGCACGCCTGACCCACGCGTGCGCCTCGACGGCCACCTTGATCTCGTCCAACTCGACCCGGAAGCCCCGCAGTTTCACCTGGCTGTCGACGCGGCCGAGGAACTGCAGTGTGCCGTCGTCGTTCCATCGCGCCAGGTCCCCGGTGCGGTAGAGGCGGTCGGACCGCGGGTCCGTCGAGAAGGGGTTGGGCAGGAACCGTTCGGCGGTCAGATCGGGGCGGTTCAGGTATCCGCGCGCGAGCTGCCGGCCCGCGATGTGGAGTTCACCGGATTCCCCGCGGCCGACAGGCTGCCGAGCGGGGTCGAGGATGTGGAAACTCAGGTCCCGCACCGGACGGCCGATGGAGATGTGGTCCGGCCCCTGCTGCACGGTCGCCCGGTCGACCTTGTGGGCAGACGCGTTGATGGTGCACTCGCTCGGACCGTAGAGGTTGACCAGTTCGCAGTCCGGCAGGGCGTCGAGGAGTTCGACCGCCAGGCTCTTGGTGAGCGCCTCGCCACCGCTGAACACCTGGGTGAGGGAGGTGCACGCGGACAGCCGTCCGGTGTCGACGAGCGCCTGCAGCAGGGTCGGCACCCCCTGGAGGGTCGTCACCTCGTGGGCCACGATCAGGTCGATGAGCCCGCCCGGATCGGCGTACCCGCCCGGTTCGCTCATCACCACACCGCTGCCGCAGGCCGGCGCGAGAACCTCCCACTGAGCCGCGTCGAAACTGAGGGGCGTCTTCTGCAGTACCTTCCGGCTGCGGTCCAGACCCTGTTCGTCGGCGAGCCAGCTCATCTGGCTGACGATGCTGTGGTGCTCGATGCCGATGCCCTTCGGGTCGCCCGTGCTCCCGGAGGTGTAGATGACATAGGCGAGGTCGTCCGCTCGCGGACGATCGAGCGCGCTCGCCCCGGCGGCCGGCACCCCAGGCCTGGACGCGCCTGAGTTCCGCGCGTCGGCGAGGGTGACGATCCTCGTCCTCGGTGGCGCCATCGCCGCCAGCCGGGACACCAGTGACGCGTCGGCCAGGATGACGCCGGCTGCAGAGTTCTCGATCATGTAGCGCACGCGCTCGTCCGGGTACTCCGGCGACAGCGGCAGGTAGGCGGCGCCCGCGTGCAGGACACCCCAGACACTCACCATGAGGCCGACGGACGGCTCCATGAAGACGCCGACCTGGTCGTCCCTCGTCACGCCGAGTTTCCGCAGATGCCCGGCCAATTCCTCACTTCGGTCGGTGAGCTGCTGAAACGTCAGCCGCTCCGAGCCGCAGGAGACGGCGGTCCGGTCGGGCTGGAGACGTGTGGACGCGCGTAGCATGTCCGACAAAGACAATTCCTGAGGACGCGTTTTTTTCGCCATCATCCTTCGAACCTAGAATTCGTCAATTCGAGCGCGTAGCCCCTGGACTTCGTGCCGACGTGGCCCAATTACGGGGGCCACCGACACGACCGCCTCCTGTCGCCGCGTCACCCTGGAAAGTGCGGACAGGGCTGAGCGCGATCCGTGGCGGAATTCACTGAAGGTGTGCGTGGCCGGATTCGCGTGACATCCACGTGAACGGCCGCTGTCCAGCAGCCCCGCTCACGGATTTCTCGCGACTGTACGGTCTTCCGCCGGCGCTCAGGCCGTCCCGGTACATCGGCGGCACGCATTCCGAGCTCGCGCGGAGAGTCGCGCGTCCATGCCTTTCACGCCTCCCCCTTCCCCGTGGGTGTTCCGTCCTCGAGCGGCCACGCCTTTCCGCACGGCCTTCGGGCCGAGGCGGCGAACTGGCCGGTCCGGCCCCCTCTCGAGGGCGCTGCGCCGACCAGAACCGGTCAGTCCGTCTCGGCGAGCAGTCGGAACGTACACGATGGACATGGCCGAGGCGAAGCATCGAAAACCGACCCCGTCACCCCTTTTGGCCCGCTTGCATCCCTCCGTCTCCAGCCAGACCTGAACACCCTGAGAGTTGCTGGATGCAAAGCGAAGGACGCGGTTTCGGATAATCGCCGGGGCGACGCGCACAAGGGGCAGCCTTCGGCCGAAAAATGGCTGGAGTGATTCCGTTTCGCCTCTCTGCACAGAGAACCGACACCGGAACACATCGCTACGCCCGGCTCACCGCGGGCGACCACGAGCCGGGAAGCCGCGCACCTCCCTGCGACACGAACACGCACACGCGTCTGCTGTCGTGAACGCCGGGCCGCGCCGACCGCGCGGCGTCGGCCGGCCGGTGAATCCGGGGACATCCGGAGGAGTTCATGGAGCTGCAATAGACAACGCCGGGAAACAGCTCGTTCATGTCTCCGCGGAATCGTGCCGGGGCGGGCGCGCTCTCCACCGCTCCACGAGAAGACACGCGCCCAGGACGGCCGCCGTCACCGGGAAGAGGGCGGACGGCCCGCCGAGGGAGAGCAGCGGCCCGCCCACGAGCGAGCCTGCGCCCGTGCCCGCGTCGAAGGCGATGTTCCAGGCGACACCCGCCAGCCCCAGACCGGCGGGTGTGTCGCCGGCCGTCTGCATGATCAGCACCAGGGTGGCGCTCTGGGTGGCGCCGAAGCCCGCTCCGAACAGGACGGCGCCGGCCAGCAGCAGAGCCTCCTGATGGGAGGCCGCGCCCACGGCCGTGCCGAGCACGGTGGTGAGAACCGCGGGTGCCAGTACCCGCCGGCCGCCGTGCCGGTCGATGAACCGCCCGGCGACGAGCCGGAAGAGCACGGTGGACACCTGCGCGGCGAACAACGCCTCCGGCGCGGCCGGGGCGGTCAGTGGCAGGAAGGTGAAGACGACGCCGTAAGCCGTGGTGGAGGCGATCTCCACCACCAGGAGCCCGGCCATGGGGCGCAGCGACAGCGCTGTCTCGCGCAGGGTCCGTGCCCGGCCGGCCCGGGGTCCGGCCGGGCGGTCGGGTGCCGGGCTCCGCGCGAAGCCGAAGGAGCCGACCACGACCAGCGCGGCGGCGCCCGCAGCGAGCGCGAAGGTGAGCGTGTACGCGTCCTGCCGGGCCAGAGCGATGCCCGCGGGCGCTCCCAGGACACCGGCGACCCCGACGACCGCGCCGTACCAGCCGATCGCCCGCCCCCGTTCCTCGGGCGGGAACAGCTCCGCGGTGAAGGTGACGCCGGCCACGACGAAGATGCCGAAGCCCAGCCCTCGTACAGCCGCGAGGCCGGTCAAAGCGGTGAGTGTCGAGGCGGCCGGCAGAGCCAGGCAGGGCAGCGCGAGCAGCGCGCCGCTCAATGCCAGGGCGAGCCGTCGTCCGAGCCGGGCGAAGAGCGCCGGGGTGAAGGGCTGGACGCCCAGCGTGGCCGTCATCAGGACCGCGGTCAGCGAACCGGCGCCCGAGGGTCCCGCACCCGACCGCACCGCGTACGCCGGCATGGCCGAGAGCAGCACGTTGAAACTCGCGAACCCGCCGAACGCGGCGATCAGGGTGCCACCGACCGCTGCCCGTCGCCGCCAGGGGGACAGGGGTGGACGGCGGTCCGTCGACGCGGCCGACGCGTCAGCGGGGGCGGTCATCGTGGCCGTGCGGTGCCCGTGACCCGGCTGGGGTTCAGCGGCGACACCGGTCCTCGGGCCGGTCCGTGACCGATTGTCGGCTCGTCCTGTCCAGCGCGGGACACGCTGCGCCGGTACGGATCTCGGAAGCCGTTCGACATCTCCTCGGACACGTGCAGAAGGTACCCCGCTCGGCGCGGGGGCCGTGGCCGTTCGGACTTCGCCGCCGAAAGCCGGGCACCGTACATCGCACCGGTCCGCGTCAGAGCTCTCCCGGTGCGCCCAAACCCGTCAGGGCGCCGACCGGGTCGAGGTCCGGGGTGCCGCGGGGCCACCAGTCGTCACGACCCGGCTCGGACTCGTACGCGTACCACAGGCCGTCGCGGCCGAGGCGGAGCTCGGCGTGGCCCTGCGGGTGCGTGAGGTGGTTGCGCCAGGGGCGGAAGGCCGGGAAGTCGGCGGCCATGAGCAGCGGCCGGGCCCGGTCGAACCGGCCCGCCGGGGGGTCCCAGGGTTCCTCGAGCACGGCGAGCGCCTCGAACCCGCCCTGCCGCCAGGCGGCCACCGCCCGAGCCAGCTCGACCGGGGTGCGGCCGGTCGCGGACGCGAGCGAGGAGTAGAGGGTGCGGGTGGCGGCCGTGAGCCCCGATCCGGGGCGGGCCGCGGCGAGGCGCACCGCGTCCTGCCAGAGCGTCAGGTCCGCGACCGGATCGCGGCCCGAGGTGAGCAGGGCGTGCGCGCGGGCGGCCGCGTCCGTGGCCAACTGGTCCAGCGCGAAGGCGTCCGGGCCGCCCGGTGCTCCCGGGTAGGCCGGCGGCTGCCCGGGATGCGCGGGCGGCGGCAGCGGAGCGGGAAGGGGCGGCAGCACACGCCGGGCGAGGACGTCACGGGCGCGTACGCCGGCCGGCTGTTCCGGTTCCCGTTCCTGGGCGGCACGGGCCGCGCGCGTGGCGTTGCGGCGGGACAGCGCGTCCAGCAGCTCGCGCTCACCGCGGCCGCGCAGCAGGAACAGGACGAACGGGTCCTGGTCCAGCAGCCGGGCCGTCTGATAGCAGAGTGCGGCCGCGTGCTTGCAGGGGTGTCCGAAGTCGGGGCAACTGCAGTGCGGTTCGAGTTCGCCGGGGCCCGGAAGCAGCTCGACGCCGCAGTCCGCGAGCGACCTGGGCATCTCCTTGTCGAGCAGCGCCGCGATGTGTCCGGGACGCTCGGCCGCGGCATCGAGAAAGCGGTCCCAGTCGTCGTCGGTGAGCGTCCGCACCCTGACCTGGACGCGGTACGGACGCGGCCGGCTGCCGTGCACATAGGCGAGCACCAGACCTGGTGTGACCGTGACGGCGTCGACATGGCCTTGCCCGGCGTACGTCCGCCCGCGGGCCAGCCGTGCCGCGTCCAGGGCTCCTTCCTCCAGTGCCGTGACCCAGGCGTTGCCCCACCATGTCTCGGCGAAGCCGCCCTCCTCAGGGGCCCGCGCGGGGAAGGCGGGGAAGGTCCGGCGCAGCTCGCCGTCACGACCCGGGGACGCCATGGAGCGGGGATGCCGGCCGGCGGGGCCGGGGGCCGGGGTGACCCGCTCGCCGCCGATGGACCGATCGGTCTCCTCGGCCTCCGGGGACCCGGCGCCCGTCCCCGGGGTGAAGAGCTCCGGGACGAGGGAGCCGAGCTTGAAGGGCTCTGAGGCCTCGGAAGCCTCGTGGATATCGGAGGCCGATGGCTCCCTTTCCGGCGCCAAGTCTCCGGACTCCTCGTGGGGTTGGGGGTGTTCGCGGTAAACGGGGTGATCGGGGTGTGCGTCGGCCTCGGGGTGCGCGGAGTGCTCCGGGTGGGCGGAGTGCTCGGGGTGTTCGTCGTGCTCGGTGTACGGGGCGCGGGTGAGTCGGCCGGGGCCTGGGTCCCGGGGCGGCTCAGCGGCGTCGGTGTCCGCGTCGGGGCCCGACGGCAGGCCCGTCTCGGCGGCCACGTCGGGGGGCAGCCGGAAGGCGTCCGCGAGCAGACCCCGAAGCCGACGCTGCTGAGACACGCGGTCCATGTTCACGGGGTGCGCGGAACTCCGCCTGCCACCGGCTCCGGCCGGGGACGTCCTGTCGGTCCGGCGCCTCGATCCGACGCCGTCGCTCCCGCCGTCCGGAGCCTCGGACCGAAGCCGCCGCGCCTCGTCCCGGGCGGCGCGCAAGGCCTCACGGGCGATGTCACCGGGGCGTGCGCCTCCGCCGGCCTCCGCAGAGGCATGGTCCGTCGCGGCCGGCTCCGTCGCCGTCGCCCGTCGCAGTGCCTCGCGGGCCGCGTCACTCGGCCTCGCCACCGGGGCGGACGCACTCGTCTGCGACTCGGGCGCACCAGACCCGGTGGACGCACCGGAGGCGGTCGGCTCATCGGGCGCGGCGGGCTCGTCGGAAGGGGCGCGCTCGTCGGAAGGGGCCGGCGCGTGGGAAGGGGCCGACTCATCGGAAAGGGACGCGGACAGGGACGACCGGCCCGGCACCCCCTCCCGCTCGGCGCCCCGGCCCGCACTCCCACGGGCGCCCACACCCACGCCGTCACCAGCACCCGAGCCCGCACCCGCACCCGAGCCCGCACCCGCACCCGCACCCGCACCCGCACCCGAGCCTGGGCCCAAGCCCGCCTGATCATCGGCCGCCGCGGCCTTCCGGGCCGCGCGCAGGGCACGGCGGGCCGCGTCGGCGGGGCGTTCACCGGTGACAGCGCCTTCGCCGGTCACGGGGCGTTCCTCGGTGACAGGGGCTTCGCCGGTCACGGAGTCCTCCCCAGTGACGGGGCCCTCCTCGGTCACGGGGCCTCGGGGCTCGGTGCCGTCGGCCGGTTCGCCGGACTCGGTCTCGGGCACGCGGGGCTCCTCTCCCCCGGTCCCGGTCATGACGGCCTCCGGAGCGAGACGAGGTCGGACAGTTCGCGGTCGGTGAGCTCCGTCAGGGACGCCTCGCCCGAGCCGAGGATCGCGTCGGCGAGGGCCCTCTTCGCTTCGAGCATCTCGGCGATGCGGTCCTCCACCGTGCCCTCGGTGATGAGGCGGTGCACCTGGACGGGCTGGGTCTGGCCGATGCGGTAGGCGCGGTCGGTGGCCTGCTCCTCGACGGCCGGGTTCCACCAGCGGTCGAAGTGGACGACATGGCCCGCGCGGGTGAGGTTCAGACCGGTGCCGGCCGCCTTGAGCGACAGCACCAGGACGGGGGTCTCCCCGCTCTGGAAGCGGTCCACCATGTGTTCGCGGTCCGCGACCGGCGTACCGCCGTGCAGGAGCTCGACCGGGACGGCGCGGGCGGTCAGATGTTCCGTGATGAGGCGGGCCATGCCGACGTACTGCGTGAACACGAGGGCCGAGCCGTCCTCGGCGAGCAGGGTGTCCAACAGCTCGTCGAGCAGGGCCAGTTTGCCGGAGCGTGGGGAGGTCCCCCGCGCGGCTTCGCGTACGTCCTCCTTGAGGAACAGGGCCGGGTGATTGCAGATCTGCTTGAGGGAGGTCAGCAGTTTGAGGACGAGTCCCCGGCGGGCGATGCCGTCGGTGGTCTCGATCGTCAGCATGGACTCGCGGACCACCGCCTCGTACAGAGAGGCCTGTTCGCGGGTGAGCGGGACGGGGTGGTCCGTCTCCGTCTTCGGCGGGAGTTCGGGGACGATGCCGGGGTCGGACTTCTTGCGGCGGAGCAGGAACGGGCGGATCAGCCGGGCGAGCCGGGCCACGGCCTCCTCGTCCTCGCCGTTCTCCACGGCGCGGGCGTGCCGGGCGCGGAAGGACTTGAGGGGGCCGAGCAGTCCCGGGGTCGTCCAGTCCAGCAGGGCCCACAGTTCGGAGAGGTTGTTCTCCACGGGCGTGCCGGTGAGCGCGACGCGCGCGGGGGCCGGGATCGTGCGCAGGGCCTTCGCCGTCGCCGAGTAGGGGTTCTTGACGTGCTGCGCCTCGTCCGCGACGACCATGCCCCAGCGCTGGTCGGCGAGGTGGGCGGCGGCCGAGCGCATCGTGCCGTACGTGGTGAGCACGAAGCCGCCGTCGAGGCCGTCGAGGGTGCGGTCGGGGCCGTGGAAGCGGCGCACCGGGACGCCGGGCGCGAAACGGGTGATCTCCCGCTGCCAGTTGCCGAGGAGCGAGGCGGGGCAGACCACCAGCGTCGGTTCGCTGCGGGCCCGCTTCAGGTGGAGCGCGATGAGCGTGACGGTCTTGCCGAGGCCCATGTCGTCGGCGAGGCAGCCGCCGAGCCCGAGGGAGGTCATGAGGTCGAGCCAGGCGAGGCCGCGGAGTTGGTAGTCCCGCAGGCGGGCGTCCAGGCCGGGTGGGGGTTCGACGGGGGTCACGCCCGCGGTGAGGCGGTCGCGCAGGGTGGCGAGGGCGCCGACGGGCACCGCCTCGACCGTCTCGCCGTCGACCTCGGCGGTTCCGGTGAGCGCGGCGGACAGGGCGTCCACCGGGTCGAGCAGGCCCAGTTCGCGTTTGCGGGCCTTGCGGACGAGGGCGGGGTCGACCAGGACCCACTGGTCGCGCAGCCGGACGACGGGCCGGTGGGCCTCGGCCAGCGCGTCCATCTCGGCCTCGCTGAGGGGATCTCCGCCGAGGGCCAACTGCCAGCGGAACTGGAGCAGTTCCTCGCTCTCGAAGAATCCCGTCCCGTCGGTCGCCGAGCCGGGCGCGGGGCGCACGATCGCGGCGGCGCTCAGATCGTGCGCCAGGTCCCGGGGCCAGTGCACGGCGACACCGGCGGCGCCGAGCCGGGTCGCGACGACTCCGAGCAGATCCGACAGCTCTTCCTCGGAGAGCGCGAGCACGTCCGGGACGTCCTGCTCGGACAGCCGGTCGAGGGGTGGCCAGACCCGGGCCGCGCGGCGGACGGCGAGGGCGGCGTCGACGCGGGCGCGGGGCCCGAACACCGTGTCGGCGTCGCCCGCCCACAGGGCGGCCGCGTCCACGACAAGCGTGGGGTCGGCGAGGCTGTGCACCTGGACGACGGCGGCGCCCGCGCGCCGCGCTCCCTCTCCGTCGTCGAAGAGCTGGTGGGCGGACAGGTCAAGACGCAGCGAGATCCGTACCCCCGCGTCCATGCCGGCGGCGACCTCGGCGGCCCAGTCGTGTGCGCCGGTCAGCCGCTGCGGCGCGCGGGCCGCGAAGGGTCCGCCGGAGGTGTGGGGCGCGGCGGGGGTGCGGGGCAGGGTGTCGGCGACGGCGTCCAGGAACGACCGCACCAGGGCTTCCGGCTCGGGCAGCCGCACCGGTCCCCTGCCGGGCAGGGGGACGGCGTGTCCCTCGTACGGGAGGGCCTCGGCCACCGACCTCAGGTGGGCGATGTCCTCCGGGTCCAGGGGGCCCGCGCGCCAGGCGTCGAAGCCGCCGGGGGTGAGTCCCGGCAGCAGGCGTCCGCGGGCGACCAGGCGCAGCGCGTGGAGCGCGGCGGCGCCCCAGCAGACGGTGGCGGGGTGGGCCGCCGGGTCGCGCCGGGCCCCGGCCAGCAGCGGGAGTGCCTCGGCGACCGAGAGGGTCACCGCGGGGACGGTGCTCCTGCGGACGCCCGAGCCGTGCGGTCGTACGACTGTCAGTTCGGTGTGCTCGGGCCCGGACGCTCGCGTCCCGGGTGCGGTGGCCCCTTCGGAGTGGTCCGCGGGCCGCGGGCCGTCCCCGTCGTCCTCGGCGGGCGGGGGCTCCCCGTGCGGGTCCCAGAACGCGACGCGTCCCTCGCGGGGCAGCGGCGCGGGCAGGAAGACGGCGGCGAGCCGCGTGGAGGGCGGCAGCTCGGCGGACGGCCGGGCGAGCTCGCGCGGCCGGGCGTCCGCCGTGGAGGCGGAGGGTGCCCAGGCCGAGGGCACGCCCGCGGAAGGCGTCCGCGCGGTCATCGCTTCCACCCCGTCCCGCATACGCCCGGTCACCTCCCGCCCTTCGGTCGAATCAGTTGTCTTCGACTCTACGGGCGGGGTCTGACAATCGGCTCCCGCCTCCGCGGCGGGCTGCGACGGGCCTCGTCACCTGGCCCGGCCCGGTGTGGCGGGGCCCGGCGCTACGGGATCGTGCGCGAGACGATGTAGACCATCGGGTGGTCCGTCTCGGAGCCGTTCACGACGATGTCCTGGGTGGGCGCGGGGTCCTTCTGCTTGTGGACGAGTCCCCACCAGGGGCCGGGGCCGGTGAACTCCCATCCGACGACCTTCTGGTTGCGGTCGCTGATGGTGATGTGGTCCTTCTTCAGGGCGGCACGGCTGGTGCCGACGCCCTTGAGGAACGTGTCGAGCCCCTTCTGGGTGGTGCCGAACTGGACGTACAGCCGGCTGGTCTTCCAGTTGTTCGTCTCGTAGTACGCGACGTCGGTGGACTTGCCGGGGATGGGCACCTGGTAGAGGCGGCGCTGGACGCGCGAGGGCCAGCCCGAGGTGAGGCCGGTCGCCGAGTACTTCTCCTCCTTGTCCTTGCCGCTGTTGCGGCTCTGGTCGGCGGAGATCACCAGGTAGCCGGCGGGCACGCCGATGAGCAGCACGATGATCAGCAGGGTCAGCGCGCGGCGGCGGAACTTGTGGCGCGGGTCCTCGGGCGGCCGCTGGGGCTCGTCCGGGGAGGTCGCCTGACGGGGGAGCGAGGCGGTCACCGCGACTCCTGCTGCGTCGTGCGGCGGGTCTCGGCGTAGCGCTCGTACCGCTCGTAGCGCTCCACGCGGCGTCGCTTGGCGCGCCGGAAACGGCGGGCGACCAGCCGTGCGAGGTCGGCGGCGCCGACCATGCCGGCCTCGGGGCCGAGCTGGGCGCGCGCGATCCGTGCCTCGGGGCGGTAGCCGCGGCCCGTGAGGTGCCGGCGGAAGGCGTCGCGGGCGGGACCGATCAGCAGGTCGTCGGCCGCGCTCACCCCGCCGCCGATGACGAAGCAGGACGGGTCGAGGGCGGCGGCCAGGTTGGCGATGCCGACCCCGAGCCACTGCCCGATGTCCTGGAGGAGTTCGACGCACATGGCGTCGCCCTCGCGGGCCAGCTCGGTGATCATCGGGCCGGTGATGTCGCCGATGTTGCCCTTGACGTGCTCGATGATCCCGAACGCCACCGGGGAGTCGGCCGCGGCGAGCTCGCGGGCCTCGCGCACGAGCGCGTTGCCGGAGCTGTACTGCTCCCAGCAGCCGCGGTTGCCGCACGGGCAGCGATGGCCGCCGGGCACGACCTGCATGTGGCCGAACTCTCCGGCGACCCCGAACTTTCCGCGTTTGACCTGGCCGTCCTCGAGGATCGCGCCCCCGATGCCGGTGCCCAGGGTGATCATGACGAGGTGGTCCTCGCCGCGTCCGGCGCCGAACCGCCACTCGGCCCAGGCGGCGGCGTTGGCGTCGTTGTCGACCAGGACGGGCACCGCGAGCCGGCCCGCGAGGCGGTCGCGCAGCGGCTCGTTGCGCCAGGACAGGTGCGGGGCGAACAGGATGCGGTTGCGTTCGGCGTCGACCCAGCCGGCCGCGCCGATGCCGACGGCGTGCACGTCGTGCCGGTCGGAGAGGTCCAGCACCAGTTCGACGATGGTGTCCTCGACGACCTTGGGGCTCTTGGACTTGTCCGGCGTCTCGGCGCGGACCTTCTCCAGGATGTTGCCGTCGGCGTCCACCACGCCCGCCATCACCTTCGTGCCGCCGATGTCGATGCCGACGGTGGGGACGCGGGGTGCCGTCAGATGGGAACGGCGCTCGCGTGTGCCCACGGTCCGCAGGACGGTGGCGCGCGCGGAGCCGATGGGGGTGCTCCCCGCGCGAGCGGAGCCGAGAGCTCGGGGCAGCGCGAGGTCGCGGTAGGTGCTCATCGCGCCGATTCTGCCTTACGCCGCACCGGGGCCGCACCGTGGAAGCGCGGTGACACAGGTGACCTGTGGGCCGTCTGTGGCCCGGTCCGCCCGGTCCGCGGGGCCGTCCGGGTCATGGCCCCGCGGCCCTCACAGGGCACGGTTCTCCAGCTCGTGCCGCAGGTCGTCCAGCTCGCTTCCGCCCGCCATCTGGCGCGTCAGCTCGTCCAGCGTGATCCCGTCCCGGGTGTAGCTGCCCGACATGGTGCCGCGCTTCAGCAGGACGAAACGATCACCCACGAGATAGGCGTGATGCGGATTGTGGGTGATGAACACAACACCCAGTCCGGCGTCCCGTGCGGCGGCCACATATTTGAGCACCACACCGGACTGCTTCACGCCGAGGGCGGCCGTGGGCTCGTCGAGGACGAGGACCTTGGCGCCGAAATGGACGGCGCGCGCGATCGCCACGCACTGGCGCTCGCCTCCGGAGAGGGTGCCGATCGGCTGGTCGACGTCGCGCAGGTCGATGCCCATGCGCAGGAGTTCCGCGTGGGTCGTGCGCCGCATGTGGTCGACGTCGAGGTGCTTGAACGGGCCGAAGCCCTTCCGGGGCTCGGAGCCCAGGAAGAAGTTCCGCCAGACCGGCATCAGCGGGACGACGGCGAGGTCCTGGTAGACGGTGGCGATGCCGCGGTCCAGGGCCTCGCGCGGGGAGGCAAGCCGGGTCTCCTCGCCCTCGACGCGCAGGGTGCCGCCGTCGTGCCGGTGGCGACCCGCGATGATCTTGATGAGGGTGGACTTGCCCGCGCCGTTGTCGCCGAGCACACAGGTGATCTCGCCCGCGTGGACCTCGAGGGAGACCCCTTCGAGGGCGCGGATGTTGCCGTAGTACTTGCTGACGTCGTCGAGCTCGACGAGCGCCGGGCGCCGCGCGGCGGCGGATTCCTCGGTCATCTTCTCCGTCGTCACTTCGTGGCCTCCGCGCGCTTGCGGACCCAGTGGTTGAGCAGGGTCGCGAGGAGCAGCATCACGCCCAGGAAGAACTTGAACCAGTCGGGGTTCCACTCGGCGAACACGATGCCCTTGCTGACCATGCCGAAGATCAGCGCGCCCACGGCCGCGCCGATCGCGGAGCCGTAGCCGCCGGTGATCAGACAGCCGCCGATGACGGCCGCGATGATGTAGATCAGTTCGTTGCCGACGCCCTCGCCGGACTGCACGACGTCGAACGAGAACAGCAGATGCTGTCCCGAGATCCAGGCGCCGAAGGCGACGCCCATGTAGAGGCCGATCTTGGTCTTGTCGACCGGGACGCCGACCGCGCGGGCCGCCTCCTCGCCGCCGCCGACGGCGTAGATCCAGTTGCCGACGCGGGTGCGCAGCAGGATCCAGGTGGCCACGGCGACCAGGACCAGCCACCACAGGATGGTGATCTTGAAGTCGACGCCGCCGATGGTGATCGTCGAGGCGAAGACGTCCTTGGCGGAGGAGAAGCCCTCCATGTCGGAGATCGACTTGGTGGAGACCGTGCCGCTGATCAGCTTGGTGAAGCCGAGGTTCATGCCGGTCAGCATCAGGAAGGTGCCGAGCGTGATGATGAAGCTGGGCGGGTCGGTGCGGGTCAGCATGACGCCGTTGAAGACGCCGATCGCGAGGGTGGCGAGGAGCGAGACGAACACACCGACCCAGACGTTCGCCGTCATCTGGTAGCTGAACATCGACGAGATCAGCGCGGAGCTGGTCACCATGACGCCCGCGGAGAGATCGAACTCGCCGCCGATCATCAGCAGCGCGACCGGGACGGCCATGATGCCGATGGTCGACGCCGCGTACAGGACCGTGCTGAGGCTGGAGGCGCGTACGAAACTGTCCGCGAACAGCGCGAAGAACACGAACACCGCGAGCGCGCCGACCACCGAGCCGAGCTCGGGGCGGCTCAGCAGTTTGCGCCAGGGAGAGGTCTTCAGGAGGCGCTCGTCGGTCCGGGGGCCGGGCGCCGGCGCGGGTGCCGTGGCGGTCATCGGGTCCCCCGATCCGCGTAGCGCTCCAGCTCGGAGGCCTGGTCCTTGGTGATGATCTGCGGTCCGGTCAGGACGGGCTTGCCGCCGCCGAGGACGTCCGCGTTGTACTTGTACAGCCAGAGCAGGTCCACGGCCTCGTACCCCTGGAGCCAGGGCTGCTGGTCGACGGCGAAGCCGAGGGTGCCGTTCTTCAGCTCGGCGGCGACCTTCGCGTTCAGGTCGAAGGTGTCGATCTCGGCCTTGCTGCCCGCGTCGTTCCTGGCCTTGACGGCGGTGTCCGCGAAGGGGGCGCCGAGCGTGACGACCGAGTCGATCGACTTGTCGGCCTGGAGCTTGGCGCCGATCGAGGACTGGACGTCGGGCATGTTGGTGCCGGTGACGTAGAGGTTCTCGACGGTCCCGTCGAAGGTCTTCTTGATGCCCGCGCAGCGCTGCTCGTGGCCGACGTTGCCCTGTTCGTGCAGGACGCACAGGGCCTTCTCGCGGCCCCGCTTGTTCAGTTCCTCGCCGACGGCCTCTCCGGCGATCGTCTCGTCCTGGCCGATGTGGGTGAGCGCGCCGAAGGCCTTCGACTCCTCGGAGCCGGAGTTCACCGTGATCACCGGGATGCCCGCCTTGCGGGCCCGGGCGACGGCGGCCTTCATGGCGTCGGGCTTGGCCAGCGTGACGATGATGCCGTCGACCTTCTTGTCCACGGCGGCGTCCACGAGCTGCGCCTGCTGCTGGGCCTCGTCGTCGTGCGAGTACAGGAAGTTGATGTTGTCCTTGACGGCGGCCTGCTTGGCGCCGTTCTGGACGATGTCCCAGAAGGTGTCGCCGTCGCCCGAGTGGGTGATCATCGCGAAGGTCCACCGGGGCGTGTTGACCGCGGCCCTGCCCTGGGCCGCGGCCGCCTTGCGGGCATCCTCGGCTCGTTTGCCCCCGGTGCTGCTGCATCCCGCGAGGGAGACCGTCAGCGCCCCCGCCAGCGCGATGCCCACCCAGGTCCGTGTCCGTGCCACGAGGCCGTGCCCTTCTTGCCGTGCTCTTGGTGTGCCGGGCCGTGAGGACCGGCCCGGGGGCCCTCCGGCGGGCCCGTGCGGACCGGATTCGCACCGGCCCAAACGGCCAAGTATCGATCATTGGGATCATCCGCCCAAATCACGGTTCCCGCGCGCGCTGGGAGACGGCCTCCGGGAGGCGGGTCAGGGCCGTACGAGGAGCTGGAACTCGAAGGAGTAGCGCGAGGCGCGGTAGATGTGGGAGCCGAACTCGACGGCGCGGCCGGTGTCGTCGAACGTGGTGCGCTGCATGGTGAGGACCGGGGCCCCGGCCGGCTCGCCGAGCCGCTCCCCCTCGTCCGCTCCGGCCGCGCGGGCCCCGACGGACTGGCGGGCGCTGTGGAGGGTGATGCCGGCCCCGCGCATCAGCCGGTAGAGGCCGGTGGCCTCCATGCGGTCGCTGTCGAGTTCCAGCAGCCCGGGGGGCAGGAAGTTGCAGAGGTACGCCATCGGCTCCCCGTGCGCGAGACGCAGCCGTTCGACGCGGTGGATCTCGCTGCCCTCGGGCACCCCCAGTGCGGCCGCGACCTCGGTGGACGCCGGTTCGACGGTGTTGACGACCACCTGCGTCGCGGGGCGCTGGCCGGCCGACTCCAGGTCGTCGTAGAGGCTGCTGAGTTCGAGGGGGCGCTTGACCTGGCTGTGCACGACCTGCGTACCGACGCCCCGGCGCCGCACGAGCAGCCCCTTGTCGACGAGGGACTGGATGGCCTGGCGGACCGTGGGGCGGGACAGACCGAGCCGCGCGGCGAGCTCGATCTCGTTGCCGAGGAGGCTCCCGGGGGTCAGCGCTCCGTGCTCGATGGCGGCCTCGAGCTGCTGCGAGAGCTGGAAGTACAGCGGGACCGGACTGGTGCGGTCGACGCCGAGCTGGAGCGACACGGTCGGATCCACAACTGGTTTGGCCACGGATCGAGCGTAGCCCCGGGACATGTTGACGGGAAGTTGTGAAGTTCGATTGTCCGGACAAACCATTGACAGCGCGACGGGTCGCCCCCCAGTTTGTTCCCATGCGCATCGGACTCATCGGAGCGGGCCGTATCGGTACATTTCACGCGGCCACTCTCAGTCGTCACCGTGAGGTCGGAGGCTCCCTCATCGTCACGGACGCGGATCCCGTACGGGCCCAGCGGCTGGCGGACCGACTGGGCGCGACGGCTGCGCCCACCGTGAACGAGATCTTCACCTGGGGCGTGGACGCGGTGGTCATCACGGCCGCCACCTCGGCCCACGCCGAGCTGATCGGCCGGGCGGCACGCTCCGGACTCCCGGTCTTCTGCGAGAAGCCCATAGCTCTCGACCTGGCGGGCACGCTGGCCGCGCTCGCCGAGGTCGACGCCGCGGGAACGGTTCTGCAGATGGGCTTCCAGCGCCGCTTCGACGTGGGGTACACCGCCGCCCGCGAGGCCGTGCGCTCGGGCCGGCTCGGCCGGCTGCACACCGTGCGCGCGATGACGTCGGACCAGTCGCCGCCCCCGGCCGACTACCTCCCGCTCTCCGGCGGTCTCTACCGCGACTGCCTGATCCACGACTTCGACATGCTGCGCTGGGTCAGCGGCCGCGAGGTCGTCCAGGTGTACGCGACCGGCTCCGACGCCGGGCCCCCGATGTTCCGCGAGGCGAACGACATCGACACCGGCGCGGCCGTCCTCACCTTCGACGACGGCATGCTCGCGACGGCGACGGCCACCCGCGTGAACGGCGCCGGCTACGACGTGCGCATGGAACTCTCCGGCGAGCTGGATCAGATCGCCGTCGGTCTGGACGACCGCACGCCGATCGCCTCGACCGAACCGGCCGGACCGCCGCCCGCGGACAAGCCGTGGACGGGCTTTCTGGAACGCTTCGGCCCCGCGTACGAGGCGGAGCTCGCCGCGTTCGTCGAGGTGGTCCGCGGCGAGCGCGCCAATCCCTGCGACGGCCGCGAGGCACTGGAGGCACTGCGGATCGCCGAGGCCTGCGAAGTGTCCCGGCGCGAGCGGCGCCCGGTGTCTCCGGCGGAGATCCCGGGCGGCAGGCTCTGACGACCGAGGGGTCTCGTTCGCTCCCGGGAGGCGGCGGTCGCGAGCCGGCACGAGGCGTCCGGCGCCCGGCGGCCCGTCCGACGCTGGGCGGCCGGGCATCCCGCCGTCCGGACCCTCACCCCAGGAGCCGGACGGCGGGGGTCTCGCCGTCGAGGCCGAGCCGCCGGTCGCAGTGCTTGCACGTCAGGTGGTGCGGCCGGACCTGGTTGGTCTGGATACTCGCGGTGCCCGACTCGTCCGCCTCCGGGCAGTGATAGGCGAGGTGCAGCCGCACCCAGGGGTGGCTGGTGGGCGCGGCAGCCTTCCGGTCGTCCCGTGTGTCGGTGAAGGGCGCCCACCAGAAGTCGACCAGCGCCCGGACGGCCAGCCGCTCCCGGCCGCTCGTGGTGTCGAACGCCGCGATCCTCCCCGCGGTGTGGTGGCGCTGGAGGCCGCTGCGGCTGCCGGAGCACAGCGCCTGCTCGGCGCCGCGCTCGAACACCGTGGTCCGACCGGTCCGCTCGCAGATGAAGCAATCGAGGGTGAACTCCAGCAGGGAGCGCCAGTAGAGGCGATGCCGGGAGTCCTCAAGACCGGTCAACTCCGCGGTGATCTCCGCCGTACGCAGCACGGGCGACGCTCCTCACACGGCACCGGGCCGCTCACCAGCGCACCGGCATCCGGCGCACACCTCTCATCAGCATGCCGGGCAGCCAGCCGCTCGGCGGCCCGTCGAGCGCCAGGTCCGGGCACCGCTCCAGCAAGGAGCGCAGGGCCACTTGGGCTTCGAGCCGGGCCAGCGGCGCGCCCAGACAGTAGTGGATGCCATGCCCGAAGGCGAGATGACCGCGGGACTCACGCCGGAGGTCGAAGCGGTCGGGCTCCGGATAGCGCGCCGCGTCGCGGTCGGCCGCGCTGAGGCCGATCATCACCTCTTCCCCCGCCGCGATCGCTGTGCCACCGATGTGGAGCGGTTCGGCGGCATAGCGGAAGGTCGCGTTCTCCACCGGGCCGTCGTGGCGCAGCGTCTCCTCGATGACGCCGTCCAGAAGCGTCATATCCGCCCGGACCGCGGCGAGTTGGTCCGCGTGGCCGAGCAGGGCCCGGACGGCGCCGGAGATGAGATTGACCGTCGTCTCGTGTCCGGCGACGAGGAGCAGGAACGCCATGCCGCGCAGTTCCCCCGGCGAGAGCCGGTCGCCGTCCTCGGCCGTGGTGCGGATGAGACCGCTGAGCAGGTCGCCGGTGGGACCCGCGCACCGCTTGTCCTCAATGAGTTCGTCGAGATAGTCGGCGAGTTGGGCCCAGGCCTTCTGCTCGCTCTCGGCGCTGGTGGGAGCGACCGTCTCCGTGGACAGGGCGCGGAAGGCGGCCCGGTCCGGCTCGGGCACCCCGAGCAGCTCGCAGATCACGGTCAACGGGAGCGGATAGGCGAAGGACTCGACGAGGTCGGCCTGGCCGCGCGGAACCATCGCGTCGAGCAGTTCGTCGGCGATCTCCTGGATCCGCGGGCGCAGGGCCGCGACCCGCCGGCCGGTGAACTCGCCCGCGATCAGGGTCCGGAGCCGGGTGTGCTGCGGTGGGTCGGCGAACAGCATGTGCCTGCCGATCAGTTCCTCTCCGTAGAAGAGGAACCCCGCCGTGTCCGGGTTCTTGGCCAGCCGCGGGTCGGCGAGCGCGGCCCGCGCCTCCTCGTACCCCACGACGAGCCATGTCTCATGCGTCGCGTCCGGCGCCGGCAGTCTGACCCGGTGCACCGGACCGAGCGCGCGTAACTCGGCGTAGACCGGATGCGGATCCTCGGTGAACCGCGCTCCGTACTCCCCCAGATCGATCACGACTCTCCTCCCGTCACCCCGCTCAACGCGCGAGCACCCCGCTCAGTGCCCGTCCTCCTCCAGCAGTCCGGCGTCGTACGCCAGCAACGCGATCTGCACACGGTTGTTGAGGCCGAGCTTGGCGAGGATGCGGGAGACGTGGGTCTTGACCGTGGCGACGCTCATGAACAGTCCGGCCGCGATCTCCGCGTTCGACCTGCCCCGGCCGACCTCGACGGCGACCTCGCGCTCCCGCTCGTTCAGTTCCGCCATCCGGGAACGGGCGCCCGACCTGCGGGTGTCGGCGGTGGAACCGGCGGCGTGCGCCATCAACTGGCGGGTGACGGCGGGCGACAGCACCGGGTCTCCGGCCGCGACCCGGCGCACCGCAGAGAGGATCTCCGCGGGCGGTGTGTCCTTGAGGACGAACCCGGCGGCGCCCGCGCGCAGGGCCCTCAGCACCTGTTCGTCGGCGTGGAAGGTCGTCAGGACGACGACCTGGGGCGCCTCCGCGCGCTCGCGCAGCCGCTCCGTGGCCGTCAGTCCGTCGACGCCGGGCATCCTGATGTCCATCAGGACGACGTCGGGGCGGGTGCGGTCGACGAGTTCCTCCACCTCGCTGCCGTCGGCTGCCTCGCCGACGATCTCGACGTCCTCGGCGCCGCCCAGCATGAGGGCCAGCCCCGCCCTCACCAACGGATCGTCGTCCACCAGCACCAGCCGAATCCCAGTCATCCCCTCACCCAACCAGCTCCCCAAGCCTTGTCTCGCCCCCTCCGCCCCTACCCGACCCGAACCCGGGGCTCCGCCCCAGACCCCGCTCCTCGAACGCCGGAGGGGCTGAAACTTGCCCCCGCTCTCGAACAGTGGGCGGATGCGGCCGGGGATTCGGGACTGCACCTGAGCCAGAGCGCACCCGCAGTCGGCGACGCACGGAAGGGGACGTGCCGGTACATCAAATGCCCGCAGGCCGGACGGATCGACACCCACCCGCGCCTCGAAACCCCGCTGAGATCCGTTCGGATGCGGGCGGATGTACCGGCGCGGCCCCGCCCCACCCACCGGACCCGACCCGGCTACACCCTCCACGGCAACCAGGCCTCCACCCGAAACCCACCCCCCACACCCCCGTGCTCCAACCGCCCCCCGGCCAACGTCGCCCGCTCCCTCAACCCGATCAGCCCCTGCCCGGACCCCGGCACCCTGGGCACCGGCCCCGGCGGGGCGGGATGGGCGACGGTCACGGTCAGCCCCGAGCCCGCAGCGCCCCGCACCGTGACCGTGACCTCCGCCCCCGGCGCGTGCTTGCGCGCGTTCGTCAGCCCCTCCTGGACGATGCGGTACGCGGTCCGCCCCACGGACGCGGGCACCGCGCCCGGATCGGCGACCCCGTTGTCGAGGACGACCTTGGCACCGGCCGACCGCGACTCGGCGACCAGCCCGTCGAGCGCCGCCAGCGTCGGCTGCGGCCGCCCCGCCTCGTCGGAGTCCCCGGCCCGCAGCACCCCGATGATCTCGCGCAGATCCTGCAGGGCCTCGTGCGCGCTCTCCCGGATCACTCCGGCGGCCCGGGCGACCTCGTCCCGGGGCGCGTCGGGCCGGAACTCGAGCGCTCCCGCGTGCACGCTCAACAGCGTGAGCCGGTGCGCGAGCACGTCGTGCATCTCGCGCGCGATCGCCTCCCGGGCGAGCCGCTGCGCCTGCTCGGCCCGCAGCGCCGCCTCGGTCTCGGCCCGCCGTGCCCGGTCCCGCAGACTCAGCATGAGCTGGCGCTTGGACCGTACGAACATGCCCCAGCCGACCACCGCGGAGGTGAGCAGCGCGGTGACGGCGAGGGCGGCGAGGTAGGGCAGGTCGGGGTCGGGCCGCAGCCAGAAGAACGCCGGAAGCAGCGCGAGCTGCACGCCGGCGACCCAGGCCACGTAACGGAAGGGCCGGTGCACGGCGAGGGTGAACAGGGCGACGAGCCCGGCTCCGCCCGCCGTGTTGGAGACCAGTCCGACCGGGATCATGGCGACGGCCAGTCCCAGCGGCCACCGCCGGCGCAGCCAGACCGCCGCACAGGCGAGCACACCGATGAGCTGGTCGGCGACGGCGTACCAGTGCGGGATGCCGGGGTCGTCGCTCACGGTGTTCGCGGCCGCGAGCCCGATCGCGACGGCCAGCAGGAAGCAGCCGAAGTCGACGACCCAGTCGCGCACGGTGCGCCGGGGCCGCCCGGAGGGCCCGGCGCGCTCGGCGTCGGGATCGAGGTCGGCGGCCACGGCGGACGGCAGCAGCCAGCGCCGCGCGGCCATGACCGGCGCTGGAACGTCACGCGGCGCGGACGCCGGATGGTCACCACTCACGGTCGACAAATCTACGCAGCCGAGGCCGCCGCCACCTCCCCGCGAGCCCCGCCCGCGACCAAAGTCGGCCCGCTTCAGACTTTCGTCTCTCGTCCGGCCGGGGACCGGCGTCCCGCGACACCGGCCGGACGCGCCTCGCCCCGCGGCCGATGCGCGAGGGGGGTCCGCGGGGCGAGGTTCATGCCATGAAGCAGGTACCGGAGACGCTCTACAGCGTCGCGCTCGGCGTCAGCAACCGAAGTTGATCAGCTTGAACGTGACGTAGTGGTCCGAGGTGTAGTAGTCCTCCAGGGTCTTCTTGCCGGTCACGATGCGACGGGCACCCCGCGTCGAGGAGCCGGGCGTCTTGACCGTGTACTCGTGGTAGTAGCCGGTGGACTGGCTGGGCAGGACGCCCTCCCGGTTCTGGAAGACCGCCCCGTCCTGCGAGTACGGGAAGGGGCCGCCGGAGTCGATCAGGTCCAGCGTGTCGTACGCCTGGGACGGCAGCGCGCTGTAACAGATGCTGCCGACGGAGGCGGCCGCCGCGTTGGCCGGAGCCACGACGGTGCCACCGACGAGCAGGGCGGACATGAGGGCCACGAGGGCGCCGATGCGGGTGGTTCGTGGGGGGAATCTCATGCATCCACAATGACGCGCGTAGATGACATGTCAATGTCAAGCTCGTTGATTTCTTCGGTCGACTCCGAGGAGTTTTCCGGCAGCGGCCTACCGCGCGAGGGCCGACAGTCGACTCACGGCACGAGGGCCTGCAGTCGACCTACGGCACGAGAGCCGGCCGCCGGCCCAGGAGGCCGGCGGCCGATCGCCCGAGGACTCAGTAACTGCCGTACGTCGGCCGGCCCTCGCGCTCGTACGTGTTGATCGCGATGCCCGAGCCGGTGATCGTGCCGCCGGTGCGCCGGAACGCGGTGGGGGCGGCGCCGTCGGCGAAGAGGCGGCGGCCCTCGCCGAGCACGACGGGGAAGGTCATCAGGTGCAGGGTGTCGATCAGGCCGAGCGCGAGCAGGGACTGGGCGAGGACGGCGCTGCCGTGGATCTGGAGCTCGCCCTCGGTGCGCTCCTTCAGGGCGGTGACCTCCTTGCCGAGGTCGCCACTGATCACGGTCGTGCCCTCCCAGGCGGGGTCGGTGAGCGTCGAGGAGGCGACGTACTTGGGCAGCGCGTTCAGTTTGGACGCGATCGGGTCGGCCGGGTCGGTCATCTTCGGCCAGTAGCCCGCGAAGATCTCGTACGTGCGCCGGCCCAGGAGGAACGCGTCCACATGGGAGAAGTTGTCGACGACGAAGCGCCCGAAGTCGTCGTCGCCGAAGGGCACGCTCCAGCCACCCTGGCCGAAGCCGCCGCTGCGGTCCTCCTCGGGACCGCCCGGCGCCTGATGGACTCCGTCGATGCTGACGAACGCGGTGAGGGTGAGCTTGCCCATGACGGTGCCTGCTTCCTGACGGTGGGATCTGCTGACATCAGGACAGACCCCACCGGCGCCCGCAACTCATCGGTCCGCACCGAAATCGCCCGGCGCCGCTGCCGGGCGACGCCGGGCCGGGGGCTCACCCCGCGTCGGTGGAGAACAGCCCGCCCGTCGGACCCTGCTTGTCGCCGCCCTGGGCCTTCCTCAGGGCGTTGGCGAGGCTCTCGATGGTGAGGGACTGGAGGATCACCCGTCCGCTGCCCTCCAGGGTGGCCAGGGACAGGCCCTCGCCGCCGAAGACGGCGTTCATCAGGCCCTGCCGGTTGAGGCCGCCGATGCGCTGGATGCCGTACCGGATGCCCTCCTCGAAGGCGACCACACAGCCCGTGTCGACCTCGATGCGGCCGCCGAAGTCGGCCGGGTTCAGGTCGATGAAGTTGCCCGCGCCCGCGATGATCACCGTGCCGTGGCCGGTGAACTTCTCCAGGACGAACCCCTCGCCGCCGCTGCGCCCGGTCCGGCCGCCCTGGAAGGCGATGCCGAACTGCACCGTCGACTCCGCCGCCACGAAGGCATCCTTCTCGGCGAACCACGCGCGCGTGCCGTCGAGCTCCAGGGCGCGCATCTCGCCGGGCAGCACGCCCGCGAAGCCGACGGTCCCCTCGCCGCCCGTCGACGTGAAGTACTGGAACGCCAGCGACTCGCCCGCGAGGGCGCGCTGACCCGCCTGCATGGCGGTCCCCACGGCCTGGCGCAGCATGCCGCCCATACCGCCACCGCTCGGCTGGCCGCCGCCCCCGCCACCCGAGGGCCCGGAGAGCCGCGTCTCCATGGTCACGTTGGTCGTCTTGAACAGGAACTTTCCCGCTTCGCAGTACACGGTCTGGCCGGGGCGCAGGTTGACGACGGCCATCTGCATGGCGTTGCCGACGATTTCTTGCTGAAGAGTCACGCCGTGAGAACGCTGGAAGCGGAGCGAAGAGTTCCGCTCGCCCGGATGGCATGCGGGCGACGGCCGCCCGGCCAGTCCGGGGGGCGGGTCGGGCCGGGTCACCCGCCCCCGTCCGGACGACAGTCGGGGGCGGGCGTCCGGGAGCCGGGGCGGGACGCTAGTTCTGGAAGACCGCGTCGGTGCCCGCGCCGCCGGAGAGCGTGTCCGTGCCCGTGCCGCCGTGCAGCACGTCGTTGCCGGTGTTGCCGTAGATCGTGTCGTTGCCGCCGTCCCCGTACAGCTTGTCGTCGCCCTTGCCGCCGTACACGAGGTCGGCGCCGGCGCCCGCGCGGATGACGTCGTTCCCGTCGTCCCCGTACAGGCCGGGGTCCTGCGCCGAGGCGGTTCCGGTGAGCGTGTCGTTGCCGGGGCCGCCGTGGCAGGCGGAGGAGCAGCCCGTGAGCGTGTCGTCGCCCGCGCCGCCGAACGAGCCCTCGCCGTAGACGCCGCCGCCCCCGTCGAGGCGGTCGTCGCCGTCCTCCCCGTACAGCTTGGACCCGGAATTGCCCTTGAGGACGTCGCGGCCCTTGCCGCCGTGGACCGTGTTCAACGTGGGGCCGGAGAGCGTCGCGGTGTCGTTGCCGTCGCCGAGGTAGGCGTCGAAGTAGTCCGTGTCGTTGGTGCCGCCCACGCCGACGGATTTCGTGCACTCGGCGACCTTGTGGTCGGTGGGCGACGGATAGCGGCACTGGTCCGTGGAGAGGGTGATGTCGTACGTGTCGCGGAATGTGATGAGGACGAGGTAGTAGTCCTCGGAGTCGACGTCGACTTCCTTCGCCGTGACTTTCAGCTTGTTGGTCTGTCCGGCGGCGGCCTGGTACCGGAATTCGCCCCAGCTGGTGCGGCCCAGGGTGGCCGAACCCGTGGCCGCCTGGGCGGTGGACGCCACGAACACGCCTCCGCCGAGGGCGAGCGCGAGTGAGGCGGTGGAGGCGATGGTCCTTAACGTGCGCATACGGAAATGGCCCTTCGGGAAATCGGCGAGCGGAGTGTTGTTTCCGGTTCACGCGGTGGGACACCGCGCCGCGGGCGGGGGTTGTAATGGAATGCGGTTCATTTCCGACGGACGGCCCCGATTTCCCTGCCCTTAACTCGGGCGACACCGTCTGGTGGCCCGAGCCGCGGGGCCGGAGGGCGACATGGACGACACACGCTCTCCCGGCGCCGGAAGAGAGAACGGCTCGGGGCCGCCCCGGACGTCCGGGGCGGCCCTGAGGTCGGTGCGGGTGACGCGGCTCAGACGCCGGCGGTCGCCGGCTCCGGCACGGTGGTCGGTACGTCGGTCGTCACCCGCCGCCGGTGGTAGGTCCGCAGCCGCAGCGTGCACCAGATGCCGATCACGGAGGCCGCCATCAGGGCGACGGCGGGCGGCCAGTACGCGCCGCCGGCCAGCGAGGACAGCCCGACCGCGGTGACCGGTGCGAAGCCCCCGAACACCAGGTTGCAGACCTGGTACGAGAGCGAGATGCCCGTGTACCGGACGTGCGGGGCGAAGCCCTCGGCAAGGATCGCGGCCATCGGCCCGTACAGCGCCGACATCACGAACCGCATCGCGAGCATCATCGCGTAGATCAGCGCGACGCTTCCGGTGTTCATGACCATGAACTGCGGGATCGAGAGGAGCACGACACCCGCGAGGCCGCCGACGACGACCTTGTGCGAGCCGATCTTGTCACCGAGCAGGGCCAGGAAGGGCGTGACCAGGAGTTCCAGGAACGCGGCGAGCGAGAGGCCGTTGAGGAGCATCGACTCGGACAGGTGCCGGTCGTCGGTGCCGTACGAGAGCAGGTAGCTGGTCACGACGTAGTAGCCGCCGGTCGCGGTGGCCAGGGAGAAGACGCCGACCAGGACCGTCCGCCAGTCCTTGCGCAGCACTTCGGCGACGGGGAGCTTGCTGACTGCGCTCTGCTTGCCGTCCTGCTTCCCGGCCTGCTCGTTCCGCTTCTGCTCGGCGTGGATCTCGTCCATCACCGGCGAGTCCTCCAGCTTGGTGCGCACCACCAGGCCGATGCCGACGAGGACGGCGGAGGCCAGGAACGGTACGCGCCAGCCCCACGAGTCGAAGGAGGCCTCACCGAAGAGGTTCATCAGGCTGAACATGCCGGTCGACAGCAGCGCGCCGACGGACGAGCCGAGCTGGGCGAAGGAGCCGAAGAAGGTGGCCTTGCCCTTGGGGGCGTTCTCCACCGCGATGAGCACGGCGCCGCCCCACTCGCCGCCGATCGCGAGGCCCTGGATCAGGCGCAGCACGATCAGCAGGACCGGGGAGAGGACGCCGACCTGCTGGTAGGTGGGCAGCAGACCGATCGCGAAGGAGGCGAAGCCCATCATCAGCAGGGTGATGACGAGGGTCTTCTTGCGGCCGACGCGGTCACCGATGTGACCGAACACGATGCCGCCGAGCGGGCGCAGCAGGAAGCCGACGGCGAAGGTGGCGAAGGCCGAGATCGTCTTCAGGGAGGTCGGCATGTCGGCCGGGAAGAAGACGTCGTCGAACACGATGGCCGCGGCCGTGGCGAAGGCGTAGAAGTCGTACCACTCGATGGACGTTCCGGACAGGGCGGCGAGGGCCGTTCTGAACGGGCTCTGCGGAGTGCGCGGGGTGGTGCGGTCCGGCACGGGGACCTCCGGCGGAAGAGTGCGGTCGGGGACGGGAACTGCGGCGGTGTGGGGGCTGGTTCCGGGGTGGTTACCGGACCCGGCGACCGGGCCACGAACGGGATCGTCCGGCCGCCGGGAGACGAGGGGTACGCGGGACGAGGCCCGCGGCGGATCGGCACCGCGGGCCCTGGGCCGCGCCGCCGACCGACGTGCGGCACCGCGGACCGGTGGGCCGGCGCCGCAGACCCGGGGTGAGCGCCGCCGACCAGGGAGCGGCGCCGCGGATCGCTGGGCCTGCGCGACAGGCCCGCGAGTCAGGCACCGCGGACCGGTGGTGGGTCAGCACCGTTGGCCCGGGGCCCGCGGCGCAGACCGGTGGACCTGAGCCGCGGACCGGTGTGCTGGCAACGCGAGCCCTGGTCTGCGCCGCGGGTCAGCGGGTCAGGACAGCGGGGCCTGGTCTGTGCCGTGGGCCAGGGCCGGCGCCGCGACCGGTGGGTTGCGGCACAGGCCGGTGGGTCCGCGCCGCTGACCCTGGGTCAGCGGTCGGGGGCTGCCCAGGCCCGGTGGCCGCCGATCCAGGTCTCGCGGACCCGGATGCCGGTGAGTTCGTCGACCGGCACGGTCAGCGGGTCGGCGTCCAGGACGCAGAAGTCGGCGAGCATGCCCGGCGCGAGGGCGCCGACCGCGTGCTCACGGTGCAGGGCGGCGGCCGCCGCACCGGTGTGCGCGTGCAGACCGGCCTCGACGGGCAGGCGCAGCGACTCGTCGCCGAGGACGGTGCCGAGCACGGTCCGGCGGGTCGCCGCGGCGGCCACGGCCTCCAGCGGGGCGGGCGGGGCGACCGGCGCGTCCGAGGAGAAGACGACCGGGACCCCGGCCCCCGGACAGTGGCCCGCCGGGTTGTAGCGGTGCCCCATGTCGCCGATCGCGGTCAGGGTGCCGTCGCCGGTGCGCAGGTGGTGCTGCGGCTGCATGACGGGGATGACGCCGAGCTCGCCCATGCGCTCGATCTGCTCGTCCGTCGGCAGCCCGGAGTGCTCGATGCGGTGGCGCATGTCGTCGCGCGGGCGGTCGGCCTGCGCCTTCTCGATCGCGTCGAGCACCATGCCGATGGCGTACGGGGACTGCGCGTGCGTCGCCGTCTGGAGGCCGGCGGCGTGGGCGCGACGGACGATCTCCGCGTACTCCTCGGCCGAGTGGTAGAGCTGGCCGTGGTGGCAGCAGTCGGCGGCGTAGCCCTCGGGGAAGTAGGCGGTCCAGCCGCCGAGGGTGCCGTCGGCGTAGAACTTCACGCCCTGCACGCGGAACCGGTCGTCGCCGAAGCCGCGTACCGCGCCGAGTTCGAGGGCCGTGTCGAGCAGCGCGGAGGTCAGGTAGGCGGAGACGCGCATGCGCAGGCTGCCGTCGGCGTGGGCGCGCAGGTAGGTCTCCATCTCGCGGCGCGAGACCTGGGCGTCGCCGATCGTGGTGACACCGGCGGCGAGGAAGACCTCCTGGGCGCGCAGCAGGTGGTCGGCCATGATGTCGTCGGGCTCGGAGAGGTGGAAGTTCGGTCCGTGGTTGCCGATCTTCACCCCGGCCGGGCCGGTGAGCAGGTCGCAGGCCGCGTCCCAGAGCTGTCCGTCGGGCTCCCCGTCCTCGAAGTGCCCGATGCTGCCGCCCTCGGGAGAGGGGGTGCCGGCGGTGATGCCGCAGGTGCGCAGGGCGTGGGAGTTGACGACGCCGCCGTGGCCGGAGGCGTTCATGACGTAGACCTCGCGGTCGTCGGCGACGCGGTCGAGGTCGTGGCAGTCGGGGTGGCGGCCCTCGGCCAGGCGCCGGTGTTCGTAGCCGAAGCCGCGGACCGGGACCCCGGCGGGCAGGTCGCGCCCGGCCTCGCGGAGCACCTCGACCATCGTGTCGATGTCGCCGACCCGCTCGGGCCGCAGGTCGACCCAGGCGAGGGCCTGCCCGTACATGACCGGGTGGCAGTGGGCGTCGACGAAGCCGGGGTGGACCAGGCCGCCGTCCAGGACGAGTTCGGTGTCGGCGTGGCCGCCGAGGGCCGCGCGGGCCTCCTCGGCGGTGCCGACGTGCACGACGCGGTCGCCGCGGACGGCGAGGGCCTCGGCGCGGACCGAAGTGCCGGGGACGGCCACGGCGGCACCGGTGACGAGCAGGGTGCGTTCGGGGGATGCGGACGGACGGGGCATGGCTGGCCTGCTTTCGACCGGGAGGTACGGGGGGTACGCCGACAGACGATTCGACTTGGAGAACCATAGATAGCGAACGACTGGTTGACCAGAGGGTCGAGTGAAGAATGTTTGGTAAGTCGAATCACGTGATGACTTACGTATCGACTGTGGCACCCTCGAACGCGCCCTCGGGTCGGCGGGACAGGCCTGCCAGGCCGGCGACCAGGGCCCCTCAGGCCGGGCGCGGCCCCATGTCGTACCGCTCCTTGATCAGTTCCAGATGGAGCCAGCTCTCCACCTCGCGGACCTCGGGCAGCTCCCGCATCTCCTCAAGCGTGGCCCGCACGGCCGCGAACGACTCCGCCGTGATCGTGCCGACCAGCTCCGCGCGCCCCAGGCACGTCGACAGGAACGTCACCCGTTCCAGAGCGGCCACCCGCTCCGCCACCCGAGCGGCCGTGCCGGCCACCCGCAGGCTGAATCCACACAGGTAGCCCATGCCGAGCACGTCGGGCCGCACCAGTGCGACCACCTTCGCCACACCACCGTCGAGGAGGCGCAGCGTGCGCGCGCGGGTGGCGCCCGGCGACAGGCCGACCCGGCCCGCCAGCTCGGCGAACGGGAGCCGCCCGTCCTCCTCCAGCTCCGCGAGGATCCGCCCGTCCAGCTCGTCCTGGAGCGCCACCGTCGGCTCCTGAGCCAGCAGATACGGGTCCTTCACGTGCCGCGTCGCGACCAGCGGGTCCACCGTGCGCACGCCCTCCATGGCCCGGATGCGCTCGATGGTCCGCTCCAGCTCTCCGAACCCGGCCGTACGCAGCTCCGTCATGATCGACCGCCGCCCGCTGGTCAGCGTCACGAAGGGCGCCTGGGGAAGTGCCGCGATCGCACGGGCGACCGGTGCGGCGGCCCCCTCCGTGTCGATGGCCAGATGCGCCGACGCGGTGAGCCGGTGGACGGCCGGATGGGCGATCGCCACGATGCGCACGGCTCCCGACTCCTGCAGCCGCTGCACCCGCATCCGGGTCGCCGGGCGGGACAGCCCCACCTGCTGGGCCAGCGTCTCGTAGGTCAGCCGGCCGTCGGCCTGAAGCCCACGCACGATCGCCAGGTCGGTCTCGTCGAGATCCACGGGCAGGTCCCCTCGGTCCTTGGTCGGCCCGGCCGGGAGCCCGGCCGGGTCTGTGCTCATTCTCGGACAGCACGCGAAGGCCCCGGACGGCGGCCGCATCGCCGTTACCGCCGAGACCCCGAACAATCATCTCGTCCAGGGTGGACAAGAGGAACGGTCGAAACGTAAGTTGCATGCCGTTATGGCAATCGAATCATCTATGGAGCGTGCCGTGTCGCGACCCGTGGCAGTGATCACCGAGACGGAAGAGCTGGACCCCGGTCCGGCCCTGGAACTGCTCTCGGAGGCCGGTTTCGACGCGCGATTCGTCGGCAGCCGCGCTCCCGAGGCCATCGCCGCCGCCGCGCACGACGCGGACGCGCTGATCGTCGGGTACGCGTCGGTCGACGCGGCCCTCCTCGACCGGCTGCCCAGGCTGCGGATGCTCGCCACCATGTCCGCGGGCCACGACATGATCGACACCGTCGAGGCGGCCCGCCGCGGACTGTGGGTGGCCAACCTGCCGGACGCGGCCACCGAGGACGTCGCCGTGCACGCCCTGGCCCAGGCGCTCGCGCTCGTCCGGCGCCTCCCGCAGGCCGACGCCGTGGTCCGGGGCGGCGGCTGGAACGCCGATTTCACCGAAGTGCCGCGCCGTGTGAGCGAGTTGACCCTCGGCCTGGTGGGCTTCGGGCGGATCGCCCGTACCCTCGCCCGGATCGCCGCCCCGCTCTTCGGCCGGGTCGTCGCCCACGACCCGCACGCCACCGAGTGGCCCGAGGGCGTCGAACGGGCCGACCTGGACACGCTGGTCTCCGAGGCGGACGTCCTCTCGCTGCACACCCCGTCCACCGCGCGGACCCGCGGGATGGTCGACGGGCCGCTGCTCGCGCGTATGCGGCCCGGCGGCTTCCTCGTGAACGTCTCGCGGGGCGACCTGATCGATGCCGGTGCCGTGCTCGCCGCCCTCGACAGCGGCCGGCTCGCGGGCGCCGCCCTCGACGTCTTCCCCTGCGAACCACCCGCCGCCGAGGACCCGTTGCGCCGCCATCCGCGCCTCCTGCTCTCCCCGCACAGCGCCTTCCGGACGGACGCCTCGCTGCGCGCCTACGTCACCGGACCCGCGCACAACGTCATCGCCTGGTGGACCACCGGACGCCCGCACACCCCGGTCGTCGTCCCCGCGACGGCCACCGCCCCCGAACCCGCCGCCACCGCCCCCCGCACGGCCAGCACGCAAGGAGCCCCCGCGTGACCGACCTCCTCACCAGCCCCGTCAGCGCCGCCACGGCGGACGCCGCCGCCGAGGAACTGCGGCTGCGCCGCGAACTCGCCGCCGTCTACCGGCTGGTCGCCCACTTCCGGATGACCGATCTGATCTTCACGCACATCTCGCAGCGGCTGCCCGGCCCCGACAACCACTTCCTCATCAACCCGTACGGGCTGCTCTTCGAGGAGATCACCGCCTCCAACCTGGTCAAGATCGACCTCGACGGCAACCCCGTCGAACCGAGCCCGCACCCGGTGAACCCGGCCGGATTCGTGATCCACAGCGCGATCCACCGCGCCCGCCCCGACGCGCACTGCGTACTGCACACCCACACCAAGGCGGGCTGCGCCGTCGCCGCCCAGCGGGGCGGTCTGCTGCCCCTCAACCAGATGTCGATGGAGTTCCACAACCGCGTCGGCTACCACGACTACGAGGGCGTCGCCCTCAACCTGGACGAGCAGGAGCGCCTCGTCGCCGACCTCGGCGGCCACCCCGCGCTCGTCCTGCGCAACCACGGCCTGCTGACCGTCGGCGACAGCGCCAAGCAGGCGTTCCTGCGCATGTACTACCTGGAGAAGGCCTGCGAGATCCAGGTGACCGCCCAGGCCGGCGGCACCGAGCTGATCATCCCCTCCGACCAGGTCGCGGAGTACACCGCCCGCCAGCTCACCGGTGAGGGCGGGGCCTCCTCCGACTTCGAGGACCACGACGCCTACGACCTCGCCTGGGCCGCCCTGCTGCGGCTCGCGGAGCGGATCGCGCCGGACCATAAGGACTGAGCGAGAGCCGGGCGCGGACGGCGCGGCCGACCGCGTACAGGAAAGGCGGCCGACCGCGTACAAGAGGAGCGGCCGGACTCCCCCGGGGCCCGGCCGCTCCTGTCCGTGCGGGTCAGATCAGCACCGGCCCGCCGGACGGTCCCGCTTCACGAGGTTCGTGTAGCCGGTGGTGCCGTCCAGCCACAGGACGCGCTGTCCGCCGTCGGCGGCCGCGTACACCTGGTCGCCGCGGTCGCAGGAGACACGCTGCACGCCGCCCGTGCCGTCGGACGCCGCCTGGTACAGCTTCGGCAGCGTGTCGTTGGCCCACGAGGTGGCCGGGGGCAGCGAGCCGACGGTGACCGCGTCGTCCGAGGCCGTCAGCGTGTAGGCGTACAGCGAACTGTCGGCGGACTCCGGGACGACCGTGGTCGGGCCCGAACCGTCGAGCGCGGCCCGCTTGACGGCGGCCTGGCCGGTGTCGGTGGCGTCGTCGTCCTCGATCCAGGTGACGCCGTCGTCGGTCAGAGCGGTCTGCCCGATGCCGATCGCCCTGCTCTTGTCGACCGGCATCAGCGTGATCCTGCCGGTGGCGGTGTCGAGGACCTCGACGCCGAGCTTGTAGCCGTCGGACTCCGCCCACATCTTCGCGTAGGCGATCTTGCCGTCACGGACCGAGGGCAGCGCGGTGGCGACGGCGTAGCTGCTGTTGACCTGCTTGGCCTCGCCGGTCCTGATGTTCAGGTACCAGACGTGCTGGAGACCGTAGTACGGGTCCGGCACGGTGTAGGCGAGGATGTCGCCGTTCAGCACGAGCCCGGAGACGTTGGCCGCGGTGCCGCCGACGACCTTGTCGACGCCGCTGCCGACGGGGCGCACATGGAAGGAGACCGAGGTCGAGCCGAACTCGGCCCAGGCGACGTTCTTTCCGTCCGTGGTGGCGTAGACGTTGTAGTCGCCGTTGTTCGGACTCTTCTGCTCCGGCGTGCCCTTGCCACTGGTCTTGCCGACCCACACCGAGTACGGCTCGCTTCCGTCCTCGTTGGAACGGGAGAGCGCGTACGTGCCGTTGCCCGCGCTCACACCGGTACCGGCGACATTGACCTTGGACAGGATCGTGTCGGCGTCGACGCCGAGCGCCTTCTCCCAGCCGGGCACGATGCCGTGCGCGTCGAAGGAGGTCTTGACGGTCTTCAACTGGGCCTTGGTGACGCCCAGTTCCTGAGCTGCGGCGACGACCGCGGCGCGGCCCTCGGTGAAGCCGTCCAGCGGGGTCATGTACGCGGACAGCGCGCGGTAGACGATGCGGTCGGCGAGCTCACCGCCGAGGTCCTGGCGCATGTCCCACAAGGCCCCGGAGAAGATGGTGGAGTTGAGGTGCACCCCGCCGTTGTCACCGCGGAAGCTGACGCCGATGAAGTTCTTCGAGGTGGTGGCACCGTCGTTCAGGTCGCGCAGGGCGCACTCGCGCGGGCTCTTGGTGGTGCACAGGTCCTCGCCGAGGAGTCCCGCGTCCGGGTCGTCCATCGACTGGTGGTTGGCCTCCAGGTCGATGGCGTTGCCGAAGTAGTCCGCGAGGGCCTCGTTCATGGCGCCGGACTGGCCCGCGTAGACCAGGTTCGCGGTGTGCTCGACCACACCGTGGGTCATCTCGTGGCCGACGACGTCGGTGTCCGCGGAGAACGTGCGGAAGTCGCCGCTGCCCTGGCCGTACACCATCTTGGTGCCGTCCCAGAAGGCGTTGTCGTAGGGCTGCCCGTTGGAGGTCACGCCCACCAGAGAGTAGATGAAGCCGTTCTTGTCGTCGAGACCGTTCCGGCCGAAGTGGTCCTTGTAGTAGTCGTAGACCTTGCCGGCGGCCCAGTGGGCGTCGACCGCGCCGGAGTCGGTGTAGTCCTCGCCGAGGTCGGTGGTGGCCGACTGGAAGGTCTTGATACCGCTCGGCCACACCCCGGACGCGGTGGAGACGTCACGGCCGCGGGCGTCGTAGGTGGCGATCATCTCGCCGTTGTACGGGCTGTCCGCCGCCCGCTTGCTGTAGTCGATCATCTCGTAGACACCCTTGGTGTCCTTGTACAGGTTGAGCTCGGTCTTCTCGCCGTTGTAGCGAACGCCCGTGCCCTTGACCACCAGTTGGTCGGCGGCCGCGGCGGCGTCGGCGTCACCGGCCGGCGCGGTGCCCGCGGTGGCGTTCGCGGCGGTGCCCGTCGCGCCGAAGGTCTCGATGCCGCTGTACTGCAGCACGGGGAAGCCGGAGCGGGCGTCGATGTACACCTCCTGCCGCACCGGCGTGCCGTCGCCGGTGCCGGCCCCGGTGACGGTGATGTGCCGGGTGAGCACGCCGGTGCCCCGCGGCAGGATCGTCAACCCCTCTTCCTCGCCCGTCAGTTGCAGGCCGGCGGCCTTCTCCCCCTTGGCCGGGGCGTGCAGCAGCCCACCGCTCTGCTGCGTGGTGACGGCGGCGACCGCGCGCTCGATCGCCGTCCTCTCGGAGACCTTCGGGGCGACCGAGCCGAGCTTCAGGCCGGTGAAGTAGTTGCCGGAGGTGCCGGTGACGGTGCGCTTGCCGTCCTTCGCGGTCATCCGGACCAGATACTGGCCGCCCAGGACCGGGACGCCCTTGTACCTCTGCTGGAGGCGGACCGTCTCCCTGCCGCCCTTCTCGGTCGTGGTCCCGGCCGAGACCAAGCCCTTCGCCGAGGTGTCGGCTATGTGGTACCGGCCCTTCCTGGCCCTGAGGTGACCGCGGGCGGCGTCGGCCGCGGTCCCGGTGACGGCGGCCTCCTCGTGCAGCCCGGTGACGAGCGAGGGCGTGTCGGTCCCGGTGCCCGGCGTCACGCCGGACGCGTCGGACGTGGTGGCCGCGGTGGCCGTGTCCGCGTGGGCGGCCGGCACGGCCGTCACCAACAGGCCCGCGGCGGCGAGCAGTGCCGCCGTCCCCTGGCCGACGGACATCCCGCCGTGCCGCTGCCTCGCTGTGGCTGATCTCCTGCGTCCTGCACTCCGCACGGTTGCCCCTCCGGTGTCACAGCTGCGTGAACGGATATCGGATGCGGACATGCAAATGCCGGAGCGGGGGTGTGAACAATGCGTTCCGGGTGCGCACTTGTGTACGTGCACACTTGTGTGGTCTGCGAGAACATCGCCTTGTGCGGCCTGCGAGAACGGGTGAGAATCCAGGCGTGAGTCGGGACACGGTGGACGAGCGGTGGCGGGCTCTCGGGCTGGGTACGGAGGAACTCAAGGTCTACGAGGCCTTGTTGAACATCCCCGAGCATCCGTCCCGAGCGGCACTCGCCCGGTCCACCGGCCTCTCGGCGCCCCGGCTCGCGGCCGCCCTCGACCACCTCGGCGAGCACGGGTTCACCCGGACCGCCCGTGACCTCGCGATGCCCGTCGCGATCCCTCCCGCCACCGCGCTGCGCAATCTGATCCACGTCCATCAGGCCGATCTGCTGCGCAGGTCGGCCGAGTTGGAGGAGCTCACCGGAACGGTGGACCGGATGGCCGCCCGACTCGTCGGCTCCGCGCACGGCGCCCCGGCGCTCGGCATCGAGACGGTCCGGGGCGGCGAGGCGATCGCCGCGCGGGTGGCCTCCCTGCTGGTCTCGGCACGCACGGAGGTGGCGCTCCTGGACCGGCCGCCGTACGCGGCGAGCGAACCCGACGGCATGCCCTCCCCGCTCGACGTGACCGAGCCGGTACGACGCGGGGTGCGGGTGCGGACCGTGGTGGACCGCGAGGGCCTGAGCTTCCACGGCCGCGCCCGGGGCCTCGGCGATCTGGCCGCGCAGGGGGTGCAGATCCGGGTGGGCACCGACCTGCCGACGAAGCTGATCACGGTCGACCGGCGGGTGACGCTGCTGCCGCCGACGGACGCGGCGGACCCGACGGCCTCGGCCCTGGTGGTGAACGACTCGCTCCTGAGCAACGCCCTGGTGCCGCTGTTCGAGGCGATCTGGGAACGGGCCGTACCCATCGGATCCCCGTCGGACAGCCAGATCACGGAACAGGACCGGGAGCTGCTGACGATGCTCGCGTCCGGCCTGAAGGACGAGGCGATCGCCCGGCGCCTCGACGTCCACGTCCACACGGTCCGCCGCCGCATCACCCGCCTGATGCGGTCCCTGAACACGCAGACCCGGTTCCAGACGGGGGTGCAGGCCGCGCTGCGGGGCTGGCTGACGGTGTGACCGCGGCCGGCCGCTCGGCGCGTCCACCGTGACGCGGCGCCGCTCCCCGGCCCGGGCGCGCGAACGCTGCCGACGGTTTCCGCCAAGTAAGGGGTGAGACCGCCGGCCGGCGGTCCGGAGACGGAGGTCCCATGACATCGGGCCCGGACGACGAGGAGCTGCTGGGCCGCACGGCACGCGACCCGGCCGCCTTCACGCCGTTGGTGGAACGCCATTCGGCGGCCCTGCACGGCTACTTCACCCGCCGCGCGCCCGGCGCCGCCGACGATCTGCTCGCCGAGCTGTGGCTCCAGGCGTTCGCGGCGCGCCGCGGTTTCGACGCGGCCCGCGGGTCCGTACGGGCCTGGCTGTTCGGCGTGGCCAGGAACGTGCTCTCCGCCCACTGGCGGCGGGACGCGGCGGCCCGCCCGGACATTCCGCGCGCCGCCGGCGACGACGATCCCTGGGAGGCGGTGGACGACCGGCTCGTCGCCGCGGCGGTGGCACCCAGGCTGCGCGAGCTCCTTGCCGGACTACCCGACGTGGAGCGGGAGTTGCTGCTGCTCGTCGCCTGGGAGCAGCTCACGCCCAGCGAGGCCGCCGGCGTGGTCGGCATACCCGCGGCGACCGCCCGCACCCGTCTGCACCGCGCGCGCAGCCGTCTGCGCTCGGGCGCCCCCTTCGACCTGTCAGGAGACCTGACATGACCGAGAAGACCGAATCTGACGACTTCCTCGACTTCCCCGGCGCCGACGAACTGATCGCGGCCGGAGCCGTGGCGCCGCCCTCGGACGCCAAGGTCAGGGCCGTACGCGACATCCTGGCGCTCGTCGCGGCACGCGAGGCCGCACGGGCGCCCGCCCCCGCGGAGTACGAGGGTGCGATCCCCCTCGCCACGGCCCGACGCGGCGGCCCGGCGGCCTCCCTCGCGCCCCCGATGGACGTGCCCGAGGACGATGTGGTCGTCCTCGGCCCCGACGAGCCGGGCACGGCACCGCGGCGGCGCCGGCTCTCGCGGCGTGGAGGGATCCTGGCGGCGGCCGCCGCGGTGGCCGCGATCGCGGCGGGGGCGGCCGTGTATCCGGTGCGGGACGTGACGGACAGGTCGGTGTCGACGGTCTCGTCGGCCTCGGAGTTCCTGAACGGTATGGCGAAGGTCTCCGCGAAGGCGGGGGCGCACGAAGGAACGTACTGGATGGTCCACTACACGTCGAAGGACGGCCGGAGGACGGCCACGTACGCCGTCTACTGCACCCGGGCGGGCACCACCTGGGTTCGCAAGGGGGACGCGAAGCCGCGCAAGTCCGGTAGCAGCACGGTGAATTGGAAGGTCGGCGACAAGCGCCTGTCCTGGACGGAGTTCGACCGTCTGCCCACCGACCCGGAGAAGCTGAAGGCCTGGTTCTCCAAGGACCCCGAGGAACGGTTCGAGCAGGTCCTGTCGTTGCTGGAGACGTCACCGGCGGGCCCCGAGCTGCGCTCCGCGCTCTTTCGGATCGTCGCGAGGACACCGGGTCTGACCGTGAAGTCCGGAGTAAAGGACAGCCGGGGCCGTACGGGCACGGAGATCGTCTTCCGCGGGTCCACGCGGGTGGAGAAGCCGGGCTTCAAGCCCGTGTCCGTCCCGTACTCCCTCCGCTATGTCCTCGACCCGGACACGAGCCGCGTTCTGGAAAGGGGCGCCGCCGGAGCCGACCCGGTGGTCCGCACGACCTATGTCGAGGTCGGCTGGACGAACCGCGTCCGCTGACCGGCGAAGGCGGCGGTCCCGGTTTCCGGGGCCGCCGCCTTCGGACATCGCCCGACCGGCCGGCGGCCCCCGGGCAAGGGTTCAGGAGCGCTGGTTCAGGAGCGCTGATTCAGGGGCGCGGCGGGAGCCAGCCCTGCTGGACGGCCCTCACGCCGGCCTCGAAGCGGCTTCGGGCGTCCAGGCGTTCCATGAGTTCGGAGGCGATCCGGCGGGCCGTACGGTGGGAGACCCCGAGCCGTTTGGCGATGGCCTCGTCGGTGTGGCCCTCGGCCAGGAGCCGCAGCGTGGTCGTCTGCTGGCCGGTGAGTCCGTTCGGGTCGGTGGGGACGGTCTCGCCGAGCGGCTGGGCGGATTCCCAGGTGGTCTCGAAGAGCGCGCACAGGGCGGTGAGCGTGCCCTGGCCGGTCAGCAGGACGGCGCCGGCGGCGGTGTCGTCGCTGCTGACCGAGATCATGGCGGTCTCCCGGTCCATGAGGATCATCCGGGTCGGCAGGGACGGCACCGTGCGGACCCGGCCGCCCAGCCGGGCCAGCCAGGTGGCGTGTTCGACGGTGGGCCGGTTCGTACGGACACTGTCGAGGTAGATCGTGCGCATGCGCACCCCGCGGCCGAGCAGGTCCTCGTTGAGGGGCCGGGAGGCGGCCATGTTCTCCGCGGTCTGCGGTCCGCCCGGGGCGAAGGCCAGGAACTCCTCGCGCACCTCGCGGGTGAGTACGGCCAGCCGGTCGCGTATCTGGTCGAGGCCGACGAGTTGCTCCACCCCGGGATGGCTGGTGGCCGGGCGGAGCTCGGCGTACTCGGAGATGAGCTGGGCCGCGGCGGCCCGGGAGGATTCGAGGCGCTGCTGCTGGGCCGCCAACTGGGCCTGCTGGCGGCCCATCAGGATCTCCATGCCGATGTCCGGGGAGACGGCCCGGAGCCGGCCGGCGTCCCCCGCGGCCGGGCGCACCAGGGCCAGCTCGCTCAACGTGTCGAGGGCGTCGCGCACCTCGTCCCCGGACAGTCCCACGGTGTCGGCGAGGGCCGCGACACCGGCTGCCGGACTTCTGAGCATGGCGCGGTACACCGTCTCCGCGGCCGTATCGAGTCCAAGTGCGGTCAGCATCCGGTTCCCCCCAGTTTCCACAGACCCTCCCCTGTCCCACGATGATCTTCGCAGAGGACCGGGGATCGCCACAGGGGGAAGGACCAAACCGGCCAAGGCCTCAACTGGCCATCACGCGAGCCGACTTGTCGGCGCATCGCGTTGAGATTCTGGACCGCATGTACCTGGTCCACACATATCTGGAACTGCCGTACGGCGACGAGCCGCCACCGAACATCAGAACTCTGGTGCGAGCGGCGATCGTGCCCCGCGACGGTGTCGAGCACGTCGCCGTGCACACCGTCTCGGCGGTCGAACTCACCCTTGGCTTCTACCTGTTGGCGGACACGCTGGAGGAGGCGGAGGAACGAGCGGTGCGGGCCACCCGCCGACTGCTCCGCGTCGTACCGCAGTTGGCCGGGGCGCGGCCGACCGGTGCCGGGGTGCCGTTGATGCCCCTGGCCTTCGAGCCGCAGCCGGTGGACTGAAACGGCCTGCCTGGACGCATCGGTCCAAGGCCGCTTCCGTCCATCCGTGAACCCTTTCCTCTGGCCTGAGCTGCGACGAACCTATGAGTCACCGGCCGAGGAGAGCGCCACCGCGGGGCGCGACACCAGGCCGGACACCGCATCTCGTCCCGGAAGGAACGGAAACAGCCATGCTTCGTACCCGCATCGCCAAGGCCGCCGCGGTCACCTCCCTCGTCGTCGCCGCGGCTCTCGCCGCGCCGGTGGTCACGCACCGGTCCACGGCGGACGCGGTTCCGGCCTCCTCCGTTCTCGCCTCCGACGCCGGCTGGCAGGTCGCTCCGGCAGACGCCGGCTGGCAGGTCGCTCCGACGGACGCCGGCTGGCAGTAGCCCGCCCGCCGCGTACGGCTGCGGCTCGCCGCTGCCGCGGCCCGTCGGCCCGTCAGTCCGCCAGTCCGCCAGTCCGCCAGTCCGAAAAGGGCGGTGCCCCCTCGTGGCGAGGGGCACCGCCCTTTTCGGCGTGGGCCGGAGCAGGGCAGACGTCTCCCAGGGCGCGCGAACGCCTCGAAGGCCCCGCCGGGGATCGGCGGGGCCTTCGAGGCGTCAAGTGGGGTGTCAGGCAATCTTCTTGTAGCGCAGGGCGACGTAGTCCGAGGCCGGGTGGCCGCTGATGTCACCGCTGTTGATGTTCGCGGTCGAGTAGTTCATGTCCGTGGCCGGGCTGCTCTCGGAGTAGTAGTAGAAGGTGCCCGCGTCCTGGTTCTTCCAGCCCGCGAAGATGACGGCGTGCTCGGAGTAGTCGTTCAGCGCGTCGCCGGGCAGGAGGGCGGTCTTGCTGATCTGCGTGCTCGCGCTGGGCAGCGTCTCGGTCGTCAGCGAGGTGGTGAGGTGCCAGGCCATGGAGACGAAGCCGGAGCAGTCGGTGCGGTAGGAGTGGTCGCCGTCGACGTCCACGGCGGAGGCGCCCTGGTCGTACTGGACGTTGCGGTTGTACCAGTTCTTGGCCCGGTCCATGACCTCGCTGCGGTAGATGGTGCCGCCCTGGACGGACTTCGGCGGCGCCGCCGGCACGTAGGCGCAGTTGTTGGCGTAGGCCGACAACAGGCTCTGGGTCCAGCCGGAGGCGTCCACCGGGTCGTCGGAGTGGTACGTGATGTCGCCGCCGTCACCGTCGGTCGGGTCGGCGTCGGAGTACCAGTACATGCCGCCGTTGGTGCGGCCGTAGTAGAGGCCGCCGCCCGGCGAGGAGAGCGAGTCGACCGCCGACCACCCGCTCGCCTTGAGGACGGAGAGGTCCCAGTCGTCCACTCCGTTGATCTTGTAGCTGAGCAGCCGGCCGTCGGCGGTCGAGGCGACGATGCGGTCGTCGCCCGCGGCGGCGAGCGTCTTGAGGACGAAGCCGGTGTCGATCACGACGTGCTGGCCTATGTGCTCCGAGCCCGCCGGCTTGGGCTGGGAGACGACGTACTGGTGGAGCTGGCCGTCGACGGTCCCGTAGAGGTGGCCGGCTCCGTCGTAGACCATCTTGTCGAAGGTCCAGCCGCCGTCCCAGATCTTGACGACTCCCGCGACCCCGAGGGAGGTGTTGTTGGTCTGGATGTCGACGCGGTAGAGGTCGCCGGTGGTCGACGTGACCAGGACCGTGTTGAAGTTGAGCGTCGCCATCGCCTTGGGCGTGAAGCCGAGGTTCGGGCCGATGAGCGTCTTGACGCGGTTGCCGGTGTCCGGCGCGATCTGCGTGTACGTCAGCCGGCCGTCCGAGAGCGTGCCGTACATCGACACGTCCCCGGAGCAGGACGCGACGGCGTGTGCTGCGCCGGCGGTGGTGGCCACCATGCCGAGGGACATCGCGCCGACGGCGGCGACGGCTGCGGTGGTACGGCGGACGGCGTGGCTGAACTTCATGATCTCTCCTGCGGCGTGGAAGTCGTACGGGCGAAGGCACGTCACCGACCGCCCGGCTGCCCTGCAGGTGCAGCCGTGGAGGTCGTCCCGGGCGGGTCGCCCGGTGGCAAGAACTACTTTCGCCGCAGGTCAGGCGGGGTGGAAGAGAGATCGACTGGACGCAAACGGCCTTGGCCCGTTGCGTCCTGACACGGCGTCAAAATGCCCCGGGGCGTCGCATTCGGCGCCCCGGGGCGGGTCGGCCGGCCCCTGCGTGCGCAGGCTCAGGAGTCGGCCGGGCGCCCCGGCGGGGTGAAGGTGTACAGGTCGAGGATGTCCGGCGGCGGAGCGACGCCCGGACCGCCGGCGCGTACCCAGGTCACGATGTCCTCGGTCGCTTCGGGGTCGTTGACGAGTCCGAGCCAGACGGGCCGCGCGCCGGCCGCCCGGCCCGCCGCGGACGGCTGTACGACGACGACGTTGGCCTGGTCGCACACGTCGAGGCACTCGGAGACGCGCACCGGTACCTCGGCGCGCAGCCGCGCGGTCTGTGCGGCGTGGTCCACCCCGGTCACTTTGGGACTGCCGCAGCAGCAGTCCCGGCACACGACGACCCGGCACGGCACGGGTCCGCGCACCGCCGCGGACTCCCCCGACATCTCTTCCGCCGGCGTCTTGGGCACAGCGCACCACTCCCCTCCCGGGGAGATCCGCCCCGGTGTCGATCGAGGAGGCGACCGCGTGAGTCTCCTGGCTCCCGGATCCCCGAGCGCTCCGCCTTCCCACCCCGGTCGGGGCAGTGGCATGCCGGAGCGCGCTCACCGGTCACAGTGGCGGGACCGCGCCGGATTCACACCGGCTTCCTCGTTCCGCCGTCGCCCTATGTCGCCGGTCATCATGTCATCCGCCGATGTCGGTGTCCGTTCGCCGCCAGCGTCCCGCGGCCGCGGCGGCTGGGATGGGTTCATGACTTCTCAGACCCTTCAGACCTCTCAGACCTCTCAGCGAGACATGGACGGCAAGGTGGCCCTCGTGACCGGCGGGAGCCGGGGCATCGGGGCCGCGACGGCATTGCGGCTGGCCCGCGAGGGCGCGGACGTGGCCATCACCTATGTGAGCGGCAAGGAGGCCGCGGAGGACGTCGTACGGGGTGTCGAGGCGCTCGGGCGCAGGGGGTTGGCCCTGCGCGCGGACGCCTCCGACGCGACGGAGTCCGGCACGGTCGCGGACCGGGTCGTCGCGGAGTTCGGGCGGCTCGACGTCCTCGTCAACAACGCGGGGGTGGGGGTCCTGGGTCCGCTGGAGTCCCTGACCCCGGCGGACGTGGACCGGGTGCTCGACGTGAACGTCCGGGGCGTCTTCCTGGCCTCCCGGTCGGCCGCGCCGCATCTCGGGGACGGCGGGCGGATCGTCACGATCGGCAGTTGCATGGCCAAGCGCGTGCCCGGTCCGGGAGGGACGCTCTACGCGATGAGCAAGTCCGCGCTGGTCGGCCTGACCAAGGCGCTGGCGCGGGAGCTCGGCGGCCGCGGGATCACCGCCAACATCGTCCATCCCGGTCCCGTCGACACCGACATGAACCCGGCGGACGGCCCGTACGCGCCGGGCCAGAGCGCGCTGACCGCCGTGGGCCGCTTCGGCACCGCCGACGAGGTCGCGTCGCTCGTCGCGTACCTGGCGGGGAGCGAGGCGGGATACGTCACGGGGGCGGAGTTCGCGGTGGACGGCGGACACGCGGCATGACGAGCGAGGATCCGATCGGGGGCGGCCCCGGCATGCGCTGAGCCCGCTCCTCCGGAAGGGGGAGCCCCTTCCGGAGGAGCGGAGTCCCCCGTGGTGTGCCCGGCTGCGGGCCGAACCGGGCCGCTCAGCCGCCCAGTTCCTGGTGGCGTGCCGTCAGGCGGGACGCGCCCTCCTCCGTCAGGGAGCCGAAGAGGCGCAGGCGGGAGATGCCGCCGTCCGGGAAGATGTCCACGCGCGCGTGCGTGGCGACGGCGGGTGCGGCGAGGGTGAAGCGGTGGTTGGTGTCGGGCTGGAGGCGGGTGCGGGGCAGGATCTCGGTCCACTCCCCCGCGTCCGGGCCGTCGCCGTCGCGCACCGAGACCGAGGCCCAGCCGGCGCTGTTGCCCTTCAGGTACGCCGTGTCGATCTCGAAGGCGCGGATCTCGGACCGGGCGACGAGCCGGTAGCGGATCCAGTCGTTGCCGTCGTCGCGTCGCCTGCGGGTCTCCCAGCCGTCGTCCATCTTGCGCGAACGGCCGGGCTGGATGGTGTTGGTGGCGGGTGAGTAGAAGAGGTCGGAGGCGTCCTCGACCTGTCCGCCGTTCTCCAGGGCGACCACGTCGAACGTGCCGAGGGCGGACAGCCAGCGCGGGTCGGGCACGACCTCGCCGTACACGCGCAGCCGGGCGATGCCCCCGTCGGGGTGCTGGTTGACCCGCAGGTGGGTGAAGCGCTGTTCGACCGAGACGGTGAATCCGTTGGCCGCGTGACCGCCGACCGGCGTGCGCGGTACCAGAGTCGTCCACTTCACCTCGTCCGCCAGGAGTTCCTCGGGGGAGGGCGAACCGGGCACGGAGGCGCCCTCGACCGACACCGCCTGCGGATAGTTGCCGCGGAAGTGGGCGGTGTCGACGACGATCCCGCGGATCACCCCGGGGGCACCGAGCCGTACCAGGGCCCAGTCGTGGTCCTCGGCGGTCGGCCACGGGTGCTCGGCGGAGGCGCCGCGGCGCCGCCGGGTCTCCCAGCCGTCCATGACCTTGCCCTTGTGGCCGAAGTGCTCGGGGTCGAACTCGGCGGCCCCGGCGACGAGAAGGTTCTCGCGCTGGGCGAAGAACTCGTCGTTGGCGGCGACGACGCCCGCGCCGAGCTGCCGGTCCGCCAGGTTGGCGTACCGGGTGAAGGGGAAGTCGGTGGTGCGGTAGTCCGCGTACGGGTCACCGCCTCCGTAGGGGTTCGCGTCTCCGGTGAAGCTCTGGGTCGCCGTCACGGTGATCAGGGGTTCCTTTCGCGAGTCGGCCGCCACGGGGCGGGGGAATCAGTTCGTACGGGTCAGCAGGTGACCCTTCGGATCGGTGAACTCGCCGTCGGCGAAGACGCGTTGGCCGCGCAGCCAGGTCGACTTCACGACGCCGGCGAGGGTCCTGCCCGCGTACGCCGTCACGCGGTTGCGGTGCTGGAGCGCGGCGGGGTCGACGGTGAAGGTCTCGTCGGGGGCGAACACCGCGAAGTCGGCGTCGTGTCCCGCCGCGATGGCGCCCTTGCTGCCGCCCAGGCCGACCAGTTCGGCCGTGCGGGAGGACATCCAGCGGACCACGTCCTCCAGGCCGTGGCCGCGCCCGCGGGCCTCGGTCCAGACGGCGGCCAGGCTCAACTGAAGGCCGGAGATGCCGCCCCACGCGGTCGCGAAGTCGTCCGTCTTGAGGTCGGCGGTCGACGGGGAGTGGTCGGTGACCACGCAGTCGATCGTGCCGTCGGCCAGCGCCCGCCACAGCAGGTCCTGGTTGGCGGCCTCGCGGATCGGCGGGCAGCACTTGAACTCGCTGGCGCCGTCAGGGACTTCCTCGGCGGTCAGGGTGAGGTAGTGCGGGCAGGTCTCCACCGTGAGCCGGACGCCGTCGGCCTTGGCCGCTGCGATCAGCGGGAGCGCGTCGCTCGACGACAGGTGCAGCACGTGCACCCGCGCGTCGAGACGCCTGGCCTGTGCGACGAGGCTCTCGATTGCGGTGTCCTCGGCGTCCCGGGGGCGCGAGGCGAGGAAGTCGGCGTACCTGCGGCCGCCCTTCTGCGGGGCGGCGGCGAGATGGTGCGGGTCCTCGGCGTGCACGATCAGCAGTCCGCCGAAGCCGGCGATCTCGGCGAGGGACCGGGCGAGCTGCTCCTGGTCGAGTTCGGGGAACTCCTCCACGCCGGACGGCGACAGGAACGCCTTGAACCCGAACACACCGGCGTCGTGCAGGGGTTGGAGGTCCTTGACGTTGCCGGGCAGCGCGCCGCCCCAGAAGCCGACGTCGATGTGTGCCTTGGCGCGGGCGACGTCCCGCTTCGTAGCGAGGTGGTCGACCGTCGTCGTCGGCGGGAGGGAGTTGAGCGGCATGTCGATCAGGGTGGTGATGCCGCCGGCGGCCGCGGCGCGGGTCGCGGTCCAGAAGCCCTCCCACTCGGTGCGGCCGGGGTCGTTCACATGGACGTGGGTGTCGACGAGGCCGGGCAGCAGGACGTCGTCACCGACGTCCTCCAGCCGGGCGCCGGACGGCACCTCGGCCTCGTACGGCAGCACGGCCGTGATCCTTCCCGCGGCGACCGCGACCGAAGCGGCGCGCGTCCCCTCGGGCGTGATGACGCGCGTCGAGCGCAGCATCAGTTCGGCATCGGACACCCGGACCCCTCTCTCCGCCGCCGTCGTCTCCCGTTGCCGCCGGGTTGCTTCCGCGTAACGGAATTCAACTTTCTGTTGAAGAAGTCTTCACCCCGACCTCCGCCCCGTCAAGGGCTCATTTCTCCACCCTCCCCCGACCCGGCCGAGATCCGCTCCCGCTGCGCCCGGTCAGGAGGTTTTCCGTATGACGAAATCACTCTTCCGACAGACAGAAGTAGCCTTACCCTACCTGGTGGCCCGTCGGGTGCCGGGTAGGCTGCGCTTCTGCCTGCCCGCCACCCGCCGCCGCCCCCTTCGAGAGTCTTCGGGTCACCCCGCTCGATACCGCGCCCCGAAAGGACCGCCGCCGTGCCGCCGTCCAGCGCCAGCACCACCGACCCCAGATCGTCCGCCTCCAGTGGCGGCGTCCAGTCCCTCGAGCGCGCCTTCGATCTGCTGGAGCGCATGGCGGACGCCGGGGGCGAGGTCGGTCTGAGCGAGCTCTCCGCGAGCAGCGGGTTGCCGCTGCCCACCATCCACCGGCTGATGCGCACCCTCGTGGCCTGCGGATACGTACGGCAGCAGGCGAATCGCCGATACGCGCTCGGCCCCCGGCTGATCCGCCTCGGCGAGTCCGCCTCCCGGCTGCTCGGCACCTGGGCCCGCCCCTATCTGGCGCGTCTGGTGGAGGAGACCGGCGAGACCGCGAACATGGCGCTGCTCGACGGGGACGAGATCGTCTACGTGGCCCAGGTGCCGTCCAAGCACTCGATGCGCATGTTCACCGAAGTGGGCCGCCGGGTGCTCCCGCACTCGACGGGCGTCGGCAAGGCGCTGCTGGCCCACACCCCGGACGACGAGGTGCGCGCGCTGCTCGCCCGGACGGGGATGCCCGCCGCGACGGAGAAGACGATCACCACTCCGGACGGCTTCCTCGCCGCGCTCGACGAGGTGCGCCGCACCGGTTACGCGATCGACGACAACGAGCAGGAGATCGGCGTCCGCTGCCTGGCCGTCCTGGTGCCGGACTCCCCGACCGCCGCCGCGATCTCGATCTCCGGCCCGGCCGGCCGGGTCACCGAGGCCGCCACCGAGAAGATCGTGCCGGTGCTCCAGCAGGTCGCGGCGGAGCTGTCGGAGGCCCTGGCCAGCACGGGCCAGAGCACCGGCTGACCCGACCACAGGCCGCGGGCCACGGGCTCACAGGCCACCGGCCACCACGGGCCCACCGGCCAGAGGCCACAGGTCACGGGCCACCAGCTGATGCGCAGGCCACCGACCGCGGACCACAGGCCATCAGCCACCTGCCGCGGACGGACGGCGGACGGCGGACGGCGGACGGCGGACGGCGGACCGCCGTAGGGTCCGCTCGTCCCCGACCCTCCGCCCAGGCCACTCCGTCGACCGCGTATCCGGGTCACTCCGACCCCGGCCCGGCGTCCGGTCACTCCGCCCCCGGCCTGGCGTCCGGGTCACTCCGCCCCCGACCGGCGTCCGGTCACTCCGCCCCCGACCCGGCGTCCGGTCACTCCGCCGACGGCACCGCCACCGGTGTCCCCAGGCGTCCGTCCCTCATCTCCCGTACCGCGTCCGCCTCGCCGAGGCGGGCGCGGTCGTGTGTCACGAGGACGGTCGCGGTCGCGCGTTCACGGGTGAGCCGCACCAACAGGTCCAGCACCGCCGTCCCGCGCTCCTGGTCGAGGGCGCTGGTCGGCTCGTCGACCAGCAGCACCGAGGGCTCGTTGACCAGCGCGCGGGCGATGTTCACCCGCTGCCGCTGTCCCCCGGACAACTGGTGCGGACGCCGGTGCGCCAGTTCGCCCAGCCCGACCTCGGCGAGCAGCTCCCGTGCCCGCGGCGTCACGTGACGGCGTCCGTCCAGGTGACCCATCACCTGGAGCTGTTCCAGGGCGGTCAGCGAGGGCAGCAGGTTGGGCTGCTGGAACACGATGCCGATCTCGCGCCGCCGCAGGACGGCCCGCTCGGCGGAGGTCAGCGCCCCTGTCTCCGTACCGCCGACGAGAACGCGCCCGCGGTCCGGGGCGACCAGGGTCGCGGCGACCGCGAGGAGGCTGGACTTCCCGGATCCGGAGGGGCCCACGACGGCCGTCATCGTGCCGGCCGGCACCCGCAGGCTCACACCGTCCAGCGCGGTCAGACGGCCGTCGCCGTCGGGGTAGGTGAGGGTGATGTCGTCGAGGGTCAGGCTCACGCGGCACTCTCCTGTGCGTCGGTTCGGTCGGTCCGGGACCTCGGCGCGCGGCCGTCGGCGAGCCCGGCCGGGGTCCTCATCGGGCGCTCGCCAGCGCGGTCAGGGGGTCCACGGCCGTGACCCGGCGGACGGCGAGCCCGGCGCCGAGCGCCCCGAGGGCGATCGTGACGGCGGCGGGACCGAGCACGGTCGTGACGTCCAGGGCGTACGGCACGTCGCCTCCCCGCACCAGCGCGCCGGCTCCGGCCGCGAGCCCGCTGCCCAGCAGCGTCCCGGCGGTGAGCATGAGGACGGCCTGGCCCAGCGCGTCGCGCAGGAGGTACGGCGTGGAGGCGCCCAGCGCCTTCAGGACCGCGACGTCGGGCGACCGCTGGATCGTCCAGACCGTGAAGAAGGCCCCGGTGACGAGCGCCGAGATGACGAAGAGGAATCCGCGCATGAGCTGGAGCGAGCCATTCTCGGCCTGGTAGGAGCCGATGGCGGTCAGGGAGTCGTCCCTCGTGAACGTCTTCGTGCCGGCGGCGCGGTCGCCCGCCCGCAGATCGGCTCCGTCGGTGCGCAGGGCGAGCACGGTCGCCGGACCGGAGAGGTCGGTCCACACGACGGGGGTGTGACTGTACGAGGCGTGGCCGGCCACGGCCGCGACGGTCAGCCGCGCGCCGCCGAGCACCACCCGGTCGCCCGGCCCCGCACCGAGCGCCTCCGCGGCCTTCTCGGACAGCACGGCACGTCCGGGGGCGACTCCCGCCGGGGCGATGCCCGAGCCCGGCCGCACGGCGAAGGAGGACACCGCGGCCGTCCGGTCCCCGGCGGAGGCGTTCAGGGTGCGGACGCCGATCGGCTCGGCCGAGGTGACTCCGGGCCTTCCGGCCCAGGCCTCCCGGGCGTGGGCCGGCACCGGGGCGCCGGTGAAGGACACCGGCTGTCCCGCGGCCGGCGCGGCGAAGGCCAGGTGGTCGGCGGGCAGGGCGGTGACCGCCGAGGTGTTCTCCCCGGCGAGCCCGGCGGTCAGCCCGGACAGCAGGCCCACGAGCAGGGTGATCAGTACGACGACGGCTCCCATCAGGGCGAAGCGCCCCTTGGCGAACCGCAGGTCTCTCCATGCGACGAACATGCTCCGAGCCTGCCGCCCGGACCCCGTCCGGGGCATCGCACCGCCGCATGCTTCGGCCGGGCCGAAGGAGGGGGCCCCGGTCGCCGGGAGACGGACCGGTCGGCACCGGAGGGACGACCGCCCACGGACCCGGGAGGGATACGGCGCCGGCGAAGGGAGCAGCCGTCTTTCAACCTTTCGGTTGACCGGGGCCGGCGCTGTCCCGCCTACCCTGGAACGACCATGAATGTCCCCCGTCGCTCCCCCGTCGTCGCCGTCCTGCGTCTGTGCCTGTACGTCCTGCTCGCCGGCCTTCTCCTGCTGGCCGCGGTCCGATCCGGCGACACCGGGCACCCGACGGCCGTCGTCCTTTCGGTGCTGGTGACGGGCGTGGTGCTCGTGGCGGGCGCCGTCTCCCCGGCGGTGCACCGCTCACGGCGTGCGGCCGCGCTGTGGGTGGCCGCCCTCAGCGCGAGCTGGCTGGCGCTCGTCGCGCTCTCCCCGGACGGGCTGTGGGTGGCCTTCCCGCTCTACTTCCTGCAGCTCCACCTGCTGCCGGTGCGCTGGAGCCTGCCCGCGGTCGCCCTGACCGCCGGGGCGGCGGTCGCGAGCTTCGTGGCGCACGGCGCGCCCCTCACCCCCGGGGCGTTCATCGGCCCGCTGCTCGGGGCGGGGGTCGCGGTCGCGACGGTCCTCGGGTACGAGGCGCTGTACCGGGAGAGCGAGCGCCGCCGCGAGCTGATCGAGGAGCTGATCACCACCCGCGCCGAGCTGGCCGAGGCCGAACGCGCCGCGGGCACGCTCGCCGAGCGGGAGCGGCTGGCCCGGGAGATCCACGACACGCTCGCCCAGGGCCTGTCCAGCATCCAGCTCCTGATGCGGGCCGCCCAGCGGCTGCTGCCGGCGGACTCGCCCGCGGCCCCGCACGTGGAGCGGGCCCGGGCGACGGCGCAGGACAACCTCGCCGAGGCCCGTCGCTTCGTCCGCGCGCTCACCCCTCCCGATCTGGAACACGGTTCGCTCGCCGCCGCGCTGGAGCGGCTGTGCCGGTCGGCCGCCGTGGACACGCCGAGGGTCCGCTTCTCGGTGAGCGGCACGCCGGCCGGGCTTCCGACGCCGTACGAGGTGGCCCTGCTCCGGATCGCCCAGTCGGCGCTCGGCAACACGCTGCGCCACGCGGACGCGGAGCGCGTCGAGATCACGCTCAGCTTCATGGACACCTCGGTCACGCTGGACGTGGTGGACGACGGCACCGGCTTCACCCCGGACGACGTACGGCCGGACCGGAACCGGTCGGACCCGGACCAGCCGGACCGCCACCGCCCGGACCGCCACCGCCCGGACCAGCCGGACCGTCCGGCCCCGGACCGGGACCGCCTGGGCGGAGACCCCGCCACCGGAAAGACCACGGACGAAGGCACCGTCGACGGAGCCCTCACCAGCGCGGACCTCGGCGGAGACACGGCGGACGGGGGCTTCGGTCTGCCCGCCATGCGGTCGCGCGCGCGGTCGCTGGGCGGGACGTTCACCGTCGAGTCGGCTCCCGGTCAGGGCACGGCGGTGGCGGTCACGCTGCCCCTGCCCGTACCCGCCGGCGGGGAGCCGGCCGGTACGGAACGCCGCGCCGTGGGGAGCCGGGCATGACCGTGCGGCTGCTGCTCGCGGACGACCACCCCGTCGTCCGCGCCGGACTGCGCGCGGTGCTGTCCGCGGAGCCGGACTTCGAGATCGTCGCGGAGGCGGCGACCGCGGAGGCCGCGGTGGAGCGGGCCGGGGCGGGCGACGTGGACGTCGTCCTCATGGACCTCCAGTTCGGCGCCGGGATGCACGGGGCGGAGGCCGCGGCGGCGATCACCGCCCGCCCCGGTGCCCCCCGGGTCCTCGTCCTGACCACGTACGACACCGACGCGGACATCCTGGCCGCGGTCGAGGCGGGCGCCTGCGGCTACCTCCTCAAGGACGCCCCTCCCGAGGAGCTCTCCGCCGCCGTGCGCACCGCCGCCTCGGGCCACTCGGCGCTCGCCCCGAAGGTCGCCGACCGGCTCATGGACCGCATGCGCACCCCAGCCGCCGCGCTGAGCCGTCGTGAACTCGAGGTGCTCGAACTGGTCAAGGACGGTCTCTCGAACCAGCAGATCAGCAAGAAGCTGTTCCTGAGCCAGGCGACCGTGAAGTCCCATCTGGTGCACATCTACGCGAAGTTGGGCGTGGACTCCCGCACATCGGCCGTGGCGGCGGCCACCGAGCGGGGTGTCATCCGCAGGGGGCGCTAGGGCGTGTCCGCAAAGTCGCGTCGTCCGCCCGAAGGGCGGGCCCGGCGGCTCACAGCCGGGTTCGGTGCGGGGGGTCCCCGAAGAGTTCGACCGCGCTGCGGACGTCGGCGAGGCGGGTGGCGAGAGCGCTCACCGAGCCGATCGCGCCCGCGACCAGGAGGAGCGAGCGGCGCAGCCGGGGAACCTCCGGCATGCCTCCGGCGGCCATCGCGGCGAGGGACGCGAGCTCGTCCTCGGCGATGCCCCGGTCGGGGAACTCGACGGGATGGACGGCGAGTTCACGGCGCAGCCGGGCGACGGCGGTCCGCAACTCCGCCACCCTCGGATCCTCGTCGCTGCCCGTCACCGGTCTCTGCCCCAAGCTCCGCAACACAGCTCTCCCCCTCGCGCACGCGGTCGTGCGTCGGTCCCGCCCACGTCGGCTCCAGCTCCCCGTGGCGGTGGTCAGGCGCCGGGGGACGCGGGCCAGTAAACGCCACCCGGTGCGCCGGGCGCCACTGCGCGGACCGAAATTCAGCCCGGGGACACCGCGGTGACGGCCGTGGTTCCGGGGCATGCCCGGGCCGGGTCGGGTATGCAGGGGACATGACGGAGAACAAGGACGAGGTGGCGGGGCTGGTGCTGGCGGCCGGAGGCGGACGGCGCCTCGGGGGACGCCCCAAGGCACTGCTGCCCCACCGGGGGCGGCCCCTCGTCGAGCACGCGGTGGAGGAGCTGCGGGCCGGCGGCTGCGCCCGCGTCCATGTCGTGCTCGGCGCCCGGGCCGACGCCGTACGGGAGCGGGCGTCGCTGGCCGGGTGCGTCCTCGTGGACAACCCCCGCTGGGAGGAGGGCATGGGTTCCTCGCTGCGGGCCGGGCTGGACTCGCTGGCGGACTCGGGGGCGCGGGCCGCGCTGGTGTCGCTGGTCGACCAGCCGGGGATCGGCCGGGAGGCGGTGGCCCGGGTGCTGGCCGCGTACGCCTCTCCGCTGACGCTCGCCGCGGCGGCGTACGACGGTGAGCGCGGCCATCCGGTGCTGTTCGGGGCCGGGCACTGGGCCGGGATCGCGGCGGCGGCCACCGGTGACCAGGGGGCGCGTGCCTATCTGAGGGCCCATGCGGACGCCGTCACCCTGGTCGAGTGCGGGGACGTGGCGCGGGCGTACGACATCGACACGGAGGACGACCTGGTCCACCTTGAGTGAGCGGGGTGGCACCGAGCGCCACCTTCCGTCGATCTGGAGAATCTCGACATCAACAAACCATTGAACTTCCACCATGAGGAAATTAGTATCCACTGCTCAGAAGCGCCTCGCCGTGTCGAAGGCGCCCGGCTCGGTCCGCGTGGGCCGCGGCACCGGGTGCCAGGCGCGGTGACGCCGTCCGTGGTTCGCTCGTTCGACCGGTGTGCGGCGCCCCGCAGGCCCCGCACGCGGATCGCCACGACCCGCTCGCCCGCACGTAGCTCGCTGAAGGAGTGACAGCTCATGTCCGCACCAGCGCCGTCCCCGCTGGCCATCGTCGACGCCGAGCCCCTGCCCCGGCAGGAGGAGGTCCTCACCGAGGCGGCCCTCGCCTTCGTGGCCGAGCTGCACCGGCTGTTCACGCCCCGGCGTGACGAGCTCCTCGCCCGCCGGGCGGAGCGGCGCGCCGAGATCGCCCGCACCTCCACGCTCGACTTCCTCCCGGAGGCCGCCGCGATCCGCGCGGACGACTCCTGGAAGGTGGCCCCGGCTCCGGCCGCGCTCGAGGACCGCCGGGTCGAGATCACCGGCCCCACCGACCGCAAGATGACGATCAACGCCCTGAACTCCGGGGCCCGCGTCTGGCTCGCGGACTTCGAGGACGCCTCGGCGCCCACCTGGGAGAACGTCGTCCTCGGACAGGTCAACCTGATGGACGCCTACGCCCGGAGCATCGACTTCACCGACCCGGGCTCCGGAAAGTCGTACGCCCTCAAGCCGGACGCGGAGCTCGCGACCGTCGTGATGCGGCCGCGCGGCTGGCATCTGGACGAGCGTCACCTCGTGGCGGCCGACGGCACCCCCGTGCCCGGCGCGCTCGTCGACTTCGGCCTGTACTTCTTCCACAACGCGCAGCGGCTGCTGGACCTCGGCAAGGGCCCGTACTTCTATCTGCCCAAGACCGAGTCCCACCTCGAAGCGCGCCTGTGGAACGACGTGTTCGTCTTCGCGCAGGACCATGTCGGCATCCCGCAGGGCACGGTCCGGGCCACCGTCCTGATCGAGACGATCACGGCGGCGTACGAGATGGACGAGATCCTCTACGAACTCCGGGACCACGCCTCCGGGTTGAACGCCGGCCGCTGGGACTACCTCTTCTCCATCGTCAAGAACTTCCGTGACGGCGGGACGAAGTTCGTCCTGCCGGACCGCAACGCGGTGACGATGACGGCCCCGTTCATGCGGGCGTACACCGAACTCCTCGTCCGCACCTGCCACAAGCGGGGTGCCCACGCGATCGGCGGCATGGCCGCGTTCATCCCCTCGCGGCGCGACGAGGAGGTCAACAAGGTGGCCTTCGAGAAGGTGAAGGCCGACAAGGACCGTGAGGCGGGCGACGGCTTCGACGGCTCGTGGGTGGCGCACCCCGACCTCGTCCCGATCGCGATGGCCTCCTTCGACGCCGTCCTCGGCGACCGGCCGAACCAGAAGGACCGGCTGCGCGAGGACGTGTCGGTCGCGGCCGGTGACCTCATCGCCGTCGACTCGCTCGACGCGCGGCCGACGTACGGCGGTCTGGTCAACGCCGTTCAGGTCGGCATCCGTTACATCGAGGCCTGGCTGCGCGGTCTGGGCGCGGTCGCCATCTTCAACCTCATGGAGGACGCGGCCACCGCCGAGATCTCGCGCTCGCAGATCTGGCAGTGGATCAACGCGGGGGTCGTCTTCGAGCACGACGGCGAGACCGTCGCGGCCACTCCGGAGCTGGCCCGTGAGATCGCCGCGCGGGAACTCGCGGACATCCGCGCCGAGATCGGCGAGGAGGCCTTCGCGGCCGGCCGCTGGCAGCAGGCGCACGACCTGCTCCTGAAGGTCGCGCTGGACGAGGACTACGCGGACTTCCTCACCCTGCCCGCCTACGAGCAGCTCACCGGCTGACCCGGACCGGTCCGCCGCACCCGCCCGGTCCGCCGCACCCGCTCAGTCCGCGGCACCCGCTCCGTCCGCCGCACGGTCCGAGTGGCCCAGGGATCTCTCCGGGGCCACTCGGTCGCGTACCAGGCGCTTGACCGCGGTCGGCTCGGGGAAGCCCTGCTCGCGGCGGTCCCAGATCACCTCGTCGTTGACCCGGACGACGAAGACACCGCCGGTACCGGGCTTGAGGGACAGTTCGTCGAGCTCCGCCTCGAAGGTGGTGAGCAGCTCCTGGGCCAGCCAGGCCGCGCGGGGCAGCCAGCGGCACTGGGTGCAGTACTCGATCTGGACCCGCTGGACGTCCGTCATCCCAGATGCACCGACCAATCCTGTTCCGCCGCCGGTTTGCCGTGCAGGTCGGGGACGCGCTTGAGCCAGTCCGGGCGGCCCCGCTGGGTCCGCTCCGCGCGGTCGGCGTCCTCGGCCGCGAGCTGTTCGCGGCTCGGGAAGTCCGTGGGGAGCCAGGCCGCGGAGGCGCGGACGCGGGCCAGGAGGTAGCCGACATACGCCTCGCGGACGGCGTCGGGGCTCGCGAAGCCCGGCTCGTCCATGAGCCAGGCGTCGGGCACCTGCGCCAGCACCGTGCGCAGCAGTTCCTCGGTGACCTTCGGTGCCAGTTCGGCGTCGGCGGCGCGGGTGTCCGGGCCGTGGCCGCCGAGCGCGTGGCTCCTGAAGTCGTACGCCTTCTCCGGCGCCGAGGCGTCCCAGCGGTGGTGGAAGACGAGGGCGGCGCCGTGGTCGATCAGCCACAGGCGGGGCGGCGCGATGCCGAAGGTGGGCCAGATCATCAGGTTCGAACTGTGCACCGTGCGGTCCACGTTGACCGTGAGGGCGTCCAGCCAGATCACCTTGCCCGCCTCCAGCGGGTCGACCGGGAAGGTCCGCGCGACCTCGGGGGTGAAGTCCTTGGCGCCCGGAAGGTAGTCCATGCCGAGGTTGAGCCCGGCGCTGGCCCGGAGGAGGTCCTGGACCTCCTGATGGGGTTCGTGCTCGCCGGAGGCCGGGTCGAAGTGGACGAGGACCAGCTCGGGGAAGCGCAGCCCGAGGGCGCGGGCCAGCTCACCGACGATGATCTCGGCGACCAGCGCCTTGTGCCCCTGGGCGGCCCCGGTGAACTTCACGACGTAGGTCCCCAGGTCGTCGGCCTCGACGACTCCGGGGACGGAGCCGCCCGCATGCAGAGGTTCGATGTAGCGGGTTACGGTGACGTTTCTCAGCATTTCCGGAGCCAACCTGTCCCCTCAGCCTTGCAATCCACGACCGCCCCCCGAACCGCTCGTCGAGCGGGATCGCCCGGGACCAGCCGTGGGGAGAATCTGGGGAGTTCGGATCGGCATGCTGTTTCCCGTCCTCCCCAGCAGTGCGTCGACGGCCGTACGTCCCTTGCTTCCGGCCTCTGGCATGAAGTGTGCATAGTAACCGAGGGTGATCGCCGGTGAGGAGTGCCCGAGCCAGCCGGCCACGGTCACCACGGACTCCCCCGCCTCCAGCATGATCGAGGCGAAGGTGCGTCGCAGCACGTGGAAGCCATCGTGCGGGGCCGCCTGCCACTGCCACTGCTTCGCCCCCTCCGCCTGGGGCCGGATGACGCCGGCCTTGGCCAGCGCGGGCTTCCAGGTGTAGGTGTTCCACGTGTTCACCGCGACGGCGTTGCCGAACCGAGTGGTGAGCAGCAGGGAGCACTTTCTCTTCCGTGCGGCCGCCTCCAGCTTCCCCCAGGGCAACTCGACCTCCACCGGCGGGAACGCCTCGATGTGCCGCTTCAGCTCTTCGGCCACCATGGGGAGCATGTCGACGATCCGAGTCTTCTTTCCCTTCGGCAGGGCGAAGTACAGCCTCCCCTTGATCGCCTGGACCTGGCGTCGGACGCGGAGAACGCCGCGTCCGTAGTCGATGTCCTCGGGACTCAGCCCGAACACTTCACTCTGCCGGAGCCCGCAGCCCAGCCCGAGCACGAAGACGATCCGGTTCCGCGGGCTGATGACGTCACGGACGAGCAGCGCGGTCTCCAGCGGCCACGCCTCTCGGCGCTCCTGCGCGGCCCGGGGCCACCGCACGGACTTCGCCCGCATGGGGTTGGCGACGAGCCGCTTGTCGTCCACGGCCGCTTCCAGGACGGAGGACAGCTCGGACAGGATGCCTCGGCGGTAGTCGACCGAGACGACGGTGCCGTCCAGCTTCGCAATGTACGCGCGCAGGTCCGCCGCCGTGATGCTCATGAGCGGCAGGTGGCCCAGGTGCGGGACGATGTGCAGGCGTGTTCGCCGCTCCTGGCCGTCCTGGTTCTTCGGAGCGCCCGACCGGCCCGGCGCCCAGTGCCGTGCGATGTAGTCGGCGAGGGTGATCGATCCGTCGCGCGGGTCGACGAACTCGCCACGCTCCTCATCGGTGGCTGACCGGCGCAGCCACGCCTTGGCGTCCTCCAGCGTCTCGAACGAACGGTCCCGGACGCCGGGGATGCCGGCGACCTTGTACCGCTTGCCCGTGCCGTAGCGCGCCGTCCGCTCGCGCTTCCCGGTGGCCGGGTCCTTCTTCTTGATCCAGCGGTCTTCTATGTAGCCGGCCAGGGCCGTCTCTCCTTCTCGGGAGCGTTTGGTCGAGCGGGCGGGCGCGATGGGGCCGCGCGTCAGACGCTGTGGTGACCGCGGTCGGGGCGCTGCCGCGGGGGTGCACTGAGGGGACTCAGCTCGGGGTTGGAGCGAGAGTCGGACCGCTCCTGTTCGCGGACCCAGGCGTCGAGGGCGCTCCGCCGGTACATGACGCGTCCGCGGGGGCCCATCCGGAAGCTGGGCGGTCCCTGCCGCCGGTGGCGCCAGACGTAAAGGGTGTGCGGGGACAGGCCGAGGTATTCGGCAGCGCCCTTGACGCTCAGGAAAGCGGCGACTTGCGATGCCGAAAGGGCGACAGACGGAACGGAAGACTGAGTGGTGGGCATTCAGGACCTTCTGCTGGGGCGGGGAGGGCAGTCGCACTTGACGCGCATTCGGGTTCGGGTTCGGGTCGGCAGGACAAGCCCCCCCCCCGCATAAGAGAAGTAATGGGAACTCGAAAGGGAAAGACGCGACTGCCGGGGACGCTTCAATGGTCCCGAGGATCGCCGGTTTGGCCAACCGGCGATCGTCGGTTATGTTGCGCCGCTTCCTCCTCGGCGACGCACGACACCGTCGCCGAGGAGGGCATGCGGAGGTACTCCGAGGGCGGCGGCGATGGCCACGAGGTCGTCGATGTCGCACCGGCGGACCCGGCGTTCGATATGGCCGGCGGACCCGGCGTTCGATATGGGAGAGCTGGGTGAAGGTCATGGGCCGGCCGACGGCGGTGACGCGGGCGGCGAGCCGGCGCTGCGAGTAACCGCGCGCGGTACGGAGTCGCTCTATGGCCTGTGCGGTGGCTTGTCCGGCGGGACCGATTCCGAGGGGGCGTGGCGGCATTGGTGTGTTGTAGCTTGCTTTCCCGGGCGGGGAAAGCGGTTTGGTGTCTGCCGTGAGCGATGCGCTCGGAGGTGCCGGATTCCGGTACCTATTTCTCTGACCGGCGATTCGGGTCTACGGTTTCCGAACCCGGGCGAGCAGTACAGAGTTTCAGAACCAACTCTGGACTTCCGAGCCGTGGGTGTGGCTGTGTTGTCCAGCCCCGGCATTCCGCTGGAAAGCGTCCCGAATTGCGACGAAGGTGGTCGATCGACATCGCCCTTATCCGCACCATCAAGCCCGAAGCGTTCGCTTCCGAATCCCTGGCGATGGTGTCCCTCTCCGCCAAGCGGACGTTCTTCGGGCTGCTCACGCAGGCCGACGATCACGGCCGGTTCCGCGACCAGGCCGCGGTCATCGCCGGCCTGCTGTGGTCGCTGCGCCCGGACCACGGCCCCCTCGGCGTCGAGGACGACCTCAGCCAGCTCCACGAGGCCGGCCTGATCTGCCGCTACGAGGGCGGTGACGGCAAGCGGTACCTGCACGTCGTCACCTTCGCCCGCCACCAGAAGATCAACCGGCCCAGTGGCGTACGCCACCCCGACTGCCCGCGCCACGACCTCGGCCTCAACCTGGACCCTGAGCCCTCACCGAGCACTCACGGAGATCCCCCGGAGCCCTCCGTGAGTCCTCACGGAGTCGGGACGGCAAACCCGGGTGCCGAAGAAGTCACTGGTCAGAGCACGTACAGTGAGCCCTCACCGCCGACTCACGGAGGACTCGATGAGAGGTCCGGGAGCCCTCACGATCCGGATCTAGGACCTAGGATCATGGATCTAGGATCTGTCCCTTCGGGGGGCGCGAGTGCCCCCGCGCCTGCGACCGTCTCGGCGAAGGTCCTCATCGGCGAGTACGTCGCCGCGTGTGCCGAACGCTCGCCCTCCAGCTTCCTGGGACACCTGGGACGCGAAGTCCGCACCCTTCTCGCCGAGGGCATGAACCCCGACCACATCCGCGCCGCACTGGTCCGGCAGCGGACCAAGGGGGTGCACCCCACGACCCTGCCCAGCCTGGTCAACGAGGTGATGAACGCGACCTCGCGCAGCGCCCCGCGCCAGGCGTGGACCAACCCAGCCGACGCCGCGGCGGCTTACGGAGGCCAGCTCTGAACACCACCACCGGCACACGCAGACGCCCGCCGCAGACCGTCGGCCCGCTGGTGAACCGCCTCGAAGCGATCCTCACCGCCCGTGGCGTCGATCAGGACGCCACGGCGGCGGCCTCGTCCGACGAACCGGTCACGGCGCTGGAGATGGCCGACGCCCGCATACCCGCCCGCTACCGCGGCGCCCTCGCGGACCACCCGCAGATCACCGCGTGGGCCGAGCAGATCGCCCGAGCAGGACGCCCAGGACGACAAGACGTTTGACGAGTTCCTGGAGGCGGTCGCGTCCCTGCGCGACAGCGACCCCGTGCGCACGACCGCACACACCTCCAACGCGGCCACCGAGACCTGGCTGGCCATCACGCCAGACACCGGCGCCAGCGAGCCCACCACCACACCCTGACCTCCACCGGGGCCGGGCTCAGCCGGGTCCGGCTCCGTTCCCCTCTGGAGCCCCTAACGAGCGCCCTCACCGCAGAAGCCCTGATCACCCTCGACGGCATCGCCGACCACCAGCCGGGTCGCCTCCGTGCTCGGCAACCACCTCGGCTCGTCCGCCCTCGACTACGCCGTGGCCCACCACCTGCTCGAAGGCGCCGAACACACCGCGCGCACGGGACTCGGACCGCCTCGCCTGGTACCGCCGTACGTTGGTGCGAGACCTGACCCACCTGTCAACCGACCACCGCATCATGCTCAGCCCGTGCCCCGCGGAGCTGCTCCGCTCGGAGATCGCCGAAACCGCGTACTACTTCGTCGGCCCCGACACCGCCCCCACCCCACCTGAAGCCCAGTCCCTCGTTCGTGCTGCCCTCGCCTCCGCCGCCGAACACGGCTTCGGCACACTGCTCATCCAGCACGCCCCCATCATCTGCCTACTCAACCGCCGCCAGCTCGACGAGACCCTTCACAGCTGGGCCCTCACCCGCCTCCCCGGCACTGTCTTCACCGACTACACCGCCCACCCCGAGGTCTTGGCCCGTGACCTGATCCACGAGGCCGCCCACAACTGGCTCAACGACGCCCTGGCCACGCATGACGTAACCCTTCCCACCGACGTCACCCTCTTCTCCCCCTGGCGAGAAGCTTCTCGCCCCGTCTACGGCTTCCTACACGCATGCTGGGCCTTCTCCCTCACCGTGCTGTACACACGGCAGGCGCGGCGCGGTGTCACAGGCGCCATCGCCCTCTTCCTCGATACCCATCTGCGTCAGCAGGCGGCCCAGTTCTCTGTCGCCGCCAAGTATCTGGAGCAGGCCCTCTCGTACGTCCCCGCAGCCGAGATCCGCGAACGCGTCAATCGCGCGGTCGGCGGTGTCATGGCTCCCGCTTGACGCCAGACCAAGCTTGATGAAGACCGGGCGATGCCGAGCGTTCACGAAGCCGTGCGGTGAACAGTGCGCGCCGGGAACGCCGCCAACAGCACTGCAGCGCATCCCTCGTTGGCTCAGCGATCAGACCCAGCCGACCGTGGGACTCGATTCAGATCGACTTCACCGGCAAGGACACCTGCCAGCCACTGCACCGGCTACGAGGCACTGGCCGCGACGGAGTACGGCATCATCGTCACCACCCCTGCTGGCATGGCGGTGGACTCTACGCCGAAACCGCTTCGGAAGGCTGTGAGGCCAACCTAAGGTGGGATCCGTCACCGAACGAGGGAGTCCCAGCATGGACCCGATCACTACAGCAGCCCTCGCCGCGCTGGCTGGCGGTCTCGGCGGCGAAGCCGGACGTCATACGTGGCAAGGACTCATTACGCTGGTGCGGCGCCCGTTCGGGCTAGCCGATGCACAGGTAACTCCAGGCGACAGGACCCCTCAGGTCAGCTCCGGTGAACTGGAAGTCGCCGCGCTGGAGGGGGACCCTGCCGACCCGATGCGCGCGCAGGCACTAGCCACTGCCCTCGGCGTACGAGCAGCCCTTGATGAGGAGTTCCGCCTGCTGCTCGATGAGTGGTGGCAGCGAGCACAGGTCAGCTCATCGGGCGGCGACGTGCACAACAGCATCAGCGGGGGCACCCAGAATGGCCCAGTACTCCAAGGCCGGGACTTCTCAAGCCTTACCTTCAACATGACGCGCACCACAGCCTCCTCCGACAGGGACTGATCGGAGGAGGCTGTGCCAAACTCGCAGCGTTGCCTCACCGGGTTGGGCGACTTGGGCGGGTCAGCCGACGCACGCCGCCTGGAACTCCATAAGCGTGCCAGTCAGCTACTGCCTGAAACTCGGCCCCGTCCTTGTCCGGAGCTGACACGGCAGCCGTGATCATACTCTCGACTTGCTGCACAAACTGGGGGAATCATTCAGACTGCGCGTTCAGCCAAGCCTCCATAATCATCGAGGCCTCCTTTTGTTCGGCCGCAGACCGTTTCAGGTCTTCTTCCCATTCCACGCGGCTAAACAACCCTCTCTGCCGCCATTCATCCAAGGGTGCTTCGAGGTTCTCGCCGTTGGCCTCGTCGAGATAGCGCCTTGCCGCACTGTAGACCAACCGCAATTCGGCACCGACGACATGGTATTCATCGTGTTCCGGAAGGAGCCTCTCATGTAAGGGCAAGTTCCTGTCCACCTCAACGTACCCGAGGTAGCTGGTAACTGCTTCATGCATCGCCTCGTGCAGGTCCGTCGCCTGCTCTTCACTAAGCCCAGAAACGGTAGCAACGGCGAGGTTGCAGGACCGGATCAGAGTAGTAAGCCCAGGCACCGTGAAAGACTTCCAGAGTGCGGGTTCCCGGGCAAGGAAATGAGCAGCGAGGTCAGCGACCGCAACACCGTTATCGTCGAAGAGTAGGCTCGCGACGGCCATACCCAGATCACGCCGATACTCGGGGACGACCCGCGAGACCTGGGTCAGCACATCTCGGTCGATCTGTCCGGGCAGGACCTCATCTTCATCAAATAGCAGTGCGATACTTTTGCGGCTCACGGCTTCCCTTCCCTGCGATTGATCCCCGTAGAACTGGGATAGCTCGGACGTTGACAGTTCGTTACGAAAGTCCGTCAATGTCAAACCGGGTGGCTCCGGCAGCACAGATCTCTTTAGATAGTCAAACTGAGCCTGCACCAAGGTTTCCGGCTGCCCGAACACAAGCGCGGAGATTCGAATGTGCCCCTCTTTCGATACCGACGCCACAGTTCCGATACCCGAGAAGACCAGCGGCTCCCGAGCAGCGTCATGGAGCGTTGTATTCGCCGTCGCCGTCGTCAGCCAACGCGGGTCGAAGGTGATGACCACCCTCCTTTCCCCAACAGAGAAGGCGAGGTGGGGATCCTTGGTCAGGACTCCAGTCGGTTCCTTCATCGGAACCTCGGGTGGGTTGCTGCAGCGCATAGCGCTTTCGAAGGAGACCAGAAGGCCACGATGCACCTTCTCTGCCGTGCGCTCGCAGAGCGCCACAGCCTCCGCGTCCCATGTCTCGAATAAGGGGCGAACGATCCGGACGAACTCCCCCGGTGCCATCCCCTGCCCGCCAAACGGTCTCGTGCTGTCGAGTCCGGCTCTCCTTGCCGCAGCCGCCACCGCGTTGCCCTGCGTGAGCATCGCCAGCCTTGGCAGGTTGACCAAGTTGACACTGGAGAACCGGGCTCGCCAGATCTGTGACGACCTGCGCAATTCCTCGGCGAGGGCCTCATCGGTATCTTCGGCTACTGGCAGCGAGCCCGTCATTGTGATATTCACGCCGCCATGGATCGCCCCTGCTTGGATGGCCGGGCCAGCCACCCGCCCAGAGAGCTCGTTTCTGACATCAGGCGGTCCCGGGGAGACGCCCTCTCCGTCCCCTACTTGCTCCACTGCCGCCTCCCGCTCATTCTCACGCCTCGTAATCAGCACAACTGACAAGCAGTAAACACCATCTGCCGTACTCACAAAGGGTGTTCAGGGCGACCCGGAGGTTGCCGGCCTGGCAGCACGGAAAGGCCGCTTGCAGCAGCTAATCGGACTTTCGCCATCTTCGGGTCTGATGCAGCGTCGGGTGACAAGTTGACCTGCCCCACCTCTGAGGTTCCAGTTTGACCTGCCCCACCTCTCAGGTTCCAGTTCTGCTGGCTAACTGACGGCCTTCACGAAAGGCCGCCGGACATACCCCGCGCCTACCCCGCTGAGTTCCGCGCCCGCGCCATCGCGCTGGTTCGGGCAGGAAAAGAACAGAAGCAGACCGCCGTTGACCTCGGCATCCATCCGGTCACGTTGAGTCCGCAGAGCTGTGTGCAGCACGGCGCCGGATCCGCGAGCTGGAAACCGAGCTCGAGATCGTCCGCAGGGCCTCCACGTTCCTCGGCGAGGACAAGCCCTGCTCAAAAGGCTCTACCCGCTGATCGACCGACTCGTCGATGCCGGGGCACCAGTCAACAGGCGCTGCCGAATCCTTGGCGTTGCCCGGCAGAACTACTACAAGCACAAGCGTGCACCGACCACTCCACGACAGCTACGGCGGGACTGACTGACCGGACTGATCCGAGAGGTTCACGTGGCTTCCCGCGGCACTTACGGCTACCACCGCATCCACGCCGAGCTCACCCTGGGCATGGGCATCCGAGTCTGCTCCAGGACCGTGTCGGTGCTGATGACGCAGGCCGGAATCCACGGCCTGCCCGGACCGGTGCGCATCAAGCGGCTGCGTGGCATCGCCACCGCCGTGCCCTGTGTGGGCCGTCCGCGCGCTGCTCGCCGCGCTGAACGCCAAGGGGCGCACCGGTGGGCCGCTGCTCGTCCGTATCGATAGCCACGAACGCATCACCCCTCCAATGACCCTTAGGTCCCCCCACTGCTCGTCCGACTCTGGGCGACGTGCTGCCAGCTCACTGTCCGCCCGTCGCCGTCCTAGTCCCTCCGCCATGCCGGGTCACCCGAGGACGGCATCGCATTCGAACGGCTCCGTGAGTGAACGCCGGGTCAGTGGACTTACTCGCCCACACGTACGCCTCACCGGGCTGAAGCTGCGCCATCTGCTCAGAGCGCAGACCGGCGAAGGCGGTGTTCGCCTTCTGGAGGTGCTTCAACCAGGCTGGCGAGGTGAACTTGTGCAGGATGACGTGGTCGGAGAGTTCGATCAGGGAGATCGGTACGGAGGGCGGGTCCTGACTGGCGACCAGGATGCTCATTCCCTTGTGGCGCATCTCGCGGACGGTCTCGACTAGGCCAGCGACGAGGTCCGGGCTGTCGATGTACTTGTGCGCTTCGTCGAAGACGACCAGTTTGTTGAAGTGTTCGTGCCCGCTGCGCGCCTCGGCGAAGAGCTGCATCAGGACGACGAAGAGACCGAGTGCTTCGTCCTTCTCGATGTACTCGTCTCGGAGGTCAACGACGATCAGTCGGCCGGGTCTGATGAGGCTGGTGAGCCGGGCATCGTCATCGATGTAGTCCTCGGCGAGGTTGAGTCGCTCCTGGGCCAGTTGCTTGACGTGGTCGGGCATACCGGAATCGGCCACGCCCTGCCGGATGGCGCCGAGGTTCAGGTTGCTGCGGTTCGACTTCATGATGCGGGTCAGCTGCCGGATGTACGTTGACTGGTTGCCGACCGCTCCCATGAGGAAGCGCCAGTGGGATGCCTGGAGTTCGGCGGAGGAGAAGGCGAGCGGTTGGACGTCGATACCGGGGAATTCCCGTCGGCGGTCGGCGACCTGGTCGGCGGGGGCGAGCAGCAGCACGTCCGATAGCGCTTGGGGTTCGGCTCCGTAGCGGTCCTTCAGGACCTGGAGCTGCGCCTGGTCATCATTTGGACGCGCCATGGAAGTGAACTCCGGTGCGTAGTCCATGGTGCGGCTGTAGTGGAACACCACGGTCGCGAGAGGGCGGGGAAGTTCGTTGACCGGCGGGGCGGGCAGCGAGGCCATTTCGATGATGCTGCCCAGGGTGTAGCTCTTGCCGCCTCCTTGTACGCCGAAGAGGCTGATGGTGTGGGTTTCGTCGAGATCGACCGCGACTTTCCGGCCGGCCACTTCGCCGAGTACACCGTGTTGTGGGGAGGCGCGGGTGACGCCGAGGAAGATCTCGGGGAGGCCCCCTGGTGAAGCCGATCCCGGTGTGACAGAGATGGGCTTGGCATCGATGGTCGACGACTCGTGGGAGCCCTGATTTTCAGGGACGGTGCCCGTCCGCAGCGGATATCCGGTACCGCTCGGCGGAGGAGCAGCCGATGAGGTTCCTTCCGAAGAAGGAGACACCGGGACCGCCCCCGTCGCGTCGGCACCATGCACGGTCAGAGTTGTCCCGGACTGGGCCGGATCCGTCTCACGGCCCGCACGCTCAGGTGCGGTGAGCGGCGTGGTCTCGTTGCCGTTCTCGACCTCGTCCGTGTCGAGGATGGTCACTGCCTTGCCCACACCGGCCTGCCCGCGGTCTTCCTCCTTGGCATCTTTGGCATCCCGCTCGTCCTGTACGTCAGACGCCTGGAACTCGGCGTCGGAGAGCCGTGGCACAGCCAACTGCGACAGTGCCAGGGTGGGAGCGGTGGCTGCTCCGTCCTCCTGCTCTTCAACGACTAGGTCCGTGGGCGCGGGTACGCCCGGCCGAACAGTGGGAATCGCATTGATCAGCTCGGTGATCAGATCGCTGCCGATGCGGTGGAACTCCACCTCGTCGTCGAGTTCTCGGTCGGTTCCCTCGCGGGCGAGGTCGAAGATCAGGCCGCTGCGAGTGAAGTGGAGGGCGTAGCCGTCGTCGAGACTGTCGAGCAGCGCGTGAGCCGCCGTCCGGGGGGCGTGCCCCATGGTCCCGTGGCGTGCCGCCCGCTCCAGATAGAAGCGGAGCAGGTAGCTGAGGGCCAGGTTCTTGACCGGCCGGTCCACCCGGTCCGGGCTGGTGTGGGCCGGATCGAAGGACTCGGTGAGGACGGTCTGGCTCCGTCCGAGCTGCTGGGTGACCTTGGCCTTGAGGCGCTGGTAGGCGCCGATGTCGTCGAGCGCGGTGTAGCACTTGACCTCGACGAGGCGGCAGGTGATGGTCCGGGCCCGCGCGTCGAGGTGGAACAGGGCGAGGTCGCTGCGCTGGAAGGAGTGGGCGTCGCCGAGTTCCCGGGCTTGACGGCGGACTTCGGCGTACAGCTCGGGATGGGCGTCCAGGGGGACCACGATCTGGTTGTGCAGGGCGTCCTGATAGTCCAGGTAGAGGCGGGCCAGGGCGAGGCCGAGCACTTCGGTGCGCTGGGTGGGGGCGGTGGAGGCCAGCTTGAAGGCGAGGTTGCCGGAGAGCAGGCGCAGTTGCTCGAAGAAGGTGTTGAGGTGGCGCTGTTCGACGTCGAGCCCGTGCTGCTGGGCGGTCGGTCCGAGCAGGGTGCGCAATTCGTCGACCGAGTTCGAGCTGACCATGATCTGGTGGCCGAGGCCGCTGTCCAACGAGGGTGAGTAGTCGATGACGTACTCGGGTCGGTCGCGTTGTCCGGCGTGGTCGAAGTACTCCAGGCCGAGGGTCCTGTCGATGGTGACGACCCAGTCGCCGACCTGGTGGGCCTGGTAGAGCAGGGCCCGATCGGCGTTGTCGAGGGAAAGCACGGTGCACGGCACATGGCGCGGCGCCTGTCCCGCGGTGGCGACGTTAGCCGCGGCGCCGGCGAGGAGTCCGGGCAACCGGCTCAGGAGAGTGGCAAGGTCCTCCGCGTCCTCGGCGGGCAGGGCGATGCCGTGGCGTGGCATGGTCCGCCACACGATCTGCTGCTCGTTGTCCTCGTACGTGGAGGACGTCGGCTGTACCAGGCCGTGGACCGGGGCGTACGCGATGTCGTGGCGTGTGACGGAGCCGTGCTGTTCCCCGCCGAAGGCGTCGATGAGCACGGTCAGATGGGCGTCGAACTCGGCTCCGGGTTCGCTGAACTCCTCCACTGAGCGGACGGAGTAGACGAGTTTCGCGCTCCGGGTGCCTTCCGCGGCGTGAAGGAACGCCTCCGCCTCGGTGGAGGTGAACTGATTCTGCGCGCTGATCAGTTCACCCAGCGCTGCACCGGACTCGGGGGCTTCCGGGTCGGACACGCACAGCCGAATGTCGTAGGTGAGGTCCCGGGTGGGGGTTCGGCGCTGCAGTTCGAGGAGGGCCTCGGCGACGATCTCCGCACGGCCTGCATTGACGACGTTCATGACCAGGGTGCGGACGTACGGGTGGAGGCGTACGTACCGCTCGATCCGGTCGGCGAGCGCCGTACCCGACAACGCACCGGCTCCGCGTGCGGCGCGGGGACCGGCGGCCGGGAGGCGCAGCGCCGTGGTGAGTCGGCCGAGCAGGCCACGGGGGTCGGCGGTCTCGCTGGGCAGGTAGGCGGCCCAGTATGGGGTGAGGTTGTCCGAAGCTGTCATGAGGCGGCCGTCCTGGCGCGGGACGGCGAACGGGAAGCCCAAGGGCGAGAGGGCTTGGAGGAAGGAGTCACGCGCGGCGATGACCCGACGCTTGTCCTCGCCAGCGAGACGCGCGGCCCAGTCCCGGCCCAGGGCCGACCAGGTCGCCAGCCAGAGTGCGCGGAGGGGGTGCGTCGGGGAGACGAGCAGGACGGTGTCGCGCCCGCCGAGACCGTCTGTGAGGGTGACGGCCGCGCAGTCTATCTGCTGAATGCGGGCCAGCCCCACCAGCGCGGCGCCCCGGGTGCCGTCACCGGCCCGCTCCACCTGAAGCGACTGGGCTTCCACCAGTTCCGCGTATGCCTCGGTGTAGGCGACCAGTTCGTCCCGGACCACCTCGAAGTCGACAGCCTCGCTGACCAGAAGCTGATCAGGATTGGCAAGTTCTCCCGCCTGGCCGCACAGAGCGGCGAAATAGACGTGGCGCGTCGCGAGGTAGCGGTCGTAGGCCTCGGCAGCCCGCCCGGTGAGGGCGAGGGACAAGTCCTCCTCGTTCCCCCCTGGGGTCTCGCTGGTGCCGTCGGGGCGCAATACGAGCCGGCGTAGGGAGGTGTCCTGGGGACGGGCGAGTAGGTCCTGCTGGAGTTGCACGAGCAGCGGGGAGAGCCGGATCTCCGCGCTTCCCGCCGTGTGGATACGGGCGTTGAGGACACGCAGGGGGCTGCGCGCCGACGTGGACTTCCAGCGGACGTCCGTCAGCGTGACACGGGTCGGATCGTCCCCGGCGGCCAGCGCCTCGAACTGCAGTGAGCGCAGCGCTTGAGTGATGCCGTCGTAGCGCCCGGCGCTGCGCTCCGGCGGCTCCTCGGCCTCTCCCTCGGGGACGACGTAGAAGCGTTCGCTCTCGCCGCCGGGCAGGCCATGTACACCAGGGGCGATGTCGAGAGCGTCACCCGAGGCGTCGAGCGGCGTGATTTTGAGGTAGTGCCACCCTTCCTCCCAGTCGATCTTGTTCAGGCGGCGCAGCGGAGCCTTGTAATCGGGCTTGGCCCGGGTCCCCTTGGCGACGTGGGCGATCCGACCGATCGGCCCGCCGCCTTCTGAGACGATCTCCACGCGGAAGCGGTCAAGGCCCTCCACCTTGAGCGGGGACGGTTCGATGGTGAATCGGGGTGTCAGTTCGCGGACGCCCTTCTCCCCAGCGAGCAGGTAGGGCTGCCCCACGATGGCTTCGAGTGCCGGGTGGGCCTGTAGCTCCTCGGTGTTGTCGCCGGCGGCGGGCAGACCGAGTTCGCGTACCTCGATGGAGACGGTGGCACGGCGCCGTTCATCGACGCGCCAGTTCCCGAAGGAGAGCGTCCAGTTCTCCCGGTCGACGACGATACGGCGGGTCCATACCCCCGGGTCCTCCAGGCCGCAGCGGGTAGCGAATCCAGCGAGCCTGCCGGCAAAGTCTGCGTCGGTCAGCCCCAGATCGAGGACGCGCTGGCGCTCCGAGCGGCTGGAGGTGGTGAGTTTGCCGACCAGCTTGCGGTTCCGCTCAACCCGATCCTTGACGAGCGACGGGTCGGCGTACAGCTCGAAATCGGGTACCAGGCCGAAGTGGTAGACAGCGGCCCCCGCGACCTGGTCGCGGTAGTCGTTGGTCCGGAGCGTCAGCAGGTACAGGGCGACAGCACGGTCGCCCGTCCGGTGTCCGGGCCGGTCACGAACTACGGCGAGCAGCTCGTCGACGCCTGGCCGCAGCCGGTCCGGTACTTGGTCGAGAAGGTGGTCGGCCAGCTGCGCGTAAGCGTCGCTGAGGGGTACTTCCTCGAAGGTCGCGATACCGAAGGAGTCCTCGGCGCTGACCCGGGTGCCCGGGGGGACGAAGACGAGGAGCGGTCCGGGCAGGCTGTTCCCGTTCCCGTCGTCACTTTCAGTGCGGTTGCGAAGCTCGACCAGTTTGGTGCTGGTGACGACGGTGTCGTGGTGCGGCTGTTCGGGAGCGAGGTCGTCGGCGGTGCCCAGGACGCAGACGGTGGCGGCGGGCCCCAGTGCTCCCCGGAGCCGACGAACCAGCGCGGTCGCCAGCTCGGTCTCCACCTCGGTGACCCGCATGCAGTGTCCGGCGCCCCGCTCGCCGACCAGCTTGGACAGGCGCGGTACGAGGACGCCTTCAAGGGCTTCGCGGAGGTCCTTCGCGGTGGGCTCCGCAAGGCCGGTGCTGGTGCTGGCGCTACTCATCAGGCCGTCGCCCCCGTCGTCGCGCCCCCGATGGCGTACCGGGGAGTGATGGTCTGCGTCAGATAGGCATCCGACATGTCCTGGTAGTAGCCGATCTCGCGCAGCCGATTGAGGAAAGCCGCCGCGTTGCCCCGCAGTGCTGCCTGGTCGTCCAGGTGGGCGCCGGAGAAGCCGTCGCCGTCCGGCAGCTGGTCGATGTGGAGTCCGTACCGTTCGCGCAGCAAAGTGAGGAACTCGTCCACGCGCATGGGGGCGGTACGCAGATTGCCACTGCCGTCGTCGCCCTCCCTCAGGAGCGACACCTGGAGGAGCACTTCGAGCAAGCGCGCGTCCAGGACGAATCGCCGGACGGCGCTGTCTCGTCTGCCGCGCGGCTGGGCGAGCAGGGCACCGGGCCGGTGCTTGAGCAGCATCGAGTCGAGGCAGTCGATGAAGTAGCTGCGGTAGTAGCTGCCCTTGTAGTGCATCAGCATCTCGATGTACTCGTCGAAGGCGTTGAGCCCGAGCTGGGTGATCTGCTTCAGCTCCGGGGGAAGGTCCTTCTCTTCGTCCCGTACACGGGTGGCGCGCTGAAGGAAAAACGCCTCGCGTTCCTTGGGATGGGTGGAGAGTCGCCGCAGGACCTCGACCGGGGTGAAGTAGCTCCGGCCGACGGGCGAGGCCAGCTTCTGGCTCTTGACGAGGTCCTCGGAAAACTCGTCGAGCTTCTTGATCTGATAGGTCGCCTGGACGAACCGGGTGATCCGCCCGTACCAAATGCCAGCGCTGCGCTCGGCGAGCGCAGCCGCCGGGGTGCCGGGCACGCCCTCGACGTCGACGAAGAGCCGGACGCGGTGCGGGCAGCGGTCCACCGTCCGCGTGTCCTGATGTCCCGTCCGGCAAGTGGCGGGCGCCGATCCGGCCTCGATCACGGCGGGCAGCAGCTTCATCATCCGCAGGTGGTAGAGGGCCAGGTGAAAGGCGAAGAGGATCTTCAGGTAGTCCACGAGGACGGTCCGGGGCATGTGGTCCTGGTGGTAAAGCAGCCGAAGGACGTCCCGGCACAGCTGGCGGGCCGGTTCGGCGCACAGGGCGGGGTAGGGGGTGCGGGGGCGGGTGGTGTCGGGCCGGTCCCGCATCTCTCCGCCTGCCTGTTCCACCAAGTGGAGGAGCGCCTGGGTCTCCACGTCGGTGTCCGTCCCCGGGGTGACCTCCCCAGTGGCGCGGTCGACGTCGGAGAAGAAGAACCCGCGGAGCTGGTCCAGGACCCCCTCGTCGGTGGCGAGCATCTCGTACAGCTGCTCGTCGGCCCCGTACGGGCGGGACTTGCGCTTGTTGCGGAACCGGTAGGTGAGACCGTGAAGCGGTCTGGGGCCGGCCACCGCCTCGGTGGCCCTCCCCCGGTTGACCATGTCGAGGAGATGGGTGGAGGCCCACCGGGTGGTGGTCTCCCGGTCGAAGCCGTCGAAGACCTCCGGATGGTCCAGGAACAGCTTGACGAAGACGTCGACCTTCAGCTCGTTGGAGCGGTTGATCTTGCTGGGCATGCCCTGGTGCCACAGGCGCGCGAGCAGCCCGGCCAGGACACGGTCCATGTCCAGTGTCTTGTAGTCGATCCGGCTGATGCCGGGGTGGTGGAAAGTCCCCAGGGAACCGCTCAGCGCCATGTCGTCTCCTCCGCCCTCGCGACGTCCCCTGCGATGCCGGCCACGGTGTCCGCGCCGACCGGATCGTCGCCGTCCGCACCGCCGTTGTCGTCGCCAGACCGTGCTGTCAGTTCTTCCATGTGCAGGACGGAGTCTTCGGTGCGGTGGATCCGTCGCAGGTCGTGCCCGTGGGTGGTCAGGAGGATCTCCTGGTACGGCACGGCCGCCAGACGGTTCTTGAACACGGCGAGGGCGAGCTGCTGCCCTTGCAGGTCGGTCACGGACGGCCGGTAGCCACGCTCGAACCGCTGGAGAAGCTCAAACAGGTCGAGCCGGATGTCGAGTTCGGCCGTGCCGCCCTGACTGCCGGCCGGATCCCGGTAGCTCAGCCGCAGCAAGGTGCGCCCCGACTCGATGTACGGCGAGGCCGCCGTGCTACCCGGTTCGAGCCGGAACCCCTCTGCGGGGAAGCGGCGGAAGGTACGGATGGTGCCGCCAGGCACGTCGCGCACCTTCAGCGCGAGGGCATCGCCGATCCGCTCGGGAGCCACGAGTCCCTCACCACGGTTGAGCGTCCGCAGGATCCGGTCCCGCTCCTTGGTGTCCGTTTGCGTTACGCGGGACAACAGCGCCATGAAGTGCAGCACCGACGGGTACGGCAGCATCCGCTCCGCACGGTCCTCGTCGTGGAGTTCGAAGTAGAGCAGGCGGCGGGCCGCGTCCACGTAGTGGCGGTGGGCAGCGGCCTGGGAGACGCGTTCGGTGACCGATCGGCCGAGCTGCTCGAACGCGCCGCGCAGCAGTACGCGATCGCGGTCGCCGCGCCCGTCGACCGCGACCAGCGCCCGGTCTTCCAGGAGCCCGGCGTAGTCCAGACGACGGTCGAGCTGCGGCTGCGGAACCGCCGCCACGTCGGCCTCGCGCAGCAGGGTCAGCAGTCGGTCCCGCTCGCGCGGACTGCCGTCGGCAGTGGCCGCGGCGCCGAGATGGGCGGAGAAGTAGAAGCTGTCCAGGATCTCCTGACCGGAACCGGCCGCGTACAGCTGGTGGATCTCGGCGCAGTCGCGGCCCGACGTGAGGGTGTAGGCGAGCGCGGAGCGCAGGTCGCGCAGGGTGATGTGGAGCCTTCCGCGAAGCTGGGTCACCTCGTAAAGGCGGCGCAGACGACCCGCGGCCTGCGGGCCGGCGGCGGGGTGCTGGAAAGTCTGGGCGTTGTGCCGGGCATAACAGGTGGCGGCTAGGTCGCAGCGCTCGCAGTCCTCCCAAAACCGGTCGTGCGTCATCCGGTCGAGCATGCGCTCCAGGAGCGATGCGCCGTCCTGCGGTTCGCCGTCGGCATTGAGGGAACGAGCCGCTACATCACGTGCGTTGAGGTTGACAACGGCGACGGCCTGTCCGGTGTCCCGGCCTGCCAGGCCAAGGTTGGCCACCTTGGCGAGGTGCGCGAAGCGGTCGTGGTGGTGGCTGAGGAAGTCGACCAGCCGCCCCTCGTTGATGGCGATCAACCGGGTTTCCCCCGCGACCTGCCACGCCGATGCGTCGGCCCCGGCGAAGGGTGCGAAGAACTCGTCCAGTACGTCGTCGCCGTTGACCTCACCCTCGTCTTGGCTGCCGTCGTGGTTGGTGCGGAACCGGTGCCCGGCCAGGGTGAAGTCGCTGCCGTTGGCCCGGCGGGGCCCGAAATCGGCGCCGAGCTCGCGCGCCTGGCGTTCGAATCGCTCCAGGAAGGCCGTCTTGCCGTCGCCCGCGTTACCGGTCACCACGACCAGCGCATGCCGACCTTCCCGCAGTGCGGGCACGAGCTCCCGGTCCAGGGCCGTCTCGATGTACACGGACATGGTGTGCGGGTCTAGGCCGCGGGTGCCGCGGTTGCTGCGGCGGCTCTGGCTGTACAGCGTCTGCAGGTGGGCCACGAACGGGTTGGTATTCGGCTCGGGCTCCTGTGGCTCCTGACCGGTGCCGGGTTCCGACGATGGCGCCGGGGGCCGCTCGGCCCGCTCGGACGAGGACGACGGGGCCACGGCCGGTGCTGGCGGTGCCGGGGCGACGCGCGCGGATTCCAGCGCCTCCAGGGCGCGCAGCAGTTCCTCGGCCGTGGAGAAGCGCTCCGCCCGGTACGGGGAGATCGTGCGTAGCATGATCTCGGCGAAGCCGGGCGCCAGGTCACTGAACCCGCTGTACGCGGTGCGCGGGTCCACGGGCGGCACACCGGGCGCGGGCCGCCCAACGCCCTCCCACGGGTACTGTCCGCCGGTCAGCGCCTCGTACAGGGTGACACCGAGGCCGAACAGGTCGCGGTCGGTGTAGCCGGAGGCGTCGGCGGGCACCTGGTCCAGGTCCGGCGGGGTGTAACGGGGGCTGGTGTAGCTGTGTCCCTCGGAGGAGTCGGAGGTCTTGGAGATCCCGAAGTCGATCAGTTTGACGCCGTCGTCGGTCCACAGCAGATTGCTCGGCTTGATGTCGCAGTGCCACACCCCGCGCTCGTGGATGTGGCGCAGCCCGCGCGCGGTGTCGATCGCGAGCCGCAGCACGTCCGCCGCGCCCATCCGGCCGCCACGGATCACCTCGGCGACGTCCTTGCCTTCGACGAACTCGAAGACCAGGTACGGGTACTCGTCCGGCGGCATCAGCCGGTCCGCGTCCACCATCGACACCACATTGGGGTGCGGGGCGTTCTGCAGCCGGTCCAGGACGTCAGCCTCGCGGCGCAGCCGCTCCAGGACGGAGTCCCGGTCCCGCAGGACCAGCTTCACCGCCCGGTCGACACTCCGTATCGTGTCGTACACCCGATAAGCCACACCGAACGAGCCGGGACGGCCGAGACGGTGGCGCACCAGGTACTTCGTACCGAGCTGGTGGTCGGCCGGCAGGTCGCGGTAGAACTCCGGGCCCCGCGGGCCGTCCTGCGCGGGCTGCCCGGCGGGGGGCGCAGGAGGAGCCGGGGAAACCGCGACCGAGGAGCCGATACGTCGGGCCGGAGCCCTCCGCGCTCCCGTCACCAGATCCAGGCGGCGCAGCGCCTCCACGGCGGTCGGCCGGTCGTCCGGAGCCGTCGCGCACAACTTCTGCAGCCAGTGAATCAGTTCGACGCGGACCTCGGCGGCTTCGAGGACCTGCGCGGGGAGCCGCCCTGCCGCGTCGACCTGCTCGGTGGCGGAGGTGAACGGCAGCTCACCGGTGAGGAGTTGGAACCCGAGCACACCGACCGCATAGATGTCCGCCTTCGTGCCCATCGCCGCCGGGTCGGCATGGCACTCGGGCGCCAGATACGCGCGGTCGGCAACCTGGTACGCCTCCCGCATGACCGTGTGGGCGCGGCGCTGCGCGGTCTTCGCGTACTCGAAACCGGTCAGCATCGCTCGGCCGTCCTGCGCGATCAGCACTGTGGACGGGTTCAGCTCGCGGTGCGCGATCAGGCGGCTGTGCGCGTGGGCCAGGCCCATCAGCATGTGACGGATCGTCCGCAGCTTCGCGTCGGCGGTCAGCGGGTCTGCAGCCCCGTTCAGGTGCAGGGCGAGGGCGTGCCCTGGAACGTCGTCGTAGACGGTGACGAAGGAGTCCTTGTGCTCGTCGGCGAAGAAGTCCCGCACCCCGACGATGTTCGGGTGCGAGGGCAGCTTGCCGAGTGCCTCGTACGCGATGCCGATCCGCTTCTGCTGCTGGAGCCGCTCGGCCTCCGGCGCGTACGGATCGGCCCTGCGGACGGAGAGCCGGACCGTGCCCGAACCCTGCACCGCGAGGGCGTTTTTCGCCCGGTACTCACGGTGGACGTCGTCGCCCTCCTCCGGTCCCGTCTCGCTCAGTCGCTCGATCACTTCCCAGCTGCCGAACCGCAGGGGGCCCGACGGCGGCCGGGATGAACCCTGCACGGCACGCACGATCAGCTCGTGGTGTGCGGAGACGTCCGTGTCGAAGCGGTTGGTCGACGTGGGTACGCGGCTCACGTCCGCGAGCCGGCCGATCAGGTCCGGGAGGGTGACGGTGTCACGGGCGTCGTGCTGGCGGGGCGTGCGGTCGACGAGCAGGGCGTCGGGTGCGGGCAGGACGACGAGGGCGTCCGTGTAGAGCCGGGACAGCGGACGGTGGGCCGTCTCCAGGAGCGTCTTCAGCTGCTTGGCGTGCCCGCGCAGCTTCGGCAGCGGGGAGCGGAACGGCGCCCGGTGAGAGGGCTGCCAACGGCCGCCGTCGACCTCGATGCGGCCCCGGGTGCCCTTGACGTCGATGACGTACACGGCGTGCCCGGTGACCACGACGAGGTCGACCTCGAACAACTCGTTCCGGTTGTACGGAATCTCGACGGAGTGCAGGACCGTCCAGTCGTCGGGGGCGTAATCACGCAGGTGCGCGATCACCCGCCGCTCGGCATCGTTGACGGCCTCCCCAACAGCAACGATCCTGGCACCCATCAGCCGGCGGCCTCCTCGATGGCGGTGGTGAGCAGCGCGAGGGCCTGGTCTTCGAGGACGTCGGCGCGATCGCGGCATTTGTAGGCGTGGCGGACGGTGGCGGCGATGCGGGCGCGGGCGGCGGGGGGTGCGAGGGGGACCGGCAATCCATGCAGGAACCTCGGGTGATATTCCTGCTGCTTGCCCCCGACACTGAAGGATCGAAGGGCGCGGAATGCTGCCTCAGACCTGAAGAAGGCGAACAGGTAGGCACCAGGTACGTCAGAGTCCCCGCTGACGACACGAACGTAGTCCTGGCTGTACGCGTGCTTGAGCCATGACCCAGTCACGAGAATGGAGCGGCTGTACACCTCGTTCTCGCCGAGGGTTCCGCGAGCGGCAATCAGAATGGTCTCGTCCTGGAGCCGAATGTCATCGGGAGCGTGCGCTTCGCTGATCCAGCGCCCCTCGGGGCGGAGCCAGAACGACTGACGTTGGCCGATGAGGCGGATGCCGTGCTCTGAGTCGCTGTCGATTCGCTTGAACCGCGCGCCCGTACGCAGGCTGCCGCCCTCGCAGATAGAGCCGAGCGATCGGCCACTCACGGAACCTAGCTTCTCGATCAGCCGTTGCGCTCTTGGCGCGAAATTCAAAGCTCTCAGCGAAGCAGATCCCACGCTCGGAACCTCGAATCCGAGGTCCCGCTCCTGCTGATGCCAGCCGACACCGATCAGCTCGGGCAGCCCCACGCTCGTGAAGAGGTCCTTCGTCGCACTGACCGAGGACGACTGGAACTCAGCACGCAGCCGCGCGCACTGTTCCACAAGGTCGTGGATCTGACCCTCGAGCTTCGTTCCCAACCGCGGCACAGGCAGCCCCGCGATGTGATGTGGCTCGATGTGCTTCACGGCCGAGCCGTACACCGATCCCCGCACGAGCGACTCGCCGAACTTGCTGAGCAGGAAGGCGTACAGATATCCGGATTTGATCTTATCCGGATCGGGTTCGACCTTGAGCGTGTCCTGCGAGGACCAGCAGTCACCCATGTCGGGCCGAACATACGCCCGCCGACCGGCGTTGAAGCCTGAGCACGAGATCAGCGTCATCCCGGGCTTGAGTTGGAGATACGACAAAGCCGATGACTTCGCGTCCGACCTACGCAGCCGGGGCAACCCGGTCAGGTCGGCCGCCATCATGTCCTTCGTCCCGAGGAACGGCACACTGTGATCTGGATCGGTGAGATAGACCCGCCGGAACATGGGCCCGTTGAAGATCCCCCCGTTGTGCCCCGCGGTCAGACTCGCCAGCGGCTGCGTCCTCGGCAGCTGCTCCAGCAGCTTCTTTGTCTTCATGGACCCCGCCACATACGGCGAGGCATCGAGCCGAAGCCCCTGATCCGTGAACCAGTCGGACTTCACCGGGTTGGACAGCTCGGCGACCTTCACGCCCCGGCCCCCGTCCCCGCCGGCGCTGCGGTACGCGGGTCCACGCCTGGCACCGGATACTTGGCCCGGAACTCCCGGTACTTCTCCGCGATCACCGGCAGGTCGTTGTCGATGACCTTCTTGCTGCGGGTCAGCGGCCGGGTCACCTCCTTGCCCCGGATGCGAAGCCGCTCCATGACGACCTCCGTCTCCACCACGATCTCCCCGTTGGGCTCACGCTTGTAGAGGTCGTTGCCGCGTCGGTCGAAGCCGACCTTGTCCGCGACGGCCATGAAGACGGGGTACGCCTTCTCCGTCCCGAGGTCGTGGTTCTGGATCTCCTGTCGGGTCTTGCGCTTCAGGAAGAGAAGCGTAGTGAGGATGTTGACGTTTGCGTCGACGACGAACGTCTCCACCGGCAGCTCGACGCTCGCGAGAACCCAGCAGTTCCGCAGGATGTACCGGCGGATCGCCTCGTCTGTCGGCCCCGGGTTCGACAAAATACCGTTCGGCAGGACGATTCCGATTCGTCCGCCCGGCTTGACCCACTCGATGGCGCGCTGGATGAACAACTGCTCCGGTGCCATGCTCGACGGCACGCTGATCGTGCTTGCTTCGACCTCGCCGGTCTCCTTGTTGCGGCCCCACGACCGAGCGATCCCGTCACGGAACGAGCCGAGCACCGACTCATCGCTGACCGGGATATCCGCACCGAAGGGCGGGTTGGTCAGGAGTACGTCCACGGTGGGCTTGTCAAGCGGGATCTTCTTCTTCGCCACCTCCACACCCGAGAGGTGTCCCCGCGGGAAGGCGAGCGAGTCCATGTGGAAGATGTTCCCCGTGGTCTGCGCGAGCGTCATGATCGCCATGGTCGTCGCGCGCACCAGGAACGGGTCGAAGTCGGACCCGAATAGGTGTTCGTCCGCGAACTCCTTGAGCTTGTCGCCGTACCGCTCCCGCTCCTCCTCCGTGTCCGGGAAGCCGAGCGTGCCGGCCTCCTTCTTCCAGGTGTGGTGCAAGTGCTTCAGCGTGGCCTGGAGGAAGCCGCCGGTACCGCAAGTCGGGTCGAGGACAGTCTCGTCCTCCTTCGGGTCGAGCATCTCGACCATCAGGTTGACCGCGCCGCGCGGGGTGAAGTACTGACCGCGGTCACCGCGCAGGTTGGTGCCGACGAGCTCCTGATAGGCGAGGCCTTTGGCGTCGACGTCCGTGCCGATCAGGTCGTACGGGGCGAGCTCGCTGACGATGAAGGCGAGCGCTCGGTCGGAGAGGGTGATCTCGTCGGTGGGCTTGAAGACGTCCTTGTACTCGATCTTGACGTCCTCGAAGAGCTCCCTGACGCGCTTACTGATGGCCGCCCGGCCGTTCGCGTCGAACATCTCCTTCAGACCGGTACGGAATCGGCCGTGCACGGAGCCGTGGCTGACCCGCTCGTCATACATCTTGGCGAAGAGCAGGTAGAGGAACTGCCAGAAAGCGGCATCCTTCGGCATGCCCTCGTTGCCGTGGATGTAGTTGTGGCAGCGCCGGAAGGCAATCTTGAGCATCTCGGGGTCGGCCTGACGCAGCCGCTGGTGCGAGGCGACGGTGCGGCTGCCGAGGGTGCCGTCGGCCACCTCCCAGTCGCTGCGGTCCTCGAAGTCGGCGCCGAAGTCGCTGACCACCTTCTTGAGGAAGAAGAAGTCGACACCGTCGGTCCACATGCCGTCCGCGCACTGCGGGCGGTCCTCGTTGCCCATCAGTTCCTGGAGCTCCTCCAGGTCCTTCCGGGCCTGGTCGGGTTCGCGGAGCTTGACGACGTTCTTCCCGCGCTTGGGCTCCGGCTTGCAGATCACGACCCGCCGCAGGTTTGCCGTGGTGTGCGGGGCGCCGGACTCGAAGATCGCGATGTCGGCCTTCTTGCTCCGCCTCCGCTTGGCGCCTTCCTCACTGACCGTGACGGAAAAGTCGCGCTGCATGTCACCGGGGTCGATGCCGTGCTCGTGCACCAGGGCTCGGGCGATCCGCTGCCGGACCTTCTCCTTCGCCGTCTCCGGGATCGCATCGCCGGAGATGTAATCGACGACCTGGCCCTCCTTGAGGGCCAGGACCTTGGGCTCGGAGCCCTCCGCGACAGGCTCCGCGTCCTCCTCGGGCCGCTGCGGGATATCCAGGTCCAAGGTCAGTTCCTCCATCGGCGTGCTGCTACTTTCCTGTGCTCGGTGGTACGGCTAGGGGCCTGTGCCCTGGGGCGGTCCGTGCGTGCGGTCCCAGCCGCCACCTGTGATCCTACGGCCCCAGGGGTGCCTCCGAAGGCGCGTTCCGCCAAGCCTGGAGGATGCGCGGTCCGGTGTTTCCGGACCCTACAAGGGAGCACTGACAACACCTGGGCGGAAGCGGACGACGGGGCTGGGCCAACGACGCCCCAGCCCCTTCTCCCCTGGCCGCGCTCACCTCTCTGTCGGTTCGTTGCCCTCCCGCAACCGCACCGCCAGCGCCAGCTCGTCCAGCGACCCCCGCCCCGACACGAACCACCGGATCGTGCCCTGGGTCGAGCTGTCCACCCCGGACGCCTCGAAGCGCATCTTCCGCGCGAGGCCACTGGGCGAGTACCACGCGTCGTCGGCGTGCCACTGCAAGGGGGTACGCCCCGCCTCGTTGCTCCACGTCGCCTGGGCCCGCCGCGGGTCCGCCGCCAGCCACTCAGTCATCTCGCGGCGCTCCGGCTTGCTGTAGGGGCGGAACTCCAGAACCGTGCCCTCCTCGATCTCGCCGGCCGCAACAAGGGTCGTCACTGCGTTCACCTTCCGCCCCCGCGCCTCGGCCGTAGCTACCTGATAGTCCTCGTTGAGCGCCGGTGCCTTGTCCTCGGAGTCGAGCTTGCGCAGGACCGCACGTACCACTCGCTCGATCCGTTCCGTGTTCCGGACGGCGGCGATGATGTGGCTGGACGTGCCGTACTCGTTGTCGATCGCGTCGAGCACCCAGGACAGGGAGTCACGGACCAGGCCGGGTACCTTGGCGAGCTCCGTCGCCCAGTCGCACTCCGGGTCCTCGATGGCCCTGGTGTCCAGGCGGCGGTAAACGATGTGGGTGACCAGGAGGTCGCCGTAGAAGGCCGCCGCGTCGGCGCGCCAGACCAGCCCCTCGCGCAGGAGCTGCAGCTGCGTCCGGACCTCACGGAGAAGCTCGACACTGCGCCAGACCTTGAAGACGTTCGGTTCGGGACCGAAGGTCTCCTGGTAGTGGCGGTCCTCCCACAGCCCGGCGAGGTTGTCGTCACGCTTGGCCACGGCTGCGAGCCGGGCGTTCGGGCTGACGGCCGCGAGTGCCTCGGCGGCCTCGGTGATGGAGCAGCCGTGCGCCGGGTCGGGCAGCGTCTCACCGCGCTTGATGACGTAACTACGTTTGAGGAGCATGGCGAAGTCATCGCGGAGCCTGACCTGGCCGGGGTCAAGCGACTTGAAGTCGCGCTCCTCGATCGGGTTCTGCGTGTTCGTGGTGGTGGTGACCTGGTCGCCGAAGCCGGGCGGGCAGTCCTCCAGGGAGATCAGGCGCACAAGGACCCGCCCGTCCTGCGCCGCGCCCGTGTCTTCGGTGAAGGCCCGGTAGATGGCACTCACCGTCTGCGCGCCGTTGACCACGCTGACGCCGGATAACTGAAAGTTGCCCACCTTGCCGGGCAGCGCCCGGCCGATCGGCTGGATCGACTCGCACAGCATGGTGATGCCGTTACTGAAGTACCAGAAGTGCTCGGGCTCCTCCCGCAGTGTCTCCCTGATCTTGGAGTTGACGTCGCTCTCGTCGAGGGAGTCACGGATATTCCGGGCGAAGAGGCCGCGCCGGTGCTCCTCGTAGAGATCGGCGAGGTCGGGGACGGTCATGGTTCCGTACATCGCCTTGTACGGCGTCGACTCCTGGCCGAAGCACTCCAGTTGCACCTTGGTGTCGATCTTTGGTGCGGCGGAGTCGCCGAGAATCGCGCGGTGGAAGTCGCGCAGGTCGAGAACCTTGACTTCAACCATGTCGCGGACGACCTGGTTCTGCTCGTCCTGCTTCATCTTGATCAGCTCGCGTACGCCGTCGCTGAGCGGCGCCTCGCGCATCAGGGCGAGCACCAGAGTGATCTTTGGGGTGCCGGAGTCGTAGGCCCGTTCGATGTCGGGGACGAACGGCTGGAAGCGGCGGTTGAACCGGCCGAAGTTCCGGTCGAGCATCAACTCCAGACCGTGGAACATCTTGTGCACCTCGGCCTCGCCGAAGCCGCCCCTGTTCTGGTCGCTCCACTTCGCCTGCACCAGACAGATCCGGGAACGTGTGGCGCCGAAGTCCACCGCGATCGAGTCAAGACCCTGATCGTCCTGCCCGTCGAAGACCCTCGCGGCGGCGACCCGGTCACTGCACGGGTGCTCGATCTGCGCGGCAAGCGCGGCCAGACCACGACTCAGGAACGCCTGATGGCGATTGGCTTCCGACAGACGCGCCTGGTCTGACATGTCGATGAGGCCGGTGAAACGATCCTCGATCGCCTTGCGGACGTACCCCACGTGCAGTTTGCTCACGATCCACCCCTGTCAATGCCTCAGATCGTCAACACCCTATCGGGGGAGGGTTCTTGAGAAGCCGTATCTCAACCACTGACGGAAGGTGTGAAGCGAACAGATTTCTCACTGGGATGATTTCCGACTGTAGGCGCACGAGGGCAAGCACCTCACGATGCCAACGTGTCAACCTGCGGCAGGGAGTTCGGCGGGGAACGCTGTGCCCTCGTCGAACAGCATGCAGCGCTGGAGACAGCGGTAGAGCTGATCGATCATGCGGTTGAAGAGGCTGCGCTGGGCGACCGCGCGCCAGTCGCCGTACGTGCGTCGCCGCCGGTAGTGGGCGCTGGCTCCGGCGGATCATCACAGTGAGGCGAAGGCCTAGAGGTAGCCCGCATGATTGAGCCGATCATTTTCACCCACCGCCGAGTGATGGATGACTTCTTGCCGGAGGCCCTGGTGATGGGCGAGGAGCCGGCGTATGCCTTCAGTCCGCGGACGTCGGTGCGGCCTTGAGGAGTCCGCGTGCTTCTGGGCCACACAGGCCGTTGGTCCAGGTGGCGAAGGCACCGAGGGCAGCGGAGTAGTACTCGCGCAGCAGGGAACGGAGCTGATTGGCGATCTGCTGCCGGTTCCGAAGGGCGTCCTGCTGGGCGCGGGCGAGGACGCCGATCACGTGTTCGAGTTCGCTGTCCTGGGCAGCGGCCGGTGGGCGTGCATGTCGGTGCGCAGGATGTTCGCCAGGACCAGGGCCGAGTGATGGTCGCGGTAACGGGCGGCCGCCAACAGGTTGATCGCGAATACCTTCCGCTTCCCGGTCCGCAGCATGGCAACCAGCAGGCCACGGGAGGTCTCGATCGCCACCGGGATCGGGGTCTCCTCGGTATTGCCCACCCGGCAGCCACGAGGTGTCGCGTTCCCGGCCCTCGAGCAAACCCGGAACGGTTCAAAGAGTGGCTGCGTGCATTGGAGTTCCCTGGGACTTCCGGCCGCATCAACGGGCATCACCGTGAAACAGCCGAAAGGCTATCTTCCCAGGTCAGCGCCCCGCGGCTACCCATCACGGCAGGTCACAGAGCCGCCCGGTCCCTTCCGGGACATCTGACCGCAGTCGAACCACCCGACAGCGAGCAAACATCGGCGACAGTCACTCGTCGTGTTCGCCGGACCAGTCGGCTCCGCCGCCCTGTCGCAGGTCACGCCGATCCTCCCCGGGGAGAATCCGGGGAGTATCCGCTCCGTCGGGGAGCGTGTGGGGAGGGTCGATCGCACAAGGCGGCACGGCCGTGAAAGACGTCGAAAGACGGAAACCCGCAGGTCGACGACGAGTTCCGGTGAATCGCCGCAGGTCCCCGGTCCTACCCCGACGACTTCACGACGTAGGTCCCCAGGTCGTCGGCCTCGACGAGCCCCGGCAGCGAGCCGCCCTCGCGCAGCGGCGCGAGATAGCGGGTCACGGTGACGTCATTCAGCATTTTCCCAGGCCATCCGAGTCCTCAGCCTGCCTTCCGACCACCCGGCCGGCGACGGCGCACCCCTTGCTCCGGCCGTCCGGCATGAAGTGACCATAGTAACCGCGCGTCATCGGCGACGGGGGTGCGCCGGATGACGACGCCATGCCGGGACCCGGGGCTTCGCCGCGGGCGGCGGGGTTCGCCCCGCCCCTGCCCATGGGGGTCAGTTCCCGGCCAGTGGGTTCGGCAGGGGTACGTAGCGGGCCGCGGCGCCGTCCGCCGAGGTCCAGCGGAGCAGCAGGTTGGTCTTGCCGGGGAGGGTGGGGGAGGTGAGCAGGGCGGTGATCTCGGGGAGGGCGTAGGACGTGCCGCAGCGGTGGAGTGCGGTGCGTACGGCGGGCCAGGGGTCGGTGCCGGGGAAGCGTTCCGCGAGGAGGGCGGCCATCTCGGAGAGATGGTTGACGACCAGGCAGTAGACGAGCCGTTCCCAGCCGGCCGCGCGGGTCACCCCCGGCAGCAGTTTCACGCCCTCCGCGTCCCGGAACAGTGCCTGGACGGGCATGCCGTCCCCGTCCACGGCCACCAGCGTGTTCTGCAGATGCGCCTCGACGACGACCTCGTGGCGGGCGAACGCCTCCAGCACCGGGGGCACGGTGTGACTCAGATACGCCTCCCACCAGCCGGCGGGGTCGGTGAGCCGGTCGAGCGGGCTGCCCTCGAAGCCCTCCACCAGGGCGGCGGCCAGCAGCGGGGTGGCGCCGGGGAGGAGGTGCGGGCGCAGTCCGTCGCGGACCAGGACGGCGAGTTCCTCGAAGGCGAAGTCGGCGGTGCGGTAGCCGCGGTCGCTGAGCCACGCGGCGGGACCCTCCTGCGCGGCGAACGCGGCGGCGGTGGCCGCGTCGGTGGCCCGCGCCTTCAGCAGGTCGTGCCGCCACAGCCGGCGGATGTCGTTGGTGATGCGGACGTCGAGGCTGAACTTGAGGAAGAGGTCGTCCTCGGGGGCGTAGAGGGTGCGGATCGCTGCCGTCGGCCACAGGGGGCGGGCCGTCGCTCCGAGGCGCAGGAGGCGGCCGTCGGCGAAGGCGTCCCGGATCGCCGGGACGGACCCGGTGAGCGCCGACTGCCAGGGGTGGGCGGGGAGCAGCCGGTAGCCGGCGGGTGCCCGGCCCAGTGTGTCGAGGGCCTGTGTGTCGCCCTCCTCGACGACCGCGTCCTCCCGCACGGCGAGCAGTTCCAGCGGGAAGCCGGCGTACGCCTCGGGCGCGTAGGGCAGCCAGCCGGAGACCGGGCCGCCGCCGCGGGTCTTGGGTGCCGGGTGGTACGGGTGCCCCATGATCAGGGACTGCTCGGAGCGCAGATACGGGTCCTCGGGGGGCGTCGTGCGGGCCCGGGCGCGCAGGAGGGCCGCGACCACGTCCCGGCTGTCGGTCATCTCCGCGGGCAGCTCGGTGTTGTCCACGCCGGTGAACAGGCGCAGTTCCGCGGCGGCGAGCGCGATCAGCCCGGGGTGGGTGAGCCGCCGCCAGGCTCCGTCGGTGTGCAGCTCGGGCGCGTAGGGGCGTCGGGTGCCCCGTACGCGCAGCTCCCGGCCGCTCGCGCGCAGCCGGTGGACGCCCGGCCGCCCCGTGGGCTCCGCCAGCTCGCGCAGGAGACAATTGAGCAAAGGCGCGGCGGCGTACGCGTCGGCGGCCGCGTCCATGTCGCCAGCGGTGAGCTGGGGGAACACGGTCGGCTTGAAGTCCACGCGATCCATCCGGTCCATTCGATTCATACGGTGCACTGGTGATCAGTATGTCCGCAGCGGCGGACGATCACGACGCTGTCCCCGTACGCAAGGAGCCCGCCTGTGCCCCGTCCCTCCACGCCCGACACCGAGGCCGCGTTCGCCGAGGAGCTGAGCGTCGTACGTCCCGGGCTGTCGGCGCCGTACGCGCAGGCGCTGCCCGGTGCCCGGGCCGCCGTGCTGACGCGGCTGTGGCGTGCGCTGGCCTGCGAGCCGCTGCCGTGGGTCGCGGGCCGTGACGCGGACCGTGAGGGCCTGACCCTTCGTCTGACCGACGGCCGCCGGCTGCGCGGCCCCCTCCCGGACCCGTACGCGACCTCCGCCTACGTGACCGAAGTACGGCTCGGTGAGCGGGCGCACGACCGCCCGGACGCCCTCGTCGACGCCCTGGACGTGCCACACGGTGGTGCCTTCTCGGCCGAACTCGGCGACAGTGTCGCCTCCTTGGCGCTGTCGCGGGCCGACCGGCGCCCGGACGGGGCGCCCGGGCCGTCCGAGGCGAGCTGGGCGTGGGAGCAGCGGATCGTCGACGGGCATCCGTACCACCCCAACTGCCGTGCGCGGCCCGGGTTCTCGGTGGCCGAGCAGCTCGCGTACGGGCCCGAGCACCGGACGTCGGTGCGGCTGGGCCTGGTGGCGGTGGACGACGCTCTCGTCACGGGCGCGTGGCCCAAGTGGCTGCGGGACGGGGAGCGGGCGCTGATCCCGGTGCATCCCTGGCAGGTGGCCCATGTGCTGGACGCACCCGTCCAGGACGGTTTCAGCGGGCGCCCGTTGATGTCGCTGCGCACGCTCGCGGTGCCGGACGGGCCGCATGTGAAGACGGCGCTGAGCGCGCGGCTCACCTCGTCGGTGCGGGACATCTCGGTGTACTCGGTGCGGACGGCGGACACCGTCTCCTCGTTCATGGAGGAGATGGCGGCCCGCCTCGACGCGCCGCTGCACATCACCCGCACGCTCGGCGCGGCCACCGCCGGCTCCCCCGAACTCGCTGCGGTGGTGCGGGAGTCGCCGGACGAGTACGCGGGGGACGGCGAGCGGTGTCTCCCGGTGGCCGCGCTTCCGCTGACCCGGCTGCCCGAGAAGCCGTCCTGGCTGGCCGAGTTCACCCGTCTCGTCCTCACGGTGGGGCTGCGGCTGCTGGACCTCGGGGTGGCCCTGGAGGCACACGGCCAGAACCTGCTCGTGGTCCTCGACCGCGCGGACTCCCCCGTCCGGCTGGTCTACCGCGACCTGGCCGACATCCGGGTGAGCCCGGCCCGGCTGGGCCGGCACGGCGTCCCGGTCCCGGCGCTGTCCGGGCGCATCGTGACGGACGACGAGTCCACCCTGCGCCGCAAGCTCTTCGGTTCCCTGGTCGGCGGTGCGCTGGCCGCGACGGCGGGTTCGACGGCCGTGCTGCGCGAGGCACTTGAAGCCGTCGCGGCGGATCTCCCGCGCACCGCGGACCTCCCCGCGCTCCTCGGTGAGCCGCTTCCCGCCAAAGCGCTGACTTTGATGCGGCTCTCCCCGGACACCCCCGGTGACCTGTGGACACGGCTTCCCAACCCGCTCGCGGGACCCGGTTCGTCCTGACGCGGGACACCTCTCGTTTTTACGAGCGGCACCTTTGATCAATAGGATCCGCCGATGATCACAAGACAACGGCTGGCGGCGGGCGTCTGCGCCCTGCTCGCCTTCCTGGCCGCCGGGATCGCCTACCCGGCCGGCGCGGTCGCCGACGAAACGACGGCGACCGCGCCCAAGGTCGAACTCCTGCTGGACGTCAGCGGTTCGATGCGGGCCCGGGACATCGACGGCGAGTCGCGGATGTCCGCGGCGAAGCAGGCGTTCAACGAAGTGCTCGACGCGACACCGGAGGAGGTGCAGCTCGGCATCCGGACCCTGGGCGCCAACTACCGGGGGAACGACCGGAAGACCGGCTGCAAGGACACCGCCCAGCTCTACCCGGTCGGGACGCTGGACCGCACCGAGGCCAAGACCGCGGTCGCGACCCTCAGCCCGACCGGATGGACCCCGATAGGCCCGGCCCTGCTCAAGGCGGCCGACGACCTCCAGGGCGGTGAGGGCACCCGGCGCATCGTGCTGATCAGCGACGGAGAGGACACCTGCCAGCCGCTGGACCCGTGCCAGGTGGCCCGCGAGATCGCGGCCAAGGGCATCGACCTGACCATCGACACCCTGGGCCTGGTCCCCGATCTCAAGGTGAGCAGGCAGTTGAGCTGCATCGCCGAGGCCACCGGCGGCACGTACACCTCGGTGGAGCACAAGGAGCAGCTCAGCGACCGCGTCAACCAGTTGGTGGACCGCGCCGCCGATCCGGTGGTCAAGCCGGTGGCCGTGGAGGGTGCCGACTCGTGCACCGCGGCGCCCGCCGTCAAGTCGGGCATCTACACCGACCGCGAGGAGTTCGCCCAGCACCGCTGGTACCGCGTGGAGGTCGCGCCCGGCAAGGAGCTGCGCGCCTCGGTGAGCATCGCGGCGGACCGTCAGGTCAACCCCGACTACGGGGTGCTGCTGCGGGCCGTCACCGTGCACGGCCGGGAGATCGTGCGCGGCGAGTCGGCCGGGAACGGCCGCACGGACGTCGTCTCGACCGGCCTGCGCTACCCGAAGGCGGAGAGCGACGACGAGAACGCGCCCGCCGAGGTCGTGTGTCTGCAGGTGTCCAACTCCTTCTCGGCCGCGTCCGGCGTGAAGACGACGCCCGGACTGCCCCTGGAACTCACCGTCGACGTCGTCGACGGCCCGGACCAGGCGAGCGACGTGGCCTCCTTCGGCCTCGGCCGCGGCTGGTGGCTGCTCGGCGCCCTGGTGCTGACCGGTTTCCTCGCCGGTCTGCTGTGGGGCTGGATCTCCCGTTGGCGGTTCTCGGTCTGGAGGACCAACTGATGCGTATCCGACGTGTACTGAGCACCGCCGCCCTCCTCGCGGGGGTCGTCGCGGCACCCGCGCTGCTCGGCGCGGCCGCCTCCCCGGCGTTCGCCGACTCCTCACCGTCCGCGAGCCCCTCGGGCGACGACTCCGCGCCCACCGAGGCCGGTACGTCGTTCCGTACGGCGACCGAGGTCGAGCAGGGCCGGCAGGCCACGGCCGGCGCCTCCACGGGTGACTACCTGTACTGGCAGTTCCCCGCGGACGCCGGGCAGCGGCCCACCGTGAAGGCGACGGTGAAGCTGCCCGAGGCGTCCAAGCGCGGCGCCTCCGAGACCTGGCAGATCGACGTGTACGACGGTCTGCGGCGCCGTCAGGCCTGCCAGTACGGGGCACAGACCCGCACGGCGGGGTCGGACGCCTCCTCCGTGGAGCTGTCCTGCACCCTGCGCACCGTGCGCGCCTGGGCGGAGACCTGGGCCAACGACCCGCTGCCGGGCACCTATTACGTCCGGCTCACCGCCACCGGTCTCGGCACGGCCGATCTGGGTCTTCCGATGAGCGCGGAACTCCGCGTGGACTCCAAGGACATCGGCGGTTCCGCGGCGGTCGACGGCTCGCTCGCCAAGCCGTTGGTCCCGGGTATCGCCGTGACCTCGGAGAAGTCCGACGACGGCGCCGAGGAGGGTGCCGACTCGAAGACGGCGACGCTGTCCTCGCTGCGGCCCGACACCTCCGGCTGGTGGTCCGACCGCTGGGTGTGGACCGGCATCGGCGGTGTCCTCGCGGCCCTCGCCGGCATCTGGGGCTACTCGCTGACGCGCGGCAGGGGACGTCCGTCCCGGATTCCGCCGGGCGCCTGATCCGCAGGCCGTCTACCGGGGCCCGCGCCGCTCTCCGTCAGGGAGCCGCGCGGGCCTCTCGCTTCCGGCGCACGGGATCACTTCCGGGACACGGGAGAGGGCGCGCGGGATCGCTTCCGGGGTACGGGAGAGCGCGGGATCACTTCCGGGACACGGGACGCGTCACGCCTCGCGCAGGGCCTTGGCGAGGGGGCCGTCGCCCGTCACCGCGACGCTCCGCTCGCGCAGCGCGTCGAGCAGCGTCAGGGTCCCGCGGTTCATGGCCTCGCAGGCCCGCGCGTCCGGGGCGAGGCGGGCGTCCGGCTCGCGCGGGGCGGGTCCGTCGCCGTAGAGCGGACCTTCCCCGGCGCCGAGCCACACATGGAACAGGCCTTCGTCCAGGCGGACTTCGACGAGCCCCTGGCCCGCCCCGGCGGCGTCGAGACCGCGCAGCAGCGGCAGCGCGAACCAGTGGGCCCGTACGGCGTCGGTGGGCCGCCGCTCGCCCAGCGCGGGGCCGCCCCACTCCCCCAAGGCCTGCAGGACGGGCAGCAACTCGCGGCCACGATCGGTGAGTTCGTACACGTAGGCCGCGCCCGGAGGTGGCAGGCGGCGCCTCGTGGTCAGTCCGTCGCGCTCCATGTCCTTGAGCCGGGAGGCGAGGACGTCGGTGCTGACTCCCGGCAGATCGGCGTGCAGATCGGTGTACCGGCGCGGGCCGCCGAGCAGTTCGCGGACGATCAGGAGGGTCCACCGGTCCCCGACGGCGTCGAGGGCGCGGGCGGCGGAACAGTACTGGTCGTAGCTTCGGCGCGGTGACATGCGACGCAGTCTAGCTATCTTGTTGGACTTTCCAAGCTCCTACTTGGTAAAACCAAGCAACACCACAACCGGAGGGCGCAGCGCATGGAGTTCCGGCAGTCGAGCAAGCTCAGCGAGGTCTGTTACGAGATCCGCGGCCCGGTGATCGAGCACGCCGACGCACTGGAGGCGGCGGGCCACAGTGTGCTGCGCCTGAACACCGGCAACCCCGCCCTCTTCGGTTTCGAGGCGCCGGAGGAGATCCTCCAGGACATGATCCGGATGCTGCCCCGGGCGCACGGCTACACCGACTCGCGCGGCATCCTGTCCGCCCGCCGCGCCGTCGCCCAGCGCTACCAGGACCGGGGCCTGGACGTCGGCGTGGACGACGTCTTCCTCGGCAACGGCGTCTCGGAACTGATCTCCATGGCCGTGCAGGCCCTGATCGAGGACGGCGACGAAGTCCTCATCCCCGCCCCGGACTACCCGCTGTGGACGGCCGTCACCACCCTCGCCGGCGGCAAGGCGGTCCACTACCTCTGCGACGAACAGGCCGACTGGTACCCGGACCTGGACGACATGGCGGCGAAGATCACCGACCGGACCCGCGCGGTCGTCATCATCAACCCCAACAACCCCACGGGCGCGGTCTATCCGAAGGAGATCGTCGAGGGCATCCTCGATCTCGCCCGCCGGCACGGCCTGATGGTCCTGGCCGACGAGGTCTACGACCAGATCCTGTACGACGACGCCGTGCACCAGTCGGCCGCGGCCCTCGCCCCCGACCTGGTGGTCCTCACCTTCTGCGGCCTCTCGAAGACCTACCGCGTCGCCGGTTTCCGTTCCGGCTGGCTGGTCGTCACGGGCCCCAAGCAGCACGCGCGCAGCTATCTGGAGGGGCTGACGATGCTGGCCTCCATGCGGCTGTGCGCCAACGCCCCGGCGCAGTACGCCATCCAGGCCGCGCTCGGCGGCCGCCAGTCGATCCACGAGCTGACCGCGCCGGGCGGCCGGCTCCGCGAGCAGCGCGACCTCGCCTGGGAGAAGCTCAACGAGATCCCCGGCATCTCGTGCGTCAAGCCCAAGGGCGCGCTGTACGCGTTCCCGCGCATCGACCCCGCCGTGTATCCGATCCACGACGACGAGAAGTTCGTCCTCGACCTGCTGCTGCGCGAGAAGATCCAGGTCGTGCAGGGCACCGGCTTCAACTGGTCGCGGCCCGACCACTTCCGCATCCTGACCCTCCCGCACGCCGACGTCCTGGACGCGGCGATCAGCCGGATCGGGCGGTTCCTGAGCGGCTACCGGCAGGAGAAGGGCTGAGGAACCGGGTGGGCCGACCGGAGGATCCGGGGCTGCGGCCGCGCCCGCCCGGTGGCACCGTACGAGGGACGGCAGCGGACACGGGGACGAAAGGGCGCGGCGATGGGTGACCTGCTCCTCGTACGGCACGGCGAGACCGAGTGGTCGATGTCCGGGCGGCACACGGGCTCGACCGACGTCCCGCTGACCGACAACGGCCGTGAACAGGCCCGGCGGCTCCGTCCGCTGATCGCCCGGCATCACATCGCGGCGGCGTTCGTCAGCCCGATGCGCCGGGCGCGGGAGACGGCCGAGCTGGCCGGGATCGGCCACGCCCACGTCGACGCGGACCTGAGCGAGTGGGACTACGGCGGGTACGAGGGGGTCACGACGGTCGAGATCCACCGGGAGCGGCCGGACTGGTTCCTGTTCACCGACGGGGTCGCCCCCGGACCGCCCGAGCATCCGGGGGAGAGCCCGGACGAGGTCGGCGTGCGCGCCGAACGGGCTCTGGCCAGGATCGACGCGGCGCTCGCCGAGTCGGAGGGCAGCGTGGTCGTCGTCTCGCACGGCCACTTCCTGCGGGTGCTGACGGCGCGCCGGCTGGGTCTGAGCGCCCAGTCGGGCGCCCTCTTCCAGCTCGGCACCGGGACCATGAGCCGGCTCAGCACGGAGCACCGCCGGCATGTGGTGGCCGGCTGGAATGTCAGACCCGACGCGTACTGTTCCCATGACTCCTTCTCCTCGGCCTCCCGGGCGGGAGAGGGAGCGGAGGAACACTGAGCCACGGCCGGGCCGGAGCGCCGTGGCACCACCGGGTGGTGGAGGGAGCGCGCCGTGACACGACCGCCGACCGCCGCGCAGCGGCGCATCGTCGAGGCGGCCGACCCCGTGACCGGGCGGCTGAAGGGCACGGAGGCGCAGCTGGCCGCCCTGGTGAGGCGCGGGCTCGCCTTCCGTCATCCGCGTCCCCCGCGCGACCACTTCCTGACACCGGCCGGGCACCGGCTGCGCGAGGCACCCGAGGACGGCCCCGGGCCGGCGCCGGCCCCCGTGGGGCCCGCTCCGGCGGCGTCCGGGGTGTTCGCGGCACGGACCGGCGGCGAGGAGGGGGCCGAGGAGGGTCCCGCGCGGCTGAGAGAGGTGCGCGGGGCCTGGCAGGGGCTCCTGGAGCTGCGCCGGATGACCCGTCCGGACGGCGCGACGGACCTTCCGTGCGCCTGGGAACGCACGCATCTGGTGCAGGCCGCAGCCCTCGCACTGGAGGCGGCGGGGCACCGGCCCGCCGGGGCGGCGGGCGGCGGCTACCGCATACGGGCGACACCGCAGCCGGAGGCCGTCGCCGTGCACGAGCCGGACCCCGAAGCGCTGCGGGCGTGCGCGGCGACCCTGGAGGGGGCGGGCTGGCAGGTGGGCGAGCACACGGAACCGCGTACGGGCGCCCGGTACGTCCTGGCCTCGCCCCGGCGCGCGTGAGGGGCGTGCCCCGAGGACGTCGAGGCCTCGAGGTCGGCGTCGGTCGAACAGCAACAGCAGTCGCAGTCGTCGGAGGGAAAGTCGTGGCAGAGCCGTTCTTCGTCCCCGTGACCGTTCGCGGATACGAGACCGATGTACAGGGGCATCTCAACCAGAGCGTCTATCTGCAGTACGCCGAGCACGCCCGCTGGTCGGTGCTCCAGGCGGCCGGGATCGGCCAGACGGAGTTGCTGGCCCGCGGTGTGGGCCCGGTGGCGCTGGAGACGACCATCCGCTACCGGCGCGAGCTGCGGGCCGGCGACGAGGTCGAGGTGACGTGCGCCTTCCTCTGGGGTGAGGGCAAGACGTTCCGCATCGAGCAGATCATCCGGAAGACCGACGGCACGGTGGCCGCCGAGATCACGGCGGTCGGCGGGCTGATGGACCTCACCGAGCGCCGCCTGGTGCCGGGAGCCCGGGACGCCTTCAAGGCACTGGCCACGGACCCGGGCCCGCTGGGCCTCTGACCCGGGAAGTCGCCCGGCGCGCCGTCCCACCGAACCGCCGGGCGGCCGACCGTGCGGGCCCACCGCACGGTCTACGCGTCGACCAACTCCGGCCGGTGCTCGGCGTCGTAGGCCGCGCGGGACTCGGCGATCGTGACGCGGTGCCGCTCGGCCCAGTCGGTCAGGGAGAGCAGCGTCGCGTGCAACTCACGCGCGACCGGGGTGAGTTCGTACTCGACCTTCGGCGGGACCGTCGGGTGCACGGTCCGGGTGACGAGGCCGTCGCGCTCCAGATGGCGCAGGGTCAGCGTCAGCATGCGCCGGCTGATCCCCTCGACACTGCGCTCCAGTTCGGTGAAGCGGATCGGTCCGTGGGCCGCGGCCACGATGATCAGCACGCTCCATTTCCCGGCGACCCTGTCAAGAACCTCGCGGACCGGGCACGCCTGCGCGAGCACTGCCTGCGCGGTAACACCGGTGTTCCCCTGGGACATCGAAGTGCCTCCTTATGCCGGTCTCCCATGGTCACTCACGATGTCCCCCGTTACAAGTCGTGCACCAAGGGAGAACGTCCGTGGAACCGGAGCGGTCCACGGAGAACACGGAGGTCACCGTCATGCCGTCCCGGACCGAAGCGGCGAGGCCGTCGACACCACGAGCGTACTCACGGTGGGCCTCCCTCGTCGTGCTGTGCGCGGGCACCCTGATGACCGTCCTGGACGGGAACATCGTCACCGTCGCCATGCCCGCCGTCCAGAGCGACCTCGGTTTCTCCGCCCCCGGACTCGCCTGGGTCGTGAACGCCTACCTGATCCCGTTCGGCGGGCTGCTGCTGCTCGCCGGCAGGCTCGGCGATCTGCTGGGCCGCAAGCGGATGTTCACGGCGGGGCTCGCCGTCTTCACCCTCGCGTCGGTGCTGTGCGGGGTCGCCGACGGCCGAGGCGTGCTGGTCGCGGCCCGTGCCCTCCAGGGCGTCGGCGGGGCGATGACCTCGGCCGTGGTCCTCGGCATGCTGGTGGCGCTCTTCCCCGAGCCGCGTGAACAGGGCCGCGCCATCGCGGTGTTCAGCGCGGTCGGTGCCGCGGGCGGGGCTCTCGGCACGTTCCTCGGCGGCGCGCTGACGCAGGCCCTGAACTGGCACTGGATCTTCCTGATCAACCTGCCGATCGGCGTGGTGGCCCTGGTGGCCGCCCTGCGCGTGCTCGCCCCGGACCGGGGAGCCGGGCTCGGCGGCGGCGCGGACTATCCGGGTGCCGCCCTGGTCACCGGCGCCCTGATGCTGACGGTGTACGCGATCGTCAGCACCGGGGAGCGGAGCCTCGGCGGGACGCTCGCGCTCGGCGCGCTCGCCCTCGCGCTCTTCGCCGGCTTCACCCTGCGTCAGGCCCGGGCGGCCCGGCCCCTGCTGCGGCTGCGGCTGTTCCGCTCACGGACGCTGACGAGCGCGAACGGCGTACAGATCCTGATGATCGCCGGGATGTACGGCTTCCAGTACCTCGGCGCGCTCTACCTCCAACGCGTGCTCGGCTACAGCGAGTTGCTCACCGGTACGGCGTTCCTGCCCGCCCCCGTCGTCATCGGCGCGCTGATGCTGACCCTGTCGGCGCCGGCGATCGCCCGCTTCGGCCCGTACCGCGTCCTGCTCGCCGGACTCGCCCTCATCACGGCGGGGCTGGCCCTGCTCGGCCGGGCCCCGGCCGAGGGCGGGTACGTCGCCGACGTGCTGCCCCCGCTGCTCCTGCTCTCCGTGGGGTTCGCGGCCGCGATGCCCGCGGTGACGGGGCTCGCCATGGCGGACGCCGGCGCGGAGGACGCCGGTCTTGCCTCCGGGCTCTTCAACACCACGCAGGTGGTGGGCGGTTCACTGGGGCTGGCGGTCCTGACCACCCTGGCGGCGAGCCGGACCGCACGGCTGACCGGCGCGGGCGGGCAGGTCGTCGCGGCGACGGCGGACGGCTACCGGCTGGCGTTCACGGTGGCCGCGGCCGTCGCCGCCACCGCCCTGGCCCTGGCCGCCGCGCTGTTGCGGCCCCGCCGCGACCCCTCGACGCACCCGCTCACCCCCTCCACGGACCCCCGGAACGTCAACTCGCCTTCTCTCAAAGGGTGTACGCCGTCCTCCAACTCTGGTAGGAAACTTTCCTAACAGTACGCGGCAACACCGCTCCCCCATCGGAGGTACCGTGCACACCCCCCACATAGCCCCCTCGCGTCGCACCCTGCTCACCCTGATCGGAGCCTCGTTGGTGGCAGGACCGCTGATCGCCACCCAGAGCGCGACCGCGGCGGCGGTCGGACTGGACGACCCGGCGAAGAAGGAGATCGCCATGAAGCTGGTCTCCAGCGCGGAGAACTCCTCGCTGGACTGGAAGGCCCAGTACAAGTACATCGAGGACATCGGCGACGGACGCGGCTACACCGCCGGGATCATCGGCTTCTGTTCGGGCACCCACGACATGCTCGAACTCGTCGAGCTGTACACGCGGCGCAAGCCCGGCAACGTTCTCGCCAAGTACCTGCCCGCGCTGCGCGAGGTCGACGGCGGCGACTCCCACGAGGGCCTGGACCCCGGCTTCCCCGCCGACTGGCGCCGGGCCGCCCAGGACACCGCGTTCCAGCAGGCCCAGAACGACGAACGGGACCGCGTCTACTTCAACCCCGCCGTCCAGCAGGGCAAGTCCGACGGCATCGGCGCCCTCGGCCAGTTCACGTACTACGACGCCGTCGTGATGCACGGCAACGGCGACGACAGCACCAGCTTCGGCAGCATCCGGCGGCGCGCGCTCGCCAAGGCCAAGCCGCCGGCCCAGGGCGGCGACGAGGTGACGTATCTGAACGCCTTCCTCGACGCCCGGGTGTGGGCCATGAAGCAGGAGGAGGCCCACTCGGACACCAGCCGCGTCGACACCGCGCAGCGGGTCTTCGTACGCAACCGGAACCTGAACCTGAACACGCCGCTGGACTGGAAGGTCTACGGCGACAGCTACCACATCGGCTGACGCCGGCGGACAGGACGCGGGGCGCGGCACGATCCACGTGCCGCGCCCCGCGTGTCACGGGCCGCGTTTCAGGGCCCGGGGCCGGTCCGTCAGCGGGCCGGTGCCGCCGCGAGGTCCTCGCCCGCCTCCATCGGGTGGGTCACCTCGCCCGCGTCCGCCCGTCCCCTGCCGAGGTGGTTGAAGACGAGGTTGAGGACGACCGCCGTGAGACAGCCCGTGGAGATGCCGGAGTCGAGGACGATCCGCGCGGTCTCGGGGAACGCGTGGTAGAACCCGGGCGCGGTGATCGGGATGATGCCGACCGCCAGCGACACGGCCACGATCAGCACGTTGTTGTCCTTCTCCAGGCCCGCCCTGACCAGCGTCTGGATCCCGCTGGCCGCGACCGACCCGAACAGGACGACGCCCGCCCCGCCGAGCACCGGGCGCGGCACGACGGCGATCAGCGACGCGGCCATCGGGCACAGTCCCATCAGCACCAGGAATCCGCCGCCCGCGGCGACGACGTACCGGCTGCGGATCCTCGTCATCGCGACGAGGCCGATGTTCTGGGCGAAGGCGCTGCACATGAAGCCGTTGAAGAGGGGGCTGAGGGCCGAGCCGAGGGTGTCGGCGCGCAGTCCGGCCGCGATGGTCCTCTCGTCGGCCGGGCGCTCCACGATCTCGCCCAGCGCCAGCATGTCCGCCGTCGATTCGGTCATCGAGACGACCATGACCACGCACAGCGAGAGGACGGCGGCGAGGTGGAACTGCGGAGCGCCGAAGTGGAACGGTGCCGGGAAGCCGGCCACGTCGGCGGCGGCCACCGGCCCGAAGTCCGTGACACCGAAGGGGATCGCCACGAGCGTGCCGACGACCAGGCCGAGCAGGACCGCGATCTGCTTGACGAAGCCGCGGGTGAAGCGGCGCAGCACGAGGACGATGACGAGGGTCGCCGCCGCGAGTCCGAGGAAGGTGCGGGAGCCGTAGTCGTCCGCCGTGGGGTCCGGGCCCTGCGCCCAGCCGAAGGCGACCGGCAGCAGCGAGACGCCGATGAGGGTGATGACGCTGCCGGTGACGACGGGCGGGAAGAAGCGGACGGCCTTGCTGAAGTAGGGAGCCGCGAGGAATCCGAGGACGCCGGCGACCATGACCGCGCCGAAGATGACGGGCAGGGCGTCGCTCTTGTCCTCGACGGAGGCGGCGACCGCGGTCATGGGGGCGACACCGGCGAAGGTGACGCCGTTGACGAAGGGCAGCCGGGCTCCGATCCTCCAGACGCCGAGGGTCTGCAGGAAGGTCGCGAGGCCCGCGGTGAACAGGCAGGCGCCGGTGAGGAAGGTGAGTTCGCCGGCGGACAGACCCACCGCGGCGCCGACGATCAGGGGCGGGGCGACGACTCCCGCGTACATGGCGGCCACGTGCTGCAGTCCGCCGGCCGCCGTCTTGAGGAACGGCAGTCTCTCGTCGACCGGATGGACCGGTCGGCCGGTCGATCCGGTGGGTCGTGCATCGGTGCTGGGCTCGGGCTGGGCGGCCACGGGCGGCTCCTCCGGTCGGGTACACGCCGTCGTCGACGTGGGTGTCAGGGAGGTGATGCGCGGTCGTGCGGGACCGGGACGGCAGGGGACGCGCGGACATCGCGTCCGCACGGCGGAGACCGCTCCGGGGCGCGCACGTGCATGCGCGCCCCGGAGGCGGCCGCCGTGGACCCCGCTCGGGTCCACGGCCACCGGCCGAGGGCCGTCCCCCTCGGCCGGAGTTCTGCGGTGGTCAGTCCTGTCCGGCGATGCGCGCGAGGCGCCGCGCCTCGTCCCGTGTCGAACGGGCGACGGCGTCCTCGTCCATGTGCAGCAGGTGACCGTCCTCGACGACCGGACGGCCGTTCACGAGGGAGAGGGTGACCGGCGCGGCGGCGCCGAAGACGAGCGCCGTCACCGGGTCGGCGATCGAGGCGTGCGCCAGGGTGTCCAGTCGCCACAGCACGAGGTCGGCGAGCTTGCCCGCCTCGAGGGAGCCGATCTGGCTTGCCCGGCCGAGGACCTGGGCTCCTCCGTAGGTGCCGAGGCGCAGTGCCTGACGGGCGTTCAGGGCCGCCTCGCGGTGGGCGCCGAGCCGGTTGACGAGCAGGGCGTTGCGCAGTTCGGTGTGGAGTTCGCCGGACTCGTTGGACGCGGTGCCGTCGACGCCGAGGCCGACCGGGACGCCGGCGGCGAGCATGTCGGGGACCCGGGCGATGCCCGCGGCCAGCCGGGCGTTGGAGGAGGGGCAGTGGGCCACACCCGTCCTCGTCCGGGCGAAGGCGGCGATGTCGGAGTCGTTCATGTGGACGCAGTGCGCCATCCACACGTCCTCGCCGAGCCAGCCGGTCGACTCGAAGTAGTCGGTCGGGCCCATGCCGAACAGTTCCTTGCAGAACTGCTCCTCCTCCACGGTCTCCGAACCGTGGGTGTGCAGCCGTACCCCTTTGCGGCGGGCCAACTCGGCGCCCTGCTTCATGAGTTCGGTGGACACGGAGAAGGGCGAACAGGGCGCGACGGCGATCTGGGTCATGCTGTCGAAGGAGGGGTCGTGGTGCTCGTCGACGGTCGCCTCGGTGGCGGCGAGCGCCCCTTCGAGGGTCTCGACGGCGAAGTCCGGGGGCAGTCCGCCGTCCTTGCGGCTGCGGTCCATGGAGCCGCGGGCCAGGGTGAAGCGGACTCCGGTCTCGTGGGCGGCCCGGATGATCGCGCCGGACAGGTCCCCCGAGCCCTTCGGGAAGACGTAGTGGTGGTCCATGGCGGTGGTGACGCCGCCGCGGGCCATCATGGCGAGGGAGCCCTGGGCGGCCACGTAGGCCATCCGCTCGTCGATGCGCGCCCAGGTCGGGTAGAGCGCGACGAGCCAGTCGAAGAGGTTGTGGTCCGTGGCGAGGCCGCGGGTGATCCACTGGTAGAAGTGGTGGTGGGTGTTGACCAGGCCGGGGGTGGCCAGGTGCCCGGTGCCGTCGACGCGGCGGACCACGTTCTCGAGCTCCTCCGGGGCCTTGCCGGCACCCACCGACTCGATCCTGTTGTCGGCGACGACGATGTGCCCCGAGGCGTACTCGGTGTCGCCCGCGTCCACGGTCGCGATGGCGCAGTTCTCGATGACGATGCGCTGGACTGGCACTGCGGTTCCTCGTTCTTCCGGGTCGGCGGACGGACCCGGTGGCCGCGGGGGTGACGACCGGGTCCGTCGTGGCGGTTCTAGAGGTTGGTGAGGTCGACCGGGATGCGCGGGTCGCAGCCGTCGCGCAGGACGGTGGCTTCGATGAGCCCGTACGGGCGGTCGGCCGCGAAGTAGACCTCGTTGTCGTTCTCGAGGCCGAACGGCGCGAGGTCGACCAGGAAGTGGTGCTTGTTCGGCAGCGAGAAGCGGACCTCGTCGATCTCGTCGCGGTGGTCGATGATCCGCGCGCCCATCGCGTACAGGGTCTGCTGGAGCGAGAGGGAGTAGGTGTCCGCGAAGGCCTGGAGCATGTGCTTCCTGACCTCGTCGTAGGACTTGTCCCAGTCGGGCATCCGCTGTTCGTCGCCGGTCCAGTTGAAGCGCCAGCGGCTGGAGACCTGGGTGGCCAGGATGCGGTCGTGGGCCTCGGGCAGCGTCGTGTACCGGTCCTTGACGAAGCCCCAGAACTCGGAGTCCGTCGAGTTCATCACGACGAGGTCCTTCAGGCCCGAGACGACCTCCCACGCGTCACCGTCGTAGGTGATCTGGGTGACGCGCGTCTCCTGGCCCTTGCGGACGAAGGAGTGCCGCGGCTCGTCCGCGCCGGCGGGCCGGGAGGCGGTGTCCGGGGCCTCGATGCGCTCCCAGGCGTACTCCTCGATGCGGATGCGCGCCCGGTGGATCGGCTCCTGGCTCATCACGAAGTGCCGGGCGAGGTGGATGCCGAACCGCTCGGCGGACTCGATGCCGTGCTCCTTGGCGAAGGCGTACACCGTGTTCTTGGTGGTGTCGGTCGGCAGGACGTTGGCGTTGGAGCCGGAGAGGTGGACCTCGTCCATGTCGCCGCTCAGCGCGACGGACACGTTCAGGTCCTTGATGTGGTGCGTGGCGCCGTCGCGGGTGATCCGCACGACGCGGTTCTCGGCCTTGCCGTACTGGTTCTGCCCCAGGAGCACCGGGCGGCCCTGGCGGGAAGGTTCGGTCATGTCTGCTAGCTCCCTCGGTAAACGGAGTAGCCGAACGGGTTGAGCAGCAGCGGTACGTGGTAGTGCTCGCCCGGCCTGACGGCGAAGGTGATCGTCACCTCGGGGAAGAACGTCTCGCTGTCCCGATTCGCGGGGGCGTCCTGCTGCGCATCGGCTCGCTGTGTCGTTGTCGCCGGATCCTGCTCGAAGTACCGCTCGACCTCGAAGTCGAGCCGTACGTGGGTCGTGTCCTCCGGCAGCGCCGGAAGGTCCTTGCACCGGCCGTCCGCGTCGGTCGCGGATCCGCCGAGCGCCCGCCAGTCGCCCTCGCGCCCCGCGCGGGCCGCGAGCCGGACCGCGACGCCGCGGGCGGGGCGGCCCACGCTGGTGTCCAGGATGTGGGTGGACACGGAGGCCGTGGTGTCGGTGCTCATGCCTCTTCTTCCTGTACGGGGTCCGTCACGGGTTCTTCCTGTACGGGCTCCGTCACGAGCTCGTCCCGTACCGGCTCCGTCACGAGACGGCCGAGCCGGATGCGGTTGATCTTGCCCAGTTCGGCGCGGACGATCTCACGCTCCCGTCCGGCCGGGTTGCCGATCCGCTCCTTGACCGCGTCGCGCATCTGCTCCCCGGTCCGGCCGGTGGCGCAGACGAGGAAGACATGGCCGAACTTCTCCTGGTAGGCCAGGTTCAGTTCGAGCATCTCCTCCTTCAGTTCCGCGGAGGCGCCGGCCATCCCGCGCTGTTCGCGCGAGGAGGTCGGGTCCCCGGGCTTCGGCCGTCCGATGGGCGGGTGCCCCTCCATCGCCTCGGTCAGGTCGGCGGTGGTGAGACCCGCGGTGGCGGCGTCGCTCTCGGCGTACAGGTCCTCGGCGGTGGCGTAGGGACGGGCGGCGAGCAGCCGTTCGGCCCACGCCCGGGAGGCGCACACCTCGTGGAGGACGGCGAAGGCCGCGGACTCCTCGAGGGTGTTGAGGCGGGCGAGGCCGCCGGATGCCGTGCTCGACTCCATGGGAAGCCTCCGTGGCCGTGTGCTGGACGGGCTGCGCACAGCTAACGCCCTCGGCGAACCGACGTCAACACTTTGTTGAAAACTTCGGGTTACGGGAGGTTACGAGAACCGCCGCCCGGTTGCGCAGGCGGCGGCGGGGTGGCGGCCGGTGGGATCGGCCGCCCAGAGGCGTGTTCGCGCCGGTCAGGCGCCCTTCTCGCGGTTCAGGTAGTTGTAGACGGTGAACCGGCTCACGCCGAGCGCGCTCGCCACGGTCTCCACTCCGTGCCGCACGGAGAAGGCCCCGCGGGCTTCCAGTATGCGCACGATCTCCTGCTTGGCCTTGCGGTCGAGCTCCGCGAGCGGCATCCCCCGCTTGCGTTCCAGGGCGGCGAGGATGTGGTCGAGCGAGTCGGCGAGCTGCGGCAGGCGCACCGCGACGACGTCCGCGCCCTCCCAGGACAGGACGACGTCGTCGACGCCGGCCTGCTCGGGCGGCAGCATCTCGCCCCCCATGGCGTCGACCAGCGGTTTGACCGCCGCGACGAAGGGGTCGTCCGCGATGCCGGTCACTTATCGCCCTCCCCCGCCGCCCCGACGACGTTGACCTGGAGCGAGACCCGGGTGGCGCCCGCGTCCAGGACCTGACGCAGCAGCGCCTCGACGGCGGTGAGCACGGCGTCCGCGCCGCCCTCCGCGGTGTTGCCGAACGGGCCGACGTCCACGGCGTCCAGCTCGGCCGCCTCGATGACCTCACGGGCGACCAGGGCGTGCCGGGGGGCCTCGTCGAGATCGAAGGGCTCGGTCGTGAACTCCACTCTCAATCGCACGGGCTCAACCTACTGCCCGCCGCGGCCGCCCCGGCAAGCCCCCTGCGGCCGGAGCCGGCGGCGCCCTCGGCTTTCCGCCCCGACCCCTCTTGACAACGCTCCGGAGCCGACGGCAGTCTTCCATTCAGCAGAAACAAGTTTCCGCAATACGGAAAGGAGCGCGGACCTCATGGGATTCGCGGACCAGCGCTTCAACGTCAATCTGTCGATCCTCTTCACGGAACTCCCGCTGCTGGAGCGCCCGGCGGCCGCGGCCGCCGCGGGCTTCACCGCGGTCGAGCTGTGGTGGCCCTGGGTCGACTCGCCCACCCCCGAGCGGTCCGAGCTCGACGCCCTGCGGACGGCGATCGAGGCCGCCGGGGTCCGGCTGACCGGCCTGAATCTCTACGCCGGCCGGCTCCCCGGTCCGGACCGCGGCGCCCTGTCCCTGCCGGGCGAGGAGTCCGAGCGGTTCCGGGCCAACATCGACGTGGCCGCCGACTTCGCCGGCTCGCTGGGCTGCACGGCGCTCAACGCCCTGTACGGCAACCGTCTCCCCGGTGTGGACCCGGACGAGCAGGACGCGCTGGCGCTGGAGAACCTGGCCCTGGCGGCACGGGCCGCGGACCGGATCGGCGCGATCCTCCTCGTCGAGGCCCTCAACGAACGGGAGTCACCCGACTATCCGCTGGTGAGCGCCCCGGCGGCGGTCGCCGTCGTGGACAAGGTCAACGCGGCGACCGGTCTGGGCAACACGAGGTTCCTCATGGACCTCTACCACCTGGCCATGAACGGCGAGGACCTGCCGCGAGTGATCGCCGCCCACGCCGACCGGACCGGCCATGTGCAGATCGCCGACAGCCCCGGCCGCGGCGCGCCGGGCACCGGCACGCTCCCCCTGGAGGAGCTCCTCGACCAGCTCGCCGCGGCCGGTTACGCGGGCTGGGTGGGCCTGGAGTACAAGCCGGGCGACCGGCCGAGCGCGCGGGCCTTCGACTGGCTGCCCGCCTCGGCCCGGGCCGCCCGCTGAGCGGCGCCCCGGGGCCGCGGCACGGAACGCGGCGGCACGGAACGCGGCGGCACGGATCGCACAGAAGCAGCACGGATCGCAGAGAGGCACCCTCATGAGCGACAACCTCCCCAAGGTGGCATGGATCGGTCTCGGCATCATGGGCTCACCCATGGCGGAGAACCTGATCAAGGCCGGGTACGACGTCACGGGCTACACACTGGAACGGGACAAGCTGGAGCGCCTGGCCGCCGCGGGCGGCACCGCCGCCGCCTCGATCGCCGAGGCCGTGCGGGACGCCGACGTGGTGATCACGATGGTCCCCGCATCCCCGCAGGTCGAGGCCATCGCGTACGGTCCCGACGGCATCCTGGAGAACGTGCGGCCGGGCACGCTGCTGATCGACATGTCCTCGATCACCCCGCAGACCTCGGTGGACCTCGCCCGGGCCGGCGCCGAGAAGGGGGTCCGTGTCCTGGACGCCCCGGTGTCCGGCGGCGAGGCCGGGGCGATCGAGGCGGTGCTGTCGATCATGGTCGGCGGTGACCCCGCGGACTTCGACCGGGCGGAGCCCCTGTTCGAGGCGCTCGGCAGGACCATCGTGCGGTGCGGTCCGCACGGCTCGGGCCAGACCGTGAAGGCGGCCAACCAACTGATCGTGGCCGTGAACATCCAGGCGTGCGCCGAGGCCGTGGTCTTCCTGGAGCGCTCCGGCGTGGACCTGGGCGCCGCGCTCGACGTCCTCGGCGGCGGTCTGGCGGGCTCCACGGTCCTGGCCCACAAGAAGGACAACTTCCTCAACCGAGACTTCAAGCCGGGCTTCCGTATCGACCTGCACCACAAGGACATGGGCATCGTCACGGACGCCGCCCGCACCGTGGGTGCCGCGCTGCCGGTGGGAGCGGTGGTCGCCCAGCTCGTCGCCAGCCTGCGCGCGCAGGGCGACGGCGGGCTGGACCACTCCGCGCTGCTGCGCGCGGTCGAACGCCTCTCCGGCGCCCGGGTCTGACCGGGCACCTCGAACTTCCGGGTCGCGGCGGCGCCGACATCTGTCCTGTCGCGCCCAGGCGCCGCCGCGACCCGGATCCGCGTTCGGAGAGCCGAGCTCCCGGACCGCGTCACGAACGGCCCGGATGAGGGGTGGCCGTCACGGACGCGGTCCGGGCGGGTGAGGACCGCGGCGGCCCGCGAGCCAGTGCGGTGGTGAAGGATCCGGTTCCCCCTTCTCGACCTGAGGGAAGGGCGACTCCGGTCCGTCGCGACCGCCGCGGTCCCATCCATACGTCGGCTTCGGCCGGACCATGACCACCCCTGGCTCCGGCCGGGCCCCCAAGACCCCGTCCGGCGGCGCGAACGTACTGTCGCGCCCAGCCTCGCGCCGTCGGACGGCACCAGACCCATGACCCGCCTGGAGGCCCGGTGCCCGGCTCCGGGTGCGGATCGCGGCCGCGGCCAGCAGCCTTGGACCATGGACGCTGACGGCAAGGAACTCCCCAGGATCGTGGTGCACACACCGGGTCTGGACGGGTCGCGCCGGGTCACCGAGGGCGACCGGGTGCTCGGCATCGCATACCACCTCGACGACGTGGTCGAGATCCTGCGCCAGGCGGACGTGGACCTCGACGTGATCGAGGTCGAGGAGAGCGACATCATCGACTGGCAGGGCGGCGGCCCCGACGACTGGCCCGGCCTCTCGGAGCACACGGAGGCCTGAGGGCCGTACGCCGTGCGCCCCGGTCCGTGCGTCGCGGCCCCGTGATCCACAGGACGGAACGGGCACCGAACGGACTCCTTCCGTACGCAAGCGGGCGTAGGACGCCTACGGAACCCTCAAATCAACCTCTGAACACCGCCCCGGGGACTTCACCTGCCGCCGGATAGGGCACATCCTCGGCACACGGGGCCCGCCGGCACGGGGGCGGCGGGTCCCGAACGGGGGCACGGGGGTAGCACCATGAGCGGGAGCGCGGCGGTCGGGCCAAGGCCTCAGACCGTCGCGCTGCTGCGTGGCGGGCCCCGCGCGGCCGTGAAGGTCGCCCTGGTCGCCCTGCATCTGCGGGGCGCGGTGACCCCGGGCCCGGCCGGCACGATACGGACCTCGAACCCCGCACCGGGCACGTCCTTCGGGTCGGCGCCCGCCCTCGAGAAGGCCGTGCGCGGCTCGCTCTACCTCCCGACGGGACTGCGGGAGTTGATGGACCGCCCGCGCGTGCGACGGGCGCTGGCGGAGCTGCGCGGCGAGGCCGCCGCGGCCGGACTGCTGCGCCGCCTGCCCCCGCGCCGGACGCGCGCCGCCCGGCGTGTCCTGCGGGAACTGCGTGCCGCGACCCCGCTTCCCGCCGGACCGGAGGGCCTGTCCCCGGCCGACGTCCTGCTCGCGGTCGCCCTGTACGGCGACACGGCGCTGACCGCGCTGGTGCCGCGTTTCACCGAGGCCGCCGGCCTCAAGGGGCGCGGCGGCCGGGGTGAGGCCGGCCTGACCCGGGGCGGCGACGTGGGGGGCGGCGGGTTCACCGGCTGCGCGGGCGGCTGGCAGGCCTGACCCGGCGCGCGGTGACCGCCCGCGGATTCTCCAGGAACGGCAGGACGTGCCGCAGGAAGAGTCCGGGGCGTTCGTTGTACGGCTCGTGGGCCGTGGGCAGCCGGACGCTCACGGTCCCCCGGGGCAGGACGCGCCGGGCCCGGCGGCCGTCGAGGAACGCGGGGACGACGGGATCGCGGCTCCCCCACAGCAGCAGGATCGGCACGCCGAGGGCGGCGGGGTCCCTGAGGCCGAAGTCCGGGTCGGCGAGGCCCCGCCAGAGCGCGCAGTGCACCGCCAGCCTCCGCTCGTCGTGTGGCAGCAGACGCACCCGGGCGTACGTCTCGCGCGCGCTCGGGGTGCCCAGCCGGCCCAGGTAGGCGCGGGCCAGCGGGACGACGAGGCGGCGGGCACGGGCGGGGCGGCCCATCACCTCGCGGCAGAACCAGCGGGTGAGCGCGGTGTGCCGGGTGAAGCCGGCCGGGTCGACCAGGACGAGCGCGGTCACCGACGCGGCACGGGGACCCTCGGCGAGCCGGCACGCGACATAGCCGCCGACGCTGTTGCCGAGCACGGCGACCTCCCGCACACCGTGCTCGTCGGCGAGCGCGTCGATCACCCGCTCCGCGACCCGCACCAGCGCCTCGGGCGTGACCAGCGCGGGTTCCGGGGCGGTCGAGTCGCCGTATCCGGGCCAGTCCACGACGAACGTGCGGTACCGGTCGGCGAGGGCCGGCAGCACGGCGTCGAAGTCCCGGCCGTCCCCCGGGTTGGCGTGCAGGAGCAGGAGAGCGGGGGCGTCGGACGGGGCCGGGGCCCCCGCCGGCCGGGCGCCGGGGAGGGGGTCGAGGCGGCGTACGGCGATGGCGCCGAGGGGGGTGGGGACGGTCATCCGCATGGGCCGAGCATGCCGGACGGGCCCGCTCCTGGGAACAACGCGCCGGGGCGGCCCACCCCTTGGGGCGGGCCGCCCCGGCGCGCGAAGGGGCGTCCGGGTCAGGCCTTCAAGGACCTGATCGCGGTGGGCGCGTGGGCCGGCTCGGTGGCGATCTCCTCGAACTCGACCACGTTTCCGATGTCGTTCGTCCTGCTCATGGCGATGTTGGTGACGCGCTCCAGGATCGCCTCGACGACGACGGGGACCTGGAACTCGGCGGCGAGCTTCTTGGCCCGCTCGAAGGCGGCGCCGAGCTCGCCCGGGTCGGTGACCCGGATCGCCTTGCAGCCGAGGCCCTCGACGACCTTGACGTGGTCGACGCCGTAGACGCCGAGTTCCGGAGAGTTGATGTTCTCGAACTCCAGGTTGACCTGGAAGTCGATGTCGAAACCGAGCTGTGCCTGCCGGATCAGACCCAAGTAGGCGTTGTTCACCAGGACATGGACGTACGGGATCCTGTGCTGGGCACCGACGGCCAGTTCCTCGATCATGAACTGGAAGTCGTAGTCGCCGGAGAGCGCGACGACCTGCGCGCCGGGGTCGGCCTTGGCGACGCCGAGCGCGGCCGGGACGGTCCAGCCCAGCGGGCCCGCCTGGCCGCAGTTGATCCAGTGGCGCGGCCGGTAGACGTGCAGCATCTGGGCGCCGGCGATCTGCGAGAGGCCGATCGTGGTGACGTAGCGGGTCTCCGGGCCGAAGGCCTTGTTCATCTCCTCGTAGACCCGCTGCGGCTTGATCGGGACGTCGTCGAAGTGCGTCCGGCGCTGGAGGGTGGCCCGCCTCTCCTGTGCCGAGGCGGCCCACGCGGAGCGGTCGGGCAGCGCGCCCGCCGCCTTCAGTTCCTTCGCCACTTCGACGAAGAGTTCCAGGGCGGCCCCGGCGTCGGAGGCGATGCCGAGGTCCGGCGCGAAGATCCGTCCGAGCTGGGTGGGTTCGATGTCGACGTGCACGAAGGTCCGGCCGGCCGTGTAGACGTCCAGGGCGCCCGTGTGGCGGTTGGCCCAGCGGTTGCCGATGCCGAGGACGAAGTCGGACTCCAGGAAGGTGGCGTTGCCGTAGCGGTGCGAGGTCTGGAGGCCCACCATGCCCGCGTTGAGCTCGTGGTCGTCGGGCAGGACGCCCCAGCCCATGAGCGTGGGGACGACCGGGACGCCCGTCAACTCGGCGAACTCGACGAGGAGTTCGGCGGCATCGGCGTTGACGACCCCGCCGCCGGCCACGATGAGCGGGCGCTCCGAGGCGTTCAGCAGTCCGATCGCCTTCTCGATCTGGGCGCGGGTCGCGGCGGGCTTGTACGCCCGCAGAGGCGCGTACGTCAAGGGGTCGAACTCGATCTCGGTGAGCTGGACGTCGATGGGCAGGTCGACCAGCACGGGCCCGGGGCGTCCGGAGCGCATGAGGTGGAAGGCCTGCTGGAGGACGCCGGGGACCTGCGCGGCCTCCAGCACGGTGACGGCCATCTTGGTCACCGGGCGCGCGATCGAGGCGATGTCGACGGCCTGGAAGTCCTCCTTGTGGATCACCGCGGTCGGGGCCTGGCCGGTGATGCACAGGATCGGGATCGAGTCGCCGCTCGCGGAGTACAGACCGGTGATCATGTCGGTGCCAGCGGGTCCCGAAGTGCCCACGCAGACGCCGATGTTGCCCGGGTGGGTGCGGGTGTAGCCCTCCGCCATGTGCGAGGCGCCCTCCACGTGCCGGGCGAGGGTGTGACTGATCCCGCCGGCCGCCTTGAGCGCCGCATAGAACGGGTTGATCGCCGCACCCGGAACGCCGAACGCGTCCGTGACGCCCTCGCGCTTGAGGATCTCGACTGCCGCGCGGGCAGCGGTCATACGAGCCATGGAGTACTCCTGCTTCGGCTGTCGGACTCGCGCTCCCGTCGCGCCCCGCGGAGAGCCTCGATTCCGCTTCTTATTCCGCATTGCGGAAACTAACTTCTACTATCTGGAAGCAATCTAAGTGTCGGGGCAGGGGGCGTCAAGGGTGGACGGCGCTCGGGAACGGGCCGGTGCGCGTCGCGGCGTTCGGCTGCCGGAAGCCGCCGGCAGGAGGACGATGGACGCGCTGTCCCGACGTGAGTTCCTGGAGTGGGCCATGGCCGAGAACGTGCCGGTGCGGTGTCCGGCCTGCCGCCGCGAGCATCTGTACGCGGCGCCGTCCTATCCCTGCGTGTGCGGATCGCCCGTGACGGCCCCGCTCGACCACCTCACGGAGGCGACCCCGGTCACCCACCGGGCGTGGGACGAGGAATGGACGACGGTCCGGTGCGGTGCCTGCGGCCGCGGGAGCCAGTGGCCGCAGCCCGAGCTGGGCTGCCCCTGCGGAACGACCCTGCGCATCCCCCTGCGAACGGACCCGGCCCGGAAGCCCGACCCGGCCACACCCCGGACCGAACACGGGGCGGCGGGTACCGGCACACACCGGGAAACCGGCGCTGCCACACCTCGGGAGACCGAGTCCGGCGCACACCGGGACGGGGAGGGTGGCGTCCGGGGCTCCGGGGACGGGGCGCGCCGGGGGCGGAACGCCGGGGACGGAGTGGCCGAGGGCGGCGGTCCCGAGGAGGGCTCGGACGGGGGCCGTCGGGCGGGGCCCGGGCACCCCGGCCACAACGGCTCCGGCCACGACGGTGGGACCGGCCGGAGGCCCATGTTCCGGCCGGTCGCCATCCGTACCGCCCGCGACGCCGTCACCGCCGCCGCGCTGTATCTGGGCTGGCTCGGCTACCGCGACATCCGGCGTGCCGACCAGCGGCCCACCTCCGGCATCGGGCTCGCCGCGCGGGGCGTCCTGGCCCAGGTGGACCCCACGGTGCGGCCGGCCTCGCTGCGGGACGTGGAGTGTCTGTGGCTGACGGCCATGACGGAGTCGGCGAACTGCGTGTTCTTCTCCCTGGCCGGCTACGACGAGGACGCCCGCGCCCGCGCCGACACCCTCGGCGTCCCCCTCTTCGTCCTGGACCTCACGGGCACCCCGCAACCGGTGAACAGCCCGGCCGCCGAACTCATCGCCGTCCCGGACTGAACACCGGACACGGACACGGGCACGGGCATCGGCATCGGCACCGGCACCGGCACCGGCACCGGCACCGGCACCGGCACCGGCACCGGCACCGAGCATCCGTCCGCGGCGGCACCGACAGCACGCCACCGGTGGCCCGCCACGGGTGGCCCGGGGGGCCTACTCGGCGTAGGTCTCCCGCAGTTCGATCTTCCGCACCTTCCCCGAGACCGTCATCGGGAAGGTCTCCAGGATGCTGAGGCGGCTGGGGATCTTGTAGTGCGCCAGCCGGCCCTCGCAGAAGGCGCGCAGCTCCTCCAGCGTGAGCGGGTCGGCGGGATCGCGCGGGATGACACAGGCGAGCACCTCCTCGCCGTAGCGCTCGTGAGGAACGCCGACCACCTGCACGTCGGCGATCTTCGGGTGGGCGTACAGGAACTCCTCGATCTCGCGCGGATAGATGTTCTCGCCGCCCCGGATGATCATGTCCTTGATGCGCCCGACGATCTCGACGTACCCGTCCTCGCGCATCACGGCGAGGTCGCCCGTGTGCATCCAGCGCCCCGCGTCGACGGCCTCGGCGGTCTTCTCCGGCTCGTTCCAGTAGCCGAGCATCACGCTGTAGCCGCGGGTGCACAGCTCTCCTGCGGTCCCACGCGGCCGGGTCACCCCGTCCACCGGGTCGACGACCTTCACCTCCAGGTGCGGCAGCACCCGGCCGACCGTGCCGGTGCGGTGCTCCAGGTCGTCGTCCCGGCGCGTCTGGAGCGAGACGGGTGAGGTCTCCGTCATGCCGTAGCAGATGGACACCTCCTCCATGTGCATCTCGGCGACCACGCGCTTCATCACCTCGACCGGGCAGGGCGAGCCCGCCATGATGCCGGTGCGCAGGGTGGACAGGTCGTACGCCGCGAAGTCGGGGAGGTTCAACTCCGCGATGAACATGGTGGGGACGCCGTACAGCGACGTGCACCGCTCCTGCTGCACGGCCCGCAGCGTCGCCGCCGGGTCGAACGACGGGGCCGGGATCACCATGCACGCACCGTGCGAGGTGGCGGCCAGATTGCCCATGACCATGCCGAAGCAGTGATAGAAGGGCACGGGGATGCAGACCCGGTCCTGCTCCGAGTAGGAGATCAACTCCCCGACGAAGTAGCCGTTGTTGAGAATGTTGTGGTGGGAGAGCGTGGCCCCCTTCGGGAACCCGGTCGTCCCTGACGTGTACTGGATGTTGATCGGGTCGTCACAGGACAACTCGGCCTCACGCGCCTGGAGTTCTCCCCGCAGGTCGGGGGTCCCCCGACGGACGAACGCGTCCCAGCCCGGGTCGCCGATGTACACGGCCTCCCTCAACCGCGGGCACCTGCCCCGGACTTCCTCGACCATCGCGCGGTAGTCGCTGCTCTTGTGGCTGAGGGAGGCGAAGAGCAGCGAGATCCCGGCCTGGTTCAGGACGTACTCGACCTCGTGGGTGCGGTAGGCCGGGTTGATGTTCACCATGATCGCGCCGATGCGGGCGGTGGCGTACTGGACGAGCACCCACTCGGGGCAGTTGACCGCCCAGATGCCCACCCGGTCGCCCTTGGCGACCCCGGACGCGAGCAGCGCGTACGCCAGCTCGTCGACGGCCGCGCCGAACCGGGCGTACGTCCAGCGCCGGCCCGAGGGCACGTCGACCAGCGCCTCCCTCTCCGGCCAGGCGGCGACCGCCCGGTCGAGGTTGGCCCCGATGGTGTCGCCGAGCAGCGCCGTGCCGCCCGTCCCGTGCGCGTACGACAGTTCACTCACCGGAAGTCCTCCTCGCGGTACTCGGCGTCCGAGCCGGCGGCCGTGGCCTCGCGCAGCTCGATCCGGCGGATCTTGCCGGAGACGGTCTTGGGCAGCTCGCCGAACTCCAGGCGGCGGATGCGCTTGTACGGTGAGAGGACCGTGCGCGCGTGCTCGAAGAGGACCTTGGCGATGTCGGGTCCCGGCTCGTACCCGGCCGCGAGGACGATGTACGCCTTCGGGACGGCCAGGCGCAGTTCGTCGGGGGCCGGGACCACGGCGGCCTCGGCGACCGCCTCGTGTTCCAGGAGCGCGCTCTCCAGCTCGAAGGGCGAGATCTTGTAGTCGGAGGCCTTGAACACGTCGTCCGCGCGGCCGATGTAGGTGATGTAGCCGTCGGCGTCGCGCGAGCCGATGTCCCCGGTGCGGTAGTAGCCGCCGGCCATCGCCTCCGCCGTACGGTCGGGGTCGCCGTGGTAGCCGGTCATCAGGCCGACGGGGTGGGCGGACAGGTCGAGCGAGATCTCGCCCTCCGAGGCGCCGGGCGCGCCCGTGACCGGGTCGAGCAGTTCGACGCGGAAGCCGGGGCTGGGACGGCCCATGGAGCCGGTCTTGAGCGGCTGGCCGGGGCTGTTGGACACCTGGACGGCGGTCTCGGTCTGCCCGAAGCCGTCCCGGATGGTGACGCCCCAGGCGCGCCTGACCTGCTCGATGACCTCGGGGTTCAGCGGCTCGCCCGCGGCGACGACCTCGCGCGGCGGGGTCCGCAGCAGGCCCAGGTCGGCCTGGATGAGCATGCGCCACACGGTGGGCGGGGCGCAGAAGGTGGTGACGCCGGCCCGGTCCATCTCGGCCATCAGCCGGCCCGCGTCGAAGCGCGTGTAGTTGTAGAGGAAGACGGTCGCCTCCGCGTTCCAGGGCGCGAAGAGGTTCGACCAGGCGTGCTTGGCCCACCCGGGTGAGGAGATGTTCAGGTGGACGTCCCCGGGTTCGAGCCCGATCCAGTACATGGTGGCCAGGTGGCCGATGGGGTACGAGACGTGGGTGTGCTCCACGAGCTTGGGCTGAGCGGTGGTGCCCGAGGTGAAGTAGAGCATCAGGGGGTCGTCCGCGTGGGTGGGGCCGTCGGGCTCGAAGACGCGGTCTGCGTCGGCCGTCTCCTCGTACGCCTGCCAGCCGGGGCGCGTGCCGCCGACGGCGATCCGGGTGTAGTCACCGGGCACCGCGTCGAACTTGGCGGTGTCCTCGGAGCGGACGACGACGTGCCGCACCCGGCCGCGTTCGATCCGGTCGGCCAGGTCGGCGGGGCCGAGCAGCGGGGTGGCCGGGATGACGACGGCCCGCAGCTTCATCGCGGCCAGCGCCGTCTCCCACAGCTCGGCCTGGTTGCCGAGCATGACGAGGACGCGGTCCTCGGCTCCCACACCCCGCTCGCGCAGCCAGTTGGCGACCCGGTCGGAGCGCTCGGACATCGCGGCGAAGGAGACCTCGACACGTCCGCCGTCCTCCTCCACGATGTGCAGGGCGGTGCGGTCGTTGTCCCGCGCGATGACGTCGAACCAGTCGAGGGCCCAGTTGAAGTGCTCCGGGCGGGGCCAGCTAAAGCCCTCGTACGCCGTGGTGTAGTCCGAACGGTGCTTCAGCAGGAAGTCCCGTGCGGCTCGGAACTCGTCCGCCCTGCCCGTTGTCGCCGTCATGTGTCCTCCTCGTTGCCGGACCGCCGCCTACCATCGTGTATTCCGTGATGCAGGTCTCACCACCCCCGAACGGGGGTGGCCCGCGATGAAGGGACGAGCAGGTGGCAGCGGACACGGCCGAGTCGGTGGAAGTACGCGCCGCGCTGGCGCGGCTGCGGCGTGCCACGGGGCTGCCGGTGGCCTTCGGCGGCCTGGTCGACTCCGGCGGGCGGCTGGTGCGCATCAGCGAGCTGAGCGGTACGGCGACGGCCGCGCTGAGCGCGCTGGCGGTCTCGTCCGGCAACGGCCTGGGCGGCAAGGCGGTGGCCCTCGCCCGGCCCTGCGCGGTGAGCGACTATCCGGCCTCACGGCAGATCAGCCACGAGTACGACCTGGCGGTGGCGACGGAGGGGCTGTGTTCCGTCCTCGCGGTTCCCGTCGTCGTACGGCGCCGGGTGCGCGGTGTGCTGTACGGCGCCCTGCGGACGGCCCAGCCGCTGGGCGACCGCACGCTGGGGGCGGCCGTCGCGGCGGCCCGGGACGTGGAACAGGCGCTGGTCGTCAGGGACGCGGCGCACGAGCTGCTGGGTGTCGTCCGCGAGCCCGGCCCGGCGCCGGGGGCGACGGGGGACGCGGCCTGGGAGGAGGTGCGGGAGGCGCACGGGGCGCTGCGGGCGCTGGCGCCGCGGATCGCCGACCCGGGGCTGCGGGCCGAACTGCTCTCCGTGTGCGGCCGGCTGGCCGACGCGGCGTCGCCGTCCGAGGGAGCGGTCCACGAGGTCGTGCTGGCCCCGCGCGAGGTGGACGTCCTCGCCTGTGTCGCGGCGGGCGCGACCAACGCGTCCGCCGCCGAGCGGCTGGGCCTGCGCCCGGAGACCGTGAAGGCGTATCTGCGTTCGGCGATGCGCCGGCTCGGCGCGCACACCCGTCTGGAGGCCGTCGTGGCCGCGCGCCGGGCGGGGGTGCTGCCCTAGCGGACCGCCCCGTCGCGGGACCCTTCATTCAATCGTCCGGACCGTGAAATGACGTATGCGTACCATCTGTTATTTCCCTCACCACCCGGACTGTCCGAAATTCAAAGAGACGTTGCCTAATATTGGCCAGGACACGACACACGAGGGGAGCGGTGACCGTGCGAGGGGACTTCAGGGAACCTGCGAGACCGCGCCCCGACCTGGTCATCGGCCGGGAGGAACTCTTCGCCGCGGCACGCGAGCAGCTCTCCGACGGCGGCAGTGTGCTCGTCCACGGGCCCGCGGGAATAGGAAAGTCGACCGTTCTGCGGGCGCTGGCCGCCGAATGCGCCGAATCGGCGCGGACCGTGTTGCGTTGCTCGGCCACCGAGTCCGAATCCCATCTCCCCTTCCTCGCGCTGGCCGACCTCCTCGGTCTGGTCGTCGACGAGATAGCCGACCGGCTGCCCGCCCCGCAGCGCACCGCCCTGGAGTCGGCGCTCACCGGCCGCGGTGAGTCCACCCTCCAGCGCGACGGTCTGGCGCTGCGGCTCGCGGTGCTGTCGGCGTTCCGCGCACTGGCCGCGCGCGGACCGGTGCTGATCGTCGCCGACGACCTCCAGTGGCTCGACCCGGCCAGCGCCGAACTCCTGGGCTTCGCCGCCCGCAGGCTCGGCGGCACCCCGGTCCGCATGCTCACCGCGGTCCGTACGGAGACCGAGCCCCAGGCACAGGACCACGACCGCTTTCTGCGCGCGTCCGTCCCGGAGACCCTGGCCCTGCGGGTCGCCCCGCTGGCCCGCGCCAAGGTGGCCGAACTCCTCGCACAGCGCGGCTACACCGGCCTGCCGCGCTCCACCGTGCGCGACATCCACCGCACCAGCGGCGGAAATCCGCTCTTCGCGCTGGAGCTGGGCCGTGCCCTCGCCGAGTCGCCGACCCGGCCGAGCCCGGGCGAACCGCTCCCCGTACCGACCTCGCTGCGGGCGCTCGTCCTCAGCCGTCTGGACATGCTGTCCGCCGAGGCCCGCCGCACCCTGCTCGTGGTGAGCGCCGGCGCCCGCCCGACCCTGGCCCTGCTGCACGCCGCGGGCCGGGAGAACGCGGAGGCGGAGACCGCCTCGGCCGCCGCCCTCGGGCTCCTCGCCACCGAACGCGAGACACCGGGCATCCGTTTCGCGCACCCCCTGGTCTCGGCCGCCCTGTACGCGGAGGCCGACGCACAGGAGCGACGCGCCGCGCACTCCGCGCTGTCCCGCGCGGCCTCCGATCCCATCGAGCGGGCCCGGCACCTGGCGCTGGCCACCACCGGCACGGACCCCGCGGTCGCCGCCCGGCTCGGCGAGGCCGCGGCCGCCGCCCGTGACCGCGGCGCTCCCTCCGTCGCCGTCGGGCTCGGCCTGCTCGCCGCCCGGCACACCCCGGCCGGCACCCGGCCGGGCGCGGACGAACGGCGCCTCCAGGCGGCCGAGGACGCGCTGACGGCCGGGGAGACGGACCTCGCCCGGGACATCGCTCGCCAGGTGCTGTCACGAGCCACCGCCCCCGCCGAACGGGTCCGGGCCTGGATGGTCGTCGTCGACTCCGCTGGACAGGCCATGGCCGAGATCGACGCCGTCTTCCCGCAGGCGCTCGCCGACGCGGGCGACGACCCCGGCCTCGTCGCCCTGGTGCGCTACCAGCTCGCCTGGCGGGCGCTGCTGATGGACGGTGAGATGACCAAGGCCCGCGAGGAGGCCGCGCGGGCCGCGCGGCTCGCGGCGCGCGCCGGTGACCGGCGCACGGAACTCCTCGCACTCGGTTTCCAGGCGCAGATGGAGACCCTGATGGGGCACGCGGACGCGCCCGCGACCATCCAGCGGGCCATGCGCGAGCCGCAGGACCCGCGGGTCGCCTGCGACCACAACGGGGCCGGCGCCGCCCGTTTCCGCTGGCTCATCATGGGCGACCGGCTCGCCGAGGCCCGTACGGCCATCACCGCGCTGCTGCGCGAGGTGCAGCGGCGCGGCATGGTCGAGAGCGAACTGCACTTCCTGCGCGGCCTCGCCGAGACCGAACTGCGCTCCGGTCACTGCGGCCGTGCCCTCGACCTGGCCCGGGAGAGCCTGCGGCTGGCCCGCGACACCGGCATCGGCGAGGCGGCCACCGCCATGTTCACCTCGCTCGCCGAGGCGGCCGGCGGTGACGTGGACCGCGCGCTCTCGCTCGCCCACGAGGCCGTGGACCGCGCCGAGGACGACGGCGACCTCGTCTACCTCTCCCGCGCCCTCGGCGCCCTCGGGCACGCCCAGCTCGTCGCCGGGGACGCGTCGGCCGCGGTCCACTCCCTGCGCCGGGTCCGGGAGCTGGAGGAGAGTCTCGGTGTCATCGACCCGGCCCGGGGCCGCTGGCACGGGGATCTCGCCGAGGCCCTGGTCCGGATCGGTGAGGTCGCCGAGGCGCAGGACGTCATCGACGTGACCCGCAGGCGCGCACTGCGGCTGGAGCGCGAGAGCGTGCTCGCCGTGCTCGACCGCGCCGAGGCGCTGGTGCGGGCCGCGCGCGGGGAACAGGGATCCGCGGAGCGCCAGTTGGCCTCCGCGCAGGACCGCCTCGGCAAGCTGGGCTACGGCCTGGAGGAGGCCCGTGCCGCGTACGCCCTCGCCGGGCTGCGCGCCTTCCCGCACGTTCCGGGGTCCGCGCGGGCGGGCGGTACGGCCGTGCCGGGGCCCACCTCCTACGACGAGGCGGCCCGGCTGTTCCGCCGGTGCCGGGCCCTGCCCTGGCTCCGGCAGGTCGAGTCGGCCGCCGCGCACCCGCCGGCCGCGCCGCCGCTCGCCCCCGCCGCCCTCGACACCCTCGCGGCCACCGAGCGCCAGGTCGCCGCCCTGGTCATGGAGGGCGCCACGAACCGGGAGATCGCCGGGCGCCTGTTCATCAGCGTCAAGACCGTCGAGGCCACGCTCACCCGGGTGTACCGGAAGCTGGGGATACGGTCACGGGTCGACATCGTGCGGCTGGCGGCGGAACGCAGGCCCGACTGACGCTCCCCCGGCCCCTTGGGCGACACCGGGACCGAACCGCCTGCGGAGGCCGTCGGGGCCGGGCCGGTGGCCGTCGGGAGCCGCGCGGGCCCGGCGGCGGTACGGGCCGAAACGGTGACGCGGGGCACGCGGGAAGCGGCCGGACCGGTGAGACTGCGGGCCGGAACGGTGACGCTCCGGCCGACACCGGTAGAGCTCCCGGCCAGGGCGGTATGGCTGCTGGGTGACTCCTTCGGGTGAACGTGCGCCGGACGGGCGGGCCCGCCTGGCCGGGACCGACCGGACGGCGCCCGTGTCAAACACGGTCCGCGCCCCGCAAGGGTTTTCCCTCCCCCGTCTCCACTAGGGGGTTCCCTCATTGGGAGAGAGCGGTCACACCCCCTAGCGTGTGGGCGTGCCGCTCGCTCGGGCCTACGACACCCCATCCAGAGGTGCCGTGACTCCCCCCACACACACCCGTGCGTCCCCCCACCGGCAACTTTCAAGGAGACCGATGTTCGGGCTCATCCGCCTCAAGAACAGCGCAGCCCTTTGTGCGGCGACCGCCGCGGCAGCCACGACCACGCTGCTCGGAGCCCCGTCCGCCGCGGCCGTTCCCCAGCCCATCGTCGGCGGCACGACGACCACGACCAGCGCGTACCCGTTCATGATGCAGATCACCGACGCCAGGCAGAACCAGTTCTGCGGCGGCACCCTCGTCGCCCCGGACAAGGTCGTGACCGCGGCCCACTGCATGTCGGGCGAGACGACCGGCAGTATCCGTGTGGTGGGCGGGAGGACCTTCCTCAACGGCACGGACGGCACCGTGGGCACCGTCGGCAAGATCTGGATCAACCCCGACTACACGGACGCCACCGACGGCGACGACGTGGCCGTACTGACCCTGACCACGCCGATGCCGTACACCCCGGCACCGTACGTCTCCGGCTCCGACACCGGCGTGTACGCCACCGGCGCCGAGGCCCGCATCGTGGGCTGGGGCACCACCTCGGAAAACGGCACGTCCTCCAACCAGCTCCGCACCGCGACCGTCCCGATCGTGTCGGACTCCAGTTGCGCGGCCTCGTACGGCTCCAACTTCGTTGCCTCCGACATGGTCTGCGCGGGTTACGACGCCGGCGGCGTCGACACCTGCCAGGGCGACAGCGGTGGCCCGCTGCTCATCAACGGAGTGCTGGCCGGCATCACCTCCTGGGGAGAGGGCTGCGCGGAGGCCGGCTATCCGGGGGTCTACACCCGCCTGACGACGTTCTCCAGCCTGGTGACCGAGCAGGTCGACTCGTAGGGAACGATGATCTCCTGAGTACCCCTCAGGTAAAAGCCGAGGGGCGTTGCGAGCCTCCACGAGCGGCCCGCAACGCCCCTCATCCAATGCCCCTCGGCCGAGGGCGCGCTCCCGATACCTGCCGGCGGACGGCTTCCCCGCGTCGCACCCCGTCCGCCGGCATCTCAGGGCCCCGCGACCGTGCCGAACCGGATGTCGTGGTCCTCGCCCGCGTGCATCGTCGCCAGCATCCGCTCCGCCTCCGCGACGACCTCGCCGCGCCGCGCCCCGGTGAGCCTGCCGAAGGGTTCGACGACCAGCGCGCCCTCCTCCAGCTTCCACAGGCCGGACACGAAACCGTCGACGAGCAGGGTGCGGTAGGCCTGATTGCCCCGCCACGTACGCCCCTTGAGGTCCGCGGGGACGACCCGGGAGCGGTCGGCGTGGGACAGCAGCAGGTTGTCGAACTCGGGCAGGAAGCGGGGCGGGGCGGGGGTGTCCGGGTCGGGCCGGGACGCGTCGGGCAGGTCGAACAGCTCCACTCCGTTCTCGTCGCGGAACACCGCCAGAGCGGGCCGCAGCCGCTCGAAGACCTCGCGGAGCCGGGTGAGGCCGGCCCAGGTCTGCATGTCCTTGACCGAGGCGGGACCGAAGGCGGCGAGATAGCGCAGCACGGTCGCGTCGGGCGCGGGGGCGGGTTCGGCGGGGCGGCCCAGCCAGTGCTCGGCGGTGGTGAGGGCGACCTGGCCGCTGCGGCCCCACAGGCCGCGCGGGGTGACCTGGACGAGGGGCAGGGTGCAGCGGGCCGCGACGGAGAGGGCGAAGGGGTCGGCTTCCGGCCACTGGGCGAGCAGTGCCTCCCGGAGCTGTTTCATGGTGCGCGGTCCGCTCTCCACCAGTTCGCGGCCGATCGCGGCGAGCCGGTCCAGGTCGACGCCGGTGAGGCCCTTGCGGAACTGGCCCAGCTCCCGGTCGCGGGCGGCCTGGACCAGCGGACGCAGGGTGAGGGCGTCGTCGGCGGTGTGCGTGTGGATGGTGGAGCGCATGGTGACGATGCGGACGACGTCACGTTCCTCCATGGCCGTCGACAGGTGCTCGGGCCGGAAGCCGTCCAGGCGGGCCGCGAGGGCGTAGTACGGCGGCTTCACGTTCTGCGCCTGGAGGCCGAGGAGGTGCTCGACGGCGGCGGTCGCGGCCGTCGGGGAGCGGCGCAGCAGGAGCTGACGGTCGAGGGTCGCGCGGTTGAGGGCGCGGGTGCCGAGCACGGGGGCCGTCGCGGTCGTCCTTGTCATACCCGGCACGCTATTCCCCCTCGCGGACACCCTCTGTCCGCGACTCCCGCCCGGCCCGTCCCACGGAACACCGTCCGGTGACGGTACGCGGGCCGTTTGCCCCGTATATCCTGCTCGGAGATCGCGCAGACGTACGTTCGACCCTGGAGGCAGCCGCGATGTCCGAGCGACGCGCACGCTCAGCCTCGGACGACCGCAGTGGTCCGGGGGACACGGACGGCTCCGGGGAGGCGAGGGAGCCCGCGAGCCCCGGGGGGCGAAAGCGCTCGAGGGACGCGCGGAAGTCGCTCTGGCGGCGCGCCCTGACCCCGCCGTCGTCGTCGCCGCCCCCGAGGCACACACCGCCGCGGGAGGCGCCGCCCGAGGCGGAGCCCACCGAGGTCGTCAGCGTCGTCCAGTCCGCGCTGTACCGCGACGGGGTACGGGTGTCGACGCCCGCCTCGCTGGCCGAGACCTTCCGCGAGCTGCGCGAGCAGCCGGACGGCATGGCGTGGATCGGTCTGGCCCGTCCGACGGCGGCCGAACTCCATTCGCTGGCCGCCGAGTTCGATCTGCATCCGCTGGCCGTCGAGGACGCGATGGAGGCGCACCAGCGGCCGAAGCTGGAACGCTACGGGGAGACGCTCTTCGTCGTCCTGAGCGCCGCCCGCTATCTGGACGCGGCCGAGGAGGTCGACTTCGGCGAGCTGCACGTGTTCGTGGGGCCGGACTTCGTGATCACGGTGCGGCACGGCGCGGCACCGGACCTCTCGGCGGTACGCCGCCGCATGGAGGGCAGCCCGGAGCTGCTGCGGCTCGGCCCGGAGGCCGTCCTCTACGCGATCCTCGACTCCGTCGTCGACGGTTACGTCCCGGTGGTCTCCGGCGTCCAGAACGACATCGACGAGATCGAGACCGAGGTCTTCCGCGGCGACCCCGCCGTGTCCCGCCGCATCTACGAACTCTCCCGCGAGATGGTCGAGTTCCAGCGGGCCACCCGCCCGCTGGTGGGCATGCTGCACAGCCTGATGGCCGGCTTCGCCAAGTACCGCACGGACGAGGAGCTCCAGCGCTACCTCCGTGACGTCGCCGACCACGTCACGCACACCAGTGAGCGGGTGGACGGATTCCGCCAGGCGCTCACCGACATCCTCACGGTCAACGCGACGCTCGTGACCCAGCAACAGAACGCCGAGATGCGGGCGTTGGCGGAAGCGGGCTTCGAGCAGAACGAGGAGATCAAGAAGATCTCGAGCTGGGCCGCCATCCTCTTCGCACCGACTCTGGTCGGGACGATCTACGGCATGAACTTCAGTCACATGCCGGAGCTGCACTGGGTGTTGGGCTATCCCTTCGCGATCGTGCTGATGGCGGTGGTGTGCACGAGCCTCTACATCGTCTTCAAACGGCGCGACTGGCTCTGAGCGACGCCGAGGGCGACGGTTCCACATCGGCCGGTTTGCCGAACTGTGCTCTGTGGAAGGCCTGTTGAGGCTCGTCGATCGTCAACGGCCGCCCGCCGAGGAAGTGCTGCTCAAGGGCACGGTGGGGTCAAAGCGCCCGGAGGGGGACAACCGTCGGCGGAACCGGCACCAAATCTTGAACACAAATTCCACACATCCCCCTCTTCATAGCGGCCCTGATGGTCTAGATTGACCGTGCTTCAGCTGTTCGGACATGAGGCGACCAATAATGATCTATAGGTCCGGCGCCAGGAATGCCAGCATTGGCCTCCTGGACGCCAGACACGGGGGCGGTCGGTCCTCGGAACCCTGACGGGTTCGGGTGCGGGGAGCACCCGGCTTCTCCACGGGGATTCCGGACACACAGCGCGGCGCGGGAGGCGGGGGCCTCCCGGGGGGAGGAACAGCGCGGCGCGGCACGGGGGGCGGGGGTGCCTCCCGGTGGCGAGAAACAGTGTTAGGCGAACACGTCGAACCACTGGAACCTGGGGGGTTCTGTGCGGCAAGGGGGACTAGTACGTCCGTTTCCGTCTGCGCGCGAGCGTCTGACGGACGGGGCGATGCATCAGCCTGCGACCGACTGGGAGCAGCGTTACCGCCGTACCGTGATCACGAGTGACATGGTCGCCACGGCCGTCGTCGTGGCGTCCATCGGCAACTTCTTCGGTGCCCGGGACGCGGCCAACTGGCATGAGAAGTGGGGCATCCTCGCGTTCGGCACCGAACTGCTGGTGCTGGGGGCACTGGCGGTGAGCCGTGCGTGGGCTCCGGCCGTCTTAGGCCAGGGCGCGGAGGAATTCCGCCGGCTGGGACGCTCGCTGTTCGCGGCGACCGTGGTCCTGGCGCTCGGCGGGATCGCCCTCACCTCGCGCAACATCAAACTCTGGATCTTCGTCGCGATCCCCGCGATCGCGATCGTGACCATGACGGTGCGCTATCTGCTGCGGCTGTGGCTGCACAAGCAGCGGAAGGAAGGCCGGTGTCTGCGACCGGTGCTCGCCGCCGGCAGCCCCGCCACCGTGCGCGATCTGGTCACCCGCACCCGCAAGTTCCCGCACCTCGGCTGGCGGGTGGAGGCGGTCTGCACGACGGACGGTCACGGATTCGACGGTGACCAGCTCGACGGAGTGCCGGTCGTCGGCCGGCTGGCGGACGTCGCGAACCATGTGCACCGCGACGGCTACCGCGTCGTGGCGGTCACCCCGGACCCGCACTGGTCGCCGGACCGGCTGCAACGGCTGGCCTGGAACCTGGAGGGCAGCGACGCGGAGATGGTCGTGGCCCCCGTGCTGATGGAGGTGGCCGGTCCGCGGCTGCACGTCGACGCGGTGCTCGGGATCCCGCTGCTGCGGGTCAGCATGCCGACCTTCACCGGCGGCCGCCGCGCGGTCAAGGTGGTCGTCGACCGGCTGGGCGCGGCCGTCCTGCTGCTGCTGTTCGCGCCGCTGATGGTGCTCGTCGCCCTGCTCGTGATGCTGGACAGCCGGGGCGGAGCGTTCTACCGCCAGCGCCGGGTCGGCAAGAACGGCCGCGAGTTCACGATCCTCAAGTTCCGCACCATGGTCTCCGGGGCCCACAAGGCGCGTGCGGAACTGGCCGGCCTCGACGAAGGTGCCGGCCTGTTGTTCAAGGTCCGCCGGGATCCGCGGGTGACCCGGGTCGGAGCAGTGCTGCGCCGGTACTCGATCGACGAACTCCCGCAGCTTCTCAATGTGTTGGCCGGATCGATGTCGCTCGTCGGTCCGCGGCCTCCGTTACCGGAGGAGTCCGCCGCGTACGGCCCGGACATCCGGCGGCGGCTGCTGGTCAAGCCCGGGCTGACCGGCCTGTGGCAGATCAGCGGACGCAGCGACCTGTCGTGGGAGGAGGCGGTGCGGCTGGACCTCCGGTACGTGGAGGACTGGTCGCTCGCCCTGGACACAGTGATCTTGTGGAAGACGCTGCGTGCGGTGCTCTACGGGCAGGGGGCCTATTGATGCGCGGAGGGCGTCGTCCGGCAGGTGCGGGTACGGCAGACCGCAAGGGTCTGCCCTGGGGGAGGAACGGGTCATGAAGGTCAGCGTTTTCGGGCTCGGCTACGTGGGCTGTGTGTCGGCCGCGTGCCTGGCCGGCCAGGGCCACGAGGTCATCGGCGTCGACGTCAACCAGGTGAAGGTCGACCTGGTCAACGACGCCAAGGCCCCGGTGGTCGAGGAGGGGATCGGCGAGCTCGTCGCCGACGTCGTGGGGAGCGGGGCCTTACGCGCCACCACCGACGTCCGTGACGCGATCGCCAACAGCGAGGTGTCGCTGATCTGCGTGGGCACGCCCTCGGAGCCCAACGGCAGTCTGTGCACCACGTACTTGGAGCGGGTCACCGAGGAGATCGGTGCCGCGCTGGCCGAGCGGGGCGGCCGGCACACCGTCGTGTTCCGCAGCACCATGCTCCCGGGCACCTGCCTGAACCTGCTGCTGCCGATCCTGGAGAAGTACGTCGGCGGGACGGCCGGCGTGGACGTCGGGGTCGCGGTCAACCCGGAGTTCCTGCGCGAGGGCACGAGCGTGCGGGACTTCTTCGACCCGCCGAAGACCGTCATCGGCGAACTCGACGCGGCGAGCGGCGACGTGGTGGCGGCACTGTACGAGGGCCTGCCCGGCGAGGTGTTCCGGGTGCCGATCCCGGTGGCCGAGGCGATCAAGTACGCGGACAACGCGTTCCACGGCCTCAAGATCGGTTTCGCGAACGAGCTGGGCGCGGTGTGCCAGGCGCTCGGGGTGGACTCGCACCAGGTCATCGACGTGTTCCTGGCCGACCGCAAGCTCAACATCAGCCCGGCCTACCTGCGGCCCGGCTTCGCCTTCGGCGGCTCGTGCCTGCCCAAGGACCTGCGGAGCCTGGTCCACGCGGCGCAGCGGGCCGACGTGTCGGTGCCCATCCTGTCCCACGTGCTGCCCTCTAACGCCGACCATCTGCAGCGTGCGGTGGAGCTGGTGGAGCGCACCGGCAAGCGCAAGGTGGGCCTGTTCGGGCTGTCCTTCAAGCCCGGCACCGACGACCTCCGCGAGAGCCCGCTGGTCGAACTGGCGGAGCGGCTCTTCGGCAAGGGCTACGACCTGCGCATCCACGACGCCAACGTGAGCCTCTCGCGGCTGCTCGGCGCGAACCGCGAGTACATCGAGACCCGGCTGCCGCACCTCGCGCAGCTCCTCGCGGACTCCGTCGACGAGGTGCTCGAACACGCCGAGGTCTGCCTGGTGGGGACGAAGGACCCGGCCGTGCTGTCGGCGCTTCCCCACGGCGACGGTCCCGTGATCGTCGATCTCATCCATCTCCCCGACGCCGACGCGCGCCGGGCCGAACCGGGATACATGGGCCTTGCTTGGTGACTCGACCAGCGGCGACCGGCCTGGCCGGCGTGCGCTGATCCTGGTGGAGAACCTGTCGGTGCCGTTCGACCGACGGGTGTGGCAGGAATGCACGACCCTGCGCGACGCGGGCTGGACGGTGCACGTCATCTGTCCTCAGGGCAGCAAGCGGGACACGGAGCCGGAGGCGGTGATCGACGGGGTGCGGATCCACCGCTACCCGTTGCGCGCCGCCACCGGCGGGCCGGCCGGCTATCTGCGGGAGTACGGATCGGCGTTGTGGCACACCATGCGGCTGGCCCGGAAGATCGGGCCGGTCGACGTGGTGCACGCCTGCAATCCGCCCGACCTCCTGTTCCTGCCGGCGCGCTGGCTGAAGCGGCGCGGTGCGCGGTTCGTCTTCGACCAGCACGACCTGGTGCCCGAGCTGTACCTCTCGCGGTTCGGCCGCGGCGAGGACCTGCTCTACCGCGGCGTGTGCGCGCTGGAACGGATGACCTACCGGGCCGCGGACGTCGTGCTCGCCACGAACGAGAGCTACAAGGACACCGCGGTGCGCCGTGGCGGCCGGCGGCCGGAGGACGTCTTCGTCGTGCGCAGCGCGCCCGACATCGACCGGTTCCACCCCGTGCCGCCCGAGCCGGAGCTGAAGCGCGGCAAGCCCCATCTGCTGTGCTATCTCGGGGTGATGGGACCGCAGGACGGCGTCGACTACGCGTTGCGGGCCCTCGCGAAGCTGCGCGACGAGGTCGGCCGGACCGACTGGCACGCGGTGTTCGTCGGTGGCGGCGACACCTTCGACGCGATGGTCGAGCTGTCGCGGGAGCTCGGGCTGGCGGACCAGGTGCAGTTCACCGGGCGCATCCCGGACGCGGATCTGGTGCGCTACCTGTCCACGGCGGACGTGTGCCTCTCCCCCGACCCGCACAACCCGCTCAACGACGTGTCGACCATGAACAAGGTCCTCGAGTACATGGTGATGGGCCGGCCGCTCGTCTCCTTCGACCTGCGCGAGGCCCGCGTCTCCGCCGGTGACGCGGCCGTCTACGCGCCGGCCAACGACGAGAGCGAGTTCGCTCGGCTCGTCGCGCTGCTGCTGGACGATCCGGAGAAGCGGGCCCTGATGGGCAAGATCGGCCAGGAACGGATCAGCGGCCCGCTCTCGTGGCGGAACTCGCAGGCGTCCCTGCTCGCCGCCTACGCCGCGGCCTGCGGCGACGACGCTCCGGCGGGCGGCCCGGACCGTGCACAGGGCGGAGGCCGCACCGTTGAACGATGACACGATTCGCCTGGTCACGATCGGCCGGATCATCCGTCGGCGCTGGCGGCTCCTCGCCGCGCTCGCCCTGGTGGGCGCGCTCGCCGGATACGGCACCTCGCTGCTCTTCCCGCCGCGCTACACGGCGTCGGCGTCGGTCCTGCTGCCCGGCGCCTGGGAGGAACGCGAACTGCTGACCCAGCAGGAGATCGCGACCAGTTCGGTGGTGGTCGACGCGGCGGCCGACGCGCTGCACTGGACCGGGGCCGCCAAGAGCGACCTGCGGGACCAGGTGGGCGCGAAGACCGCCGACGGCAACATCATCAAGATCTCGGGCACGGCCGACACCCCGGAACGCGCTCAGCGGGTCGCCGACCAGGTGGCCCGGCAGTTCGTCACGTTCGCCGCGCGGGTCGCGGACAACAACACCGACCCCGACACCGCGGCGCAGCGCGAGGCCCTGCAGCAGACGGTGATCCAGACCGGCAAGCGCATCACCGAGCTGGCCGACGCCGCCGATCCCGGCCAGACCGTGGAGAGCGTGCAGGCCCGCACGGAGCTGGAGAAGCTGCGCACCACGCTCCAGGAGGCCCTCAGCAAGCTGGACCAGGCCGACCCCGCCGCCGCCAAGGCCAACATGGTCGTCATGGGCTCGGCCCCCCGGCCGACCGGCGAGGCACCGCCGACGCGGATCCAGCTCGTCGTCGCCGGGGCGCTGCTGTTCTTCCTCCTCGGAGTCGTCGGCCATCTCACCGCGGCCCGCATGAGCCGCCGGCTGCGCACCCAGCCGGAGATCGCCGCGGCGCTGAACGCGGAGCTGCTGGGCACCGTCGACGTGCCCGCCGAGCGGCCCGCGCACCGGCCGGAGGACGGCGGCTCGCGTGCGGGGATCCGTCGCCTGCTGGGCGTCGACGTCCGCTGGGACATCCCCGCCCCGCAGGCCTCGGTCGACGAGGTCAGCCGGCAGATCCGCTACCAGCGCGTGTGCGCCCGGCTGCGGGACCGGCTGCCGGCCCCGCGGCGGCTGCTGGTCCTCGTCCCGGACGGCGACGAGACCGCCCGCCTCGCGGCCGGCCGGCTCGTCGCCGAGGCCGGAGGCGATCCGGTCCTGCGGACGGTGGGGGTCTCGCCGTCCCAGCCGCTGGTGCCGGACCGCGGCAGCGAGTCCGGCGCACTGGTCGTGCTCAGCCCCGGCAACTGGACCGCGGCCGAGCTCGCCGGAATCGCCGAGGCCTGTGCGGACGCCAAGCACGAGGTCGTCGGCGTCGTCCTCGCCGGCATGGTCCGCGCCGTCGCGGCGCGGTCCGCCGGCCGTCCCCGGAACGCGGCCCCGCCGTTGCTCGCGGTCGGCCACGACGTGAAGGGAAGTTCAGGGTGACGACGAGTACGACATCGGAGTCGTCGGCCTCCGCTCCGCTGCTGGACCTGCAGGCGCTGGTGGTGGCGGTGCGCAGACGGCGCCGCTTCTGGTGTGCCGCCGGAGCGCTGGGGCTGCTCGTGGGCGCGGCGGTGGCGGTCCTGCTGCCGGCGCCGCCGACCGCGGTGACCAAGGTCCTGGTCGCGCACCAGGAGGACCAGCCGAACGACCCCGGGACGCTGATCCGCACCGACGTCGCGCTGCTCCAGACCACACGGATCGCCGGCGAGGCCCTGAAGTCCCTGCACTCCTCGGAGAAGCCCGAGGACTTCATGCGGGACTACTCGGGGGTCGGGGTGACCAACAACCTGCTGCAGATCACGGTGACGGGTGACAGCGACGCACAGGCGGAGGCCCGCGCCAAGGCGCTGGCGGACGCGTTCGTCGCGGACCACGTGAAGCGGATCCGGTCGGCCGCGGACGCCGAGGCCAAGGCCCTGCTCGACCAGCGTGACCGGTTGCAGGGCGAACTCACCAAGGTCAACAAGGCGATCGGGGACGGTTCCGCGCAGAGCGGGCCGACGGCGTCGGCGGACCTGGAGTCCCTCTTCGCCCGCCGGGCCGAACTCACCTCGCGCATCACCGATTTCGGCCAGCGCGCCGCGGAGGCCCGCATCGGCACGCCGCAGCTCATCGCCGGCACACAGATCGTGGACGCGCCGAGCGCGGTGCGCGCCTCGCTGCCCAAGGCCGCCGCCACCAACAGCGCCATCGGGCTCGTCCTCGGCCTCGTCCTCGGGCTCGCGGTGGCCGCCGTCGGTTCGGTCGTGGCGGACCGCCCGGTGCTGCGCCGGGAGATCGCGTCGAACCTCGGCGCCTCGGTCGTCGCCGAGCTGCCCCGTCGCAAGGGCCGGCTGGGGCGGCGCCGGCGGGTGCGGGTGGCACGCGAACGGCTCACCACGTCGCTGGCGCGCACCGCGCGCGGCTCCGCGGAACCGGTGTCGCTGCTCGAACTGGGCTGTGCGCGCGGCACGAGCGCGATCGCCCTGGACCTCGCCCGGGCGCTGGCGGCGGACGGACCGGTGGTCGTCGTCGACGGCCTGCCGGGCCCCCAGCTCGCCAAGCGCCGCCCGAAGCCGGGCGACCCGACGGTGGTCGGCGCCGAGACCGCCGGGTCCCTGCCGCACCAGGACCGCAGGGTCGGGGTCGGCTCGGTGGCACCGGGCACCGCGTGGACCGACCTGCGCCACCTGGGCACGCGGACCGTCCTCGTCGTACGGGCCGGGCACGGCAGTTCGGCATGGCTGCACACCGTGGCACGGCAGCTCGCGGACCAGCGGATCGCGGTGATCGGAGTCGTGCTGATCGACCCCGATCCGCGTGACCGGACCGACGGCACGCTGTGGGACGGGCTGAGCACCGCGCTGCGCGGCCAGGACGAGCGGTCGGCACGGCAGAGCGGGACGGCCCGGCGGACGGAGCGGCAGCCCATGTGGGCCGCCCGCGTCCCGGACAGCGACCAGGAGGCACGGTAGGACATGTGTGGCATCGCGGGTACTTACCGATGGCCCGACGGCAAGGCCGTGGCCGACCGGCTCACCGAGACGCTCGCCCACCGGGGTCCGGACGGGTCGGGCCACTACAGCCACGCCGCCGGTGACGGCGAGGTGCACCTCGGGCACCGCCGGCTGGCCATCATCGACCTGTCCGAGACCGGCGCCCAGCCGATGGTCTCGAACGGCCTCGTCCTGACGTACAACGGCGAGCTGTACAACGCGCCCGAGCTGCGTGCCGAGCTGGAGGCCGCGGGGGTGCGTTTCCGCGGCACCTCCGACACCGAGGTGCTGCTGGAGGCCTGGCGGCGCTGGGGCACGGACTGTCTGCCCCGGCTGCGCGGCATGTTCGCCTTCGGCGTCTTCGACGAGCGGACCGGTGAACTGACGCTCGCCCGCGACCAGCTCGGCATCAAGCCGCTGTTCCTGCTCCGGCGCGGCGGCGGCCTCGTGTTCGCCTCCGAGCTCAAGGCGCTGGCCGCCGTGACCGGCGGGTCGCTGGAGGTGGACCACGCGGCGCTGGTGGCGTCGCTGCTGTACTACTGGGTGCCGGACTCGCGGTGCGCGTTCCGCGAGGCGGAGAAGCTGCCGCCGGGGAGCTGGATCCGGTTCCGGCCCGACGGCGCGGTGCAGCGCGGCCGGTACTGGAACCTGCGGGAGGTCGCGGCCGAGGGCCGGGAGTGTGCCCTCGCCGGCGACGTGCCGGACATCGCCGCCGTCGTCGAGGAGTCGACCCGGCGCCACCTGCTCTCCGACGTGCCCGTGGCGACCTTCCTCTCCGGGGGGCTCGACTCCAGCTATCTGACCGCGCTGGCGGCCCGCGACCGGCCCGGGATCTCCGCCTACACGATCGGGTTCCGGGCCGAGGACGCCAAGTTCGAGGCGATGCCGGACGACCTGCGCTACGCCCGGCAGGTGGCCGAGCAGTTCGGCGTCGACCTGCACGAGATCGAGATCGCCCCGGACGTGCTCGACCTGCTGCCGCGGATGACGCACCATCTGGACGAGCCGATCGGCGACCCCGCAGCGATCAACACGTTCCTGATCTGCTCGGCGGCCCGGGAGGCCGGGGTCAAGGTGATGCTCTCGGGGATGGGCGCCGACGAACTGTTCGCCGGCTACCGCAAACACCTGGCCAACGTGATCGCGCTGCGCTACCAGCGGGTCCCGCGGCCCCTGCGGCGCGGTGTGTCCGCGGCCGTGGACCGGCTGCCGGTCGCCTCGGCCCGCCGGGGGTACCGCTCGGTGCGCTTCGCCAAGCGGTTCCTGTCCTTCGCCGATCTGCCGGAGGAGACCGCGTTCCGGCGCAGCTACACCATGTACGACCGGGCCGAGCTGCTCGACCTGATCGATCCGGACCTGGCCGGGACGGTCGACGACGTGCTGACCGAGCACGCGGACGTCTACGAGGACAACGACCTCGACGACTTCGTCAACCGCATGTGCCTGGGCGACGCCCGGATGTTCCTGCCGGGCCTGAACCTCGCCTACACCGACCGGTCGAGCATGGCCGCGTCGACCGAGGTACGGGTGCCGTACGTGGACGTCGAGGTGGTCAGGGCCGCGTTCGCGGTGCCCGGCGACCGCAAGATCGTCAAACGGCAGGGCAAGGCCGTCCTCAAGGAGGCGGCCACCTCGGTCCTGCCCCGGGAGATCGTGTACCGGCCCAAGGGCCTGTTCAGCGCCCCGCTGCGGGCCTGGATGAGCCGGGATCTGGCGCCGCTGGTGCGCGAGGTGGTGAACGACGGCGAGCTCGTCCGGTCCGGGCTGCTGCGCCGCGACGCGCTGGCGCGCATGGTCGCCGAGGACGCCTCCGGGCAGCGGGACTTCTCCAAGCACCTGTGGCATGTGCTGACCCTCGAGTACTGGTATCGCGACGCGACCTCCGGGGCCGGACGGCACTCTCCCGTGCATGCGTAGAGACAGCGACGGCGTAGAGACAGTAGAGACAAGAGGACTTCGGTGAAACAGGTCGTACAGAACTACAAGAGCGGTGAACTGGCGCTGCTCGACGTGCCGGTGCCGGGATGCAAGCCGGACGGTGTGCTCGTCCGCAGCGCCTACTCGCTGATCTCCACCGGTACGGAGCTCATGAAGGTCTCCGAGGCCGGCATGTCGATGCTGGGCAAGGCCCGTTCCCGGCCGGACCAGGTCGCCAAGGTCATGCAGAGCGTCGCCACCAACGGGGTGCCCGCCACGTACCGCAAGGTGATGGGCAAACTGGACTCGTACACGCCGCTGGGGTACTCGCTGTGCGGGGTGGTCGAGCAGGTCGGCGCCGGGATCGACGACGTGAAGGTCGGCGACCTGGTGGCCTGTGCCGGCAACGAGCACGCGCTGCACGCCGAGCTGAACTGGGTGCCGAAGAACCTCTACGCCCCGGTGCCGGACGGTCTCGCGCCGCGGCACGCGGCCTTCGGCACCGTCGGGTCGATCGCGATGCAGGGTGTCCGTCAGGGCGAGTCGCGGCTCGGCGAGGTGGCGCTGGTCATCGGTCTCGGTCTGATCGGGCAGTTGGTCGTGCAGCTCCTCACCGCCTCGGGCGTCCGTGTCGTCGGGGTCGACCCGGACCCGGCGCGCTGCGAGCTGGCCGAGCGCCTGGGCGCGGCGGCCTGCGGCGACCCCTCGTCCGCGGCCGTGGAGAACTCCGTCGCCGAACTCACCGGCGGCCACGGCGTGGACCAGGTGTACCTGGCGGCCGGCGGCGGCAGCAACCAGCCCGTCGAGCTCGCCGCCCGGCTCTGCCGTGACCGCGGGCGGGTCGTCGACATCGGCAAGTGCCGCCTCGACCTGCCGTGGAACGCGTACTACGAGAAGGAACTCGACGTCCGGTTCTCCCGCAGCTACGGACCCGGCCGCTACGACCCGGAGTACGAGCTGGAGGGGCGGGACTACCCGATCGGCTATGTGCGCTGGACCGAGCGCCGCAACCTTGCGTGCTTCCTCGACCTCGCCGCCCGCGGCAGGGTCGACGTGGAGCCCCTGATCTCCCACATCGCCGCGTTCGACGAGGCCGTCGAGACGTACCGGAGCCTGAAGGAAGGCGAACTGAAGGCCGTGGCCGTGCTGTTCCGATACCCGGAGCAGGACGCGGAGGCGGAGAGCACGGAGACCCCGGCGACCGCACCGGTACTGGCCGTGCCCGCGGTGAAGCGGGGCGGCGGCGAGGGGGCGTCCGCTCCGGTCCGGGCCGCGAAGACGCCGGTGCGCCTCGCGTTCGTCGGCGCGGGCAACTACGCGACGTCGATGCTGCTGCCGCATCTGGCGCGGCGCGACGGCGTCGAACTGTCGACGGTCGTCACGACGACGGCGCTGTCCGCGGCCAACGCGCAGCGCAAGTTCGGCTTCGCCGAGGCGACCACCGATCTCGACGCGGTGCTCGGCGACAAGTCCATCGACGCGGTCTTCGTGGTCACCCGGCACAGCTCGCACGCCGAACTCACCCGGCAGGCGCTGCTCGCCGGCAAGACCGTGTTCGTGGAGAAGCCGCTGGCCCTCACCGAGGAGGAGCTGGCCGGCGTGCTCGCGGCGGTGGAGGAGTCCGGCAACGACCGTCTGCAGGTGGGCTTCAACCGCCGGTTCTCGCCGCTGCTCCAGGAGGCCCGGAGCCGGTTCGGCGACCGGACCGGTCCGGCGAGCCTGCGCTATCTGGTCAACGCGGGCCGGCTGGCGCAGGGGAGCTGGTACCTCCAGCAGGGCGCCGAGGGCTCGCGGTTCGTCGGCGAGGGCGGGCACTTCATCGACACGGCGAGCTGGCTGCTCGGCGCCGACCCGGTGTCCGTGTACGCGGTCGCCTCCTCCGGCAACGAGGACCTCCAGGTCGTCCTGCGCTACCCGGACGAGTCCACCGCCACCATCAGCTACGTCACCTCGGGCGCGCCCGGCTTCCCCAAGGAGACGCTGGACCTCGTCGCGGACGGCAAGGTGCTGCGGCTCGACGACTTCGTCCGTGCCTCGGTGTACGGACGCAAGCGGTGGGTCAGTTCGCGGCTGCCGAAGGCCCGGGACAAGGGCCAGTCGGCCGAACTGGCCGCGTTCGTCAAGGCCGTCAGGACCGGCGGTCCGATGCCGGTGCCGCTGGAGTCGCTGGTGGCCACCACGGCGGCCACCCTCGCCGTGCGGACCGGCCTGGCCGGCGGCGTGCCGGTGACACTGGCGGGCGCCCGATGACCATGAGCGCGGGCTGGTACCTGCGCCGTCTGTCCCGGATGGGGCCGCTGGAGGTCTCCGGCCGGGCGGGCGACGCGGTCCGCAGGCGGCGGTGGCGTGCGGCGCCACCGGACTGCCCGGACGTGACCGGCGCCCGGTTCACCGCCTCGCTGCCCGCGGGCACGCTCGCCGAGGTGGCGCCGGACGCCGTGAAGCGTCTGGTCGCCGAGGCGGACCGGCTGATGGACGGGCACGCCGAGTTCTTCGGGGTGGAACGCGACGACCTGGCCGACCCGGACTGGTCGTACGACCCGAAGACCGGACGCCGGGCCCCGCAGGTGTACGCGTTCGACGTGCCGTACCGCGACGAGGACGCGGTCGGGGACATCAAGCAGATCTGGGAGCCCTCCCGGCACCAGTACCTCACCGTGCTCGCCGCCGCCTACGCCCTCACCGGGGACGAGCGGTACGCCGAGCGGGTCGCCGGGCATCTGCGGTCGTGGTGGGAGGCCAACCCGCCGCTGCAAGGCGTGCACTGGACCAGCGGCATCGAGCTGGGCATCCGGCTGCTGTCCTGGGTGTGGGTGCGCCGGCTGCTCGACGGCTGGCAGGGCGCGGCCGCCCTCTTCGAGGACAACCCGGTGGCGCTGAACCAGATCTGGCACCACCAGCGCTGGCTGGCCGCCTTCCCCAGCCGCGGGTCCTCGGCGAACAACCACGTCATCGCGGAGACCGCCGGGCAGTTCGCCGCGGCCTGCGCGTTCGGATGGTTCCCCTCCTCGGCGCGCTGGCGGTCCGACGCCCTGCGGTCGCTGGAGCGGGAGCTGCGGGGCAACACCTTCCTCTCCGGCCTCAACCGGGAGCTGGCCACCGAGTACCACGGCCTGGTCCTCGAACTCGGTCTGGCCGCCGTGGCCGAGGCGGACGCGGCGGGCGTCCAGGTCCCCACGACGGTTCGGCTCGTGCTGCTGCGCATGACGGACGCGCTCGCGGCCGTCGTGGACAACCGGCTGCGGCCACCGCGCCAGGGCGACGCGGACGACGGCCACGGTCTGATCGTGGACGGCGCCGGCACCGACCGCTGGGCCTCGCTGCTCGCCACCGGGGACGCCGTGTTCGGCCGGCTCGACTGGTGGCCGACGGTGACCGGGACCGACGTGCGCACCCCGCTGCTGGCCGCGTTCATCCGGCCGTACGCGCGGAAGGACACCGCACCGGCCGTGGCCCGGCCCGCGGAACGGCCCGCCCATTTCGCGGACGCGGGCATGACCGTCCTGCGCGGCCCGGAGGAGATCTGGGTCCGCTGCGACGGGGGTCCGCACGGATTCCTGTCCATCGCCGCGCACGCCCACGCCGACGCGCTGTCCGTGGAGGTCCGGCACGACGGGGTCGACGTGCTCGCCGACCCGGGCACCTTCTGCTACCACGGGCAGCCCGAGTGGCGGCGGTACTTCCGCTCCACGCTCGGTCACAACACGCTGGAACTCGACGGCGGTGACCAGTCCGTCTCGGGCGGCCCGTTCCTGTGGACCCGGCACGCCCGCAGCCGCGTCCTGGTCGCGGACGCCTCCGGCGCCCCGGCCGGGGGAACCTCCCGCTGGTGCGCCGAGCACGACGGCTACCCGGGCTCGGTGCACCGCCGCCTGGTGGAACTGGCGGCCGGGAGCCGGGAGCTGACGGTGTTCGACGAGGTGCGCGGCCCGCGCCGGGACGTACGCCTGGCCTTCCACCTGGGCCCCGCGGTCACCGCGGAGCTGGAGGGCGACCGGGCGCGGCTCACCTGGGCCGCAGACGGAGAGGAGCGCTCCGCGGAGCTCGACCTGCCCGCGCGGCTGACCTGGCGGGCGCACCGCGGCGAGAGCGAACCGCCGCTGGGCTGGTACTCCGCCGGCTTCGGGCGCAAGGAACCCGCCACCACGCTGGTCGGCACCGGCGTCGCCGAGGGCACGCAGGGGTTCACCACCGTACTCAGGTTCCACGGCTAGGGAGGAAGGACGCTTGGCGATCAACTGGCGGCACTGGGCGCTGCCGGCCGCGCTGCTGGCACTGGCCCTGCCGGCGGCGACCGGCTGCGACAGCTCGCAGGACGCGCGGCTGAAGCCGACGGCCGGGCCCTCGTCGTCCGTGGCCCGGATGTGCGCCAAGCCCGCGGCCGGACCGGCGAAGGCGCCGGCGGGCGCGGTGACGGTCGACCCCTCGAAGCCCGGTGACCTGGCGGAGAAGACCAAGAAGAGCCCGGCGAACACCACGTTCTGGCTCGAGCCGGGCAAGCACCGGCTCGAGGCGGACCGCTACGCCCAGGTCCTCCCGAAGAAGGGGGACGTCTACGTCGGCGCGCCGGGCGCGGTCCTCGACGGCCGCGGGACCAACCAGTACGCGTTCGCCGGCACGGCCCCCGACGTCACCATCCGCTATCTGACCGTGCAGGGTTTCGTCGCCCCGCGCGACGAGGGCGTGGTCAACCACGACTCCGCCGACGGCTGGGTCATCGAGCACGCGACGATCCAGCACAACTCGGGTGCGGGCCTGATGGCCGGGGCCCGCCAGCAGGTCCGCGCCAACTGCCTGCGCGACAACGGCCAGTACGGCGTGAACGCGTACAAGGGCAGTGGCCGTATCACCGGCCTGGTGCTGGAGGGCAACGAGATCGTCGGCAACAACACGGACGACTGGGAGCGGAAGCGGCCGGGCTGCGGCTGCACCGGGGGCGTCAAGTTCTGGGCCGTCGACGGCGCCGACATACGCGGCAACTGGGTGCACGACAACCGCGGGACCGGGCTGTGGGCGGACACGAACAACAACGACTTCCTCATCGAGGACAACGTGCTGGAGGCCAACGACGGTGCCGCGCTGATCTACGAGACCAGCTACAACGCGGTCGTCCGCGACAACATGATCCGCCGGAACAACTGGGTCGAGGGCCGCAAGTACGCGGACCGCGGGGACAACTTCCCGTTCGCGACCGTCTACATCTCCGAGTCCGGCGGCGAACCGCGGGTCCACGCCCGCACGGACAGGATCGAGATCTACCAGAACGTGCTGAAGGACAACTGGTCCGGGATCACCCTGTGGGAGAACGCCGACCGGTTCTGCAACAGCCCGGCCAACACCTCGTCCGGGGACTGCACCTTGCTGGTGAAGGACATGCACCGCTGCGCCCGGCCGGGGATCGCCGCCGAACCGCTCTACACCGACTGCCGCTGGCGGACCCAGCGGGTGGACATCCACAACAACCGCTTCGCGCTGGACAAGTCCGTCGTGGGCTGCACGGTCAAGTGCGACCGCATGGCGGTACTGGCCAACTACGGCACCTACCCGGACTGGTCCCCGTACCAGGGCGAGCGGGTGGCGGAGGCGATCACCGGGAAGCAGCACAACCGCTGGCACGACAACACCTACGTCGGACCGTGGAGGTTCGTCGCCCACGACCCGAGCCGGGTGCTCGACTCCGGCCAGTGGCAGGAGGCGCCGTACCTGCAGGACGCGGGCAGCACCTTCCGCAGCCAGGACGGTGGCTGAGATGAACACGGACCGCACACCGAAGATCATCGGGACCGTCTGGGGACTGCTGATCCTCAACACCCTCGGGTCCGCCGGGGCGAAGACGATCGTCCCGCTCCCCCGCTCGCTCATCCAGATGGTCACCATGGGCGCGCTGGTCACCGCGTTCGCGCTGGCCCTCGCGGTCAATCTCCGGCTGCGCATCCGGACCAGCGCCTACCTGTTCCTGCTCACCCTGCTCCTGGTGATGAGCGTGATCTCCAGCATGCATCTGGAGTCCGGGTTCGGCGCCCTGTTCCGCTGCTTCCGGCTGGCCCTCTTCGTCGGCACGCTGTGGCTGGTCAGCCGCTGGTGGGACGGCGACGAGACGTTCGTACGGCATCACATCCGGATGTATCTGGCGGTGCTCGGGACGGTGGCCGCCGGTCTGGTCGCCTCGCCCGGCGCGGCCCTGCCCGACCTCTACGGCGGACGGCTGGTCGGCGCGCTCTGGCCGCTCACCCCGCCCCAGATCGGGCAGTACGCGGCGGTCATCATCGGACTGACCGTGCTGCTCCTGCTCGGCCGCCGGACCGACCGGACCAGCGCGGCGGTGGTCATCGTGCCCTCCCTGGTCCTGCTGGCCCTGACCCACACCCGCACGGCCACGCTCGGACTGCTCCTCGGGCTGGCGCTGGCGATCGGCTCGCTCATCCTCACCAGCGGCGCCGCCCGCCGGTTCTTCACCTGGGCGGTGACGATCGGCACGGTGGCCGCGGTCGGGTTCGCCTCCGCGCTGCAGACGTGGTTCCTGCGCGGACAGAGCCAGGAGAACTTCTCCAGCCTCACCGGCCGGGCCAAGGTCTGGCACGCCCTGCTGGCGGAGCCCCGGTCGACCACCGAGTACCTGTTCGGCGCCGGTCTGGGCGACAAGTCCTTCGACGGGCTGCCCATCGACAACAGCTGGCTGGCCGTCTTCAACGAGCAGGGAGTGATCGGCGTCGGGCTGGTGGCCGCGATCATCGTCGTGCTGGGCGGTGTCGCGCTGCTGCGGCCGCCGTCGCTGTCGAGGGCCTGCGCGATCTTCCTGATCAGCTACTGCGCGATCGCCTCGTACACCGAGGCCGGACTAGGCGACGCCTCGCCGTACCTGCTGCACCTGGCCGTGGCCGCCTCGCTGCTGGCGACGCCCGACCGGGCGGCTCCCCCGCCGGGACCCCGGCTTCCCCGACGACACGTCCCGCGATGGGCCCAGCGAACGGAGGCGATCTGAGCATGCACGTCCTCGTGGTGCACAACCGCTACGCCTCGGCGCAGCCGAGCGGCGAGAACAAGGTCGTCGACGCGGAGGTGGCGCTGCTGCGGGAGGCCGGCCACCGGGTCGAGACGTTCGAGCGGCGCAGTGACGACATCGCCGCCCGGTCCCTGCCGGGCAAGGTGGCCGTCCCGCTGCTGGTGCCGTGGAACCCGGCGGTCCGCTCGGAGCTCGCCGACCGGCTGCGCGCCGACCGGCCGGACGTGGTGCACGTCCACAACGTCTTCCCGCTCCTGTCGCCCGCCGTGCTGGCCGCCTGCGCCGACGCCGGCGTGCCCGCGGTGGCCACGCTGCACAACTACACCCAGATCTGCCCGCCCGGCACGCTCCAGCGGGACGGCCGGCCGTGCACCGAGTGCGTCGGGTCCACGCCGCTGCCCGCCGTCCGGCACGGCTGCTACCGCAACTCGCGGCTGGCGACGGTGCCGCTCGCGGTCAGCATGTCGGTCAACCGGCGGCGGTGGTGGACCGGGGTGGAGCGGTTCTTCTGCATCTCGGCGGCGCAGCGCGACGTCCTGGTGCGGGCGGGCATGCCGGCCGAGAAGCTGGCGGTGAAGCACAACTTCGTGCCCGAACCGGGCCTCCGCCGGGAGGGCCCGGGCGAGCACGTGCTCTATCTGGGCCGGCTCGCGGAGGCCAAGGGCGTACGGCTGCTCATGGCCGCCTGGGACGAACTCGCCGCCGGGGGCGGTGTGGGCGTGCCGCTCGTGATCGCCGGCACGGGGCCGCTGGAGCCCGAGGTGACCGCGTGGGCCGCGGGCCGGGACGACGTCCGCCACGTCGGCCTGTACGACCAGGAGCAGTGCCGGCGGGCGATCGCGCGGTCGGTCGCCGTGGTGGCTCCCTCCACCTGGCTGGAGGCGTTCGGCCTCGTGGTCGTGGAGGCGATGGCGGCGGGGGTCCCGACGGTCGCCGCCGGTCACGGTGCCTTCGTCGAACTCGTCGAGGACGGGGTGACGGGGCTGCTGCACGAGCCGGGTGAGACCGCCTCGCTCGCGTCCTGTCTGCGCCGGATCACGGCCGGGCCGGACGACAACCGGGAGATGGGGCGGGCGGCCCGGCGCCGTTACGAACAGGGCTTCAGCCCGGCCGTCGGGCTGGAGCGCCTGGTGGAGGGGTACCGGACCGCGATCGCGGGACGGTCTGTACATGCTCGCGGCGGGGACACCCGCGCGTTCAAGGGGGATGGGGACAGTACATGACACGATGCCGACTCTGCGGCTCGCACGCGACGGCGAGCGTCGTCGATCTGGGGGCGACGCCGCCGTGCGAGAGCTTTCTCGCCGCTGACCAACTGGACCAGCCGGAGCCCGCGTACCCGCTGCACCTGCGGGTCTGCACCGACTGCTGGCTCGCGCAGATCCCTCCGCTGATCAAGCCGGAGGAGACGTTCACGGAGTACGCCTACTTCTCCTCCTACTCGACGTCCTGGGTGGAGCACGCGCGCACGTTCGTCGACGACGCCGTGCGGCGGGTGGGCCTGGGCCCCGACGCCTTCGTGATCGAGGTCGCGAGCAACGACGGATACCTGCTCAAGCACGTGGTGGAGCGGGGGATCCGCTGCCTCGGCGTCGAGCCCTCGGTGAACGTCGGCGCCGCGGCCCGCGAGGCGGGGGTGCCCACGCTCACGGCGTTCCTCGACCCGGAGACCGGCGCCGCCGTGCGCGCCGAGCACGGCCCGGCCGGCCTGGTCGTGGCCAACAACGTGTACGCGCACATCCCCGACGTGGTCGGGTTCACCCAGGGGCTGCGCGCGCTGGTCGCCGACGACGGCTGGGTCTCCATCGAGGTGCAGCACCTGCTGACCCTGATCGAGGAGAACCAGTACGACACGATCTACCACGAGCACTTCCAGTACTACACGGTCGCCTCGGCGATCCGGGCGCTGGCGAGCGGCGGACTCGCGCTGGTGGACGTCGAGTTGCTGCCCACGCACGGCGGTTCCATCCGGCTGTGGGCCCGCCCGGCCGAGGTGGCGGGCGAGCCCTCCGCCCGCGTGGCCGAGGTGCTCGACCGGGAGAAGGCCGCCGGGCTCCAGGAGCTGTCCGGGTACACCGAGTTCTCCGCCCGGGTGGCCAAGGTGCGCCGGGATCTGCTGCGGTTCCTCATCGAGGCCGCCGAGCGCGGCGAGACGGTCGTCGGCTACGGCGCCCCGGGCAAGGGCAACACGCTGCTCAACCACTGCGGCATCCGGCCCGACCTGCTCGCGTACACCGTCGACCGCAACCCCTACAAGCACGGCCGGTTCACCCCGGGGACCCGCATCCCGATCCTGGAGCCCGAGCGGATCGCCGCCGACAAGCCGGACTACGTCCTGGTCCTTCCGTGGAACCTGCGGGCCGAGCTGACCGAGCAGTTGTCCTTCGTCCACGAATGGGGCGGCCGACTCGTGTTTCCCATTCCGGAACTGAGCATTGTCGAGGTCAAGCGATGAAGGTCGTCCTGTTCTGCGGCGGTTACGGGATGCGGATGCGCAACGGAACCTCCGACGACGTGCCCAAGCCGATGGCGATGGTCGGGCCGCGCCCGCTGATCTGGCACGTCATGCGCTACTACGCGCACTTCGGGCACAAGGAGTTCATCCTGTGCCTGGGCTACGGGGCCCACCACATCAAGGACTTCTTCCTCAACTACGAGGAGACGACGTCCAACGACTTCGTGCTGCGGGGCGGGCGGACCGAGCTGCTGTCCACCGACATAGCCGACTGGACGATCACGTTCGCGCAGACCGGCATCGAGTCGCCCATCGGGGAGCGGCTGCGCCGGGTGCGGCACCACCTGGACGGGGACGAGATGTTCCTCGCCAACTACGCCGACGTGCTCACCGACGCCCCGCTGCCGGAGATGATCGACAACTTCGCCCGGCGCGACGCCGGCGCGTCGATGATGGTGGTCCCGCCGCAGTCCTCGTTCCACTGCGTCGAGCTGGGCGAGGACGGCCTGGTCGGCGGCATCACCGCGGTCAGCGACATGCCGCTGTGGGAGAACGGCGGCTACTTCGTGCTCCGTCAGGAGGTCTTCGACCACATCCCGGAGAACGGGGACCTGGTGGCCGACGGCTGCGGCCAACTCGCCAAGCAGGGACGGCTGGTGGCGCACCAGCACCGCGGTTTCTGGAAGCCGACCGACACCGTGAAGGAGCGGGCCGCGCTCGACGAGGCCTACACCCGGGGCGACCGGCCGTGGGCCGTGTGGGAGCACGGCGGCACCGTTGTACGGGTGCCCGCGAGCCGGGTCGGCGCCACGGCGGGCACCGCGTGATCCGGCTCGGGGCCGGGCGCCTGAACAGCATCGTCGCGGTGGGTGCGCACTGCGACGACATCGCCATCGGCGCCGGCGGCACGCTGCTGACGCTGTGCCGCGCGCATCCGGGCCTCCGCGTCGACGCGCTGGTGCTCAGCGGGGGCGGGGGCGAGCGGGAACAGGAGGAGCGGGCCGCGCTCGCCGCCTTCTGCCCGGGCGCCGACCTCGCGCTGACCGTGCACAAGCTGCCGGACGGCCGGCTGCCCGCGCACTGGGACGAGGCCAAGGGCGCGGTCGAGGAGCTGCGCGCGACCACGGAGCCGGACCTGGTCCTCGCCCCGCGCACCGACGACGCGCACCAGGACCACCGGGGTCTGGCCAAGCTCATGACCACCGCGTTCCGCGACCACCTCGTGCTCGGCTACGAGATCGTCAAGTGGGACGGCGATCTCGGCCGTCCCTCGGCGTACCAGCCGCTGGCGCCGGAGACCGCCGAGGAGAAGGTGCGGCTGCTGCAGGAGCACTACCCCTCGCAGCAGCACCGGCCCTGGTACGACCGGGAGGCCTTCCTCGGGCTGGCCCGCATCCGCGGCATCGAAAGCAACGCGCGCTACGCCGAGGCGTTCGCCGTCACCAAACTCACTCTCGACCTGGGGGAATGAACCTTGCGCGTACTGCTGACCGGGCACCAGGGCTACCTGGGCACCGTCATGGCCCCGGTCCTCACGGCCGCCGGACACGAGGTCGTCGGCCTCGACGCCGGCCTGTTCGCCGACTGCGTCCTCGGCCCGGCTCCCGCCGACCCGCCGACGCGGCAGGTGGACCTGCGCGACGTCACGGCCGAACACGTGGCCGGCGTCGACGCCGTGATCCACCTGGCCGCGCTGTCCAACGACCCGCTGGGCGCGCTGGCGCCCGACCTCACCTACGACATCAACCACCACGCGTCCGTGAAGCTGGCGAAACTGGCCCGCGACGCGGGAGTGCGACGCTTCCTGTACGCGTCGACCTGCTCCGTCTACGGCGCCGCCGGCGGCGACGAACTCGTCGCCGAGGACGCCCCGCTGCGGCCGGTGACGCCGTACGCGGAGTCCAAGGTGCGGGTCGAGGACGACCTGCACGAGCTCGCCGACGGCGACTTCACCCCGGTGTACATGCGCAACGCCACCGCCTTCGGCTACTCGCCCCGGCTGCGCGCCGACATCGTGCTGAACAACCTGGTGGGGCACGCCCTGCTGTCCGGCGAGGTCCTCGTGCTCTCCGACGGCACGCCCTGGCGCCCGCTGGTGCACGCCGCCGACATCGCCCGGGCCTTCACGGCCGCGCTGGACGCGCCCCGGGAGGCCGTGCACGACCGGGCGTTCAACATCGGCAGCGAGGTCAACAACGTCACCGTCGCCGAGATCGCCGAGCAGGTCGCCGAGGCGGTGTCCGGTGCCAAGGTGGTGATCACCGGCGAGAACGGCGCGGACCCGCGGTCGTACCGGGTGGACTTCTCCCGGTTCCGCGCCGCGATCCCCGGCTTCGACTGCGAGTGGACGGTCAAGCAGGGCGCGCTCGAACTCGCCGACGCCTACCGCGAGCACGGGCTGACCCGGGAGAGCTTCGAGCAGCGCTTCACCCGGCTCGCGGTGCTGCGCGCGGCGTCCGACGCGGGCACGGTCGACGAGACCCTGCGGTGGCGCCGATGAGCACGGCCGGGGAGGAGATGTACGCGCTGGTGGAGCGGTTGTACCCGCTGTGCCGGAGCATCACGGGCGACGGGGTGCGCGCCACCCTGGACATCGTCGGCGAACACATCCCGCTCCAGGTGCACGAGGTGCCGACCGGGACCCAGGTGCTGGACTGGACGGTGCCGCAGGAGTGGAACATCCGCGACGCCTACATAGCCGACGGCACGGGCAGGCGGGTCGTCGACTTCGCCGCGTCCAGCCTGCACGTGCTCGGCTACAGCGTGCCGGTGTCGGCGACCATGCCGCTGTCCGAGCTGCGCGGGCATCTGCACACCCTGCCGGACCAGCCTGACCTGGTGCCGTACCGCACCAGCTACTACAAGCCGGAGTGGGGGTTCTGCCTGGCCCAGGAGACCCTGGACGCGCTGCCCGAGGGCGAGTACGAGGTCCGCATCGACTCCACGCTCGCCGACGGCCATCTCACCTACGCCGAACACGTGGTCCCCGGGCAGGTCACCGACGAGGTGATCGTCTCCTGCCACGTCTGCCACCCGTCGCTGGCCAACGACAACCTGGCCGGCATCGCCGTGGCGGTGTACCTGGCGCGCGCGCTGGCGGAGCAGAACCCGTACTACACCTACCGGTTCATCTTCGCGCCCGGCACCGTCGGGGCGATCACCTGGCTGGCCCGCAACGCCGAGCGGGTCGACCGGGTCAAGCACGGACTGGTGCTGGCCTGCGCTGGCGACTCGGGCAGTCTGACGTACAAGCGGAGCAGGCGCGGGGACGCGGAGATCGACCGGGTGCTGGAGCATGTGCTGCGCACCTCCGAACGCCCGCACCGGATCAAGGAGTTCACCCCGTACGGCTACGACGAGCGGCAGTACTGCTCGCCCGGGTTCGATCTCGGAGTGGGCTCGCTCAGCCGGACCCCGTACGCCGGGTACCCCGAGTACCACACCTCGGCGGACGACCTGGACTTCGTCTCCCCGGAGGCGATGGCGGACACGCTCGCCGTCTGCCGCGAGGCGTTCGCCGTCCTGGACCGCAACCGGCGGTACGTCAACCTCAGCCCCTACGGCGAGCCGCAGCTCGGCCGGCGCGGGCTGTACGACTCGCTCGGCGGCCGCAGCGACGCCAAGGAGGCCCAGATGGCCATGCTGTGGGTGCTCAGCCTCTCCGACGGCGAGCACAGTCTGCTGGACGTCGCGGAGCGCGCCGGGCTGCCCTTCGACACGGTCGCCGCCGCGGCCGGTGCCCTGCGCGACGCCGACCTGATCAAGACGTGACGCCGATGACCACCGAGGGGGAGAATCCGCCGACGACGGTGCCGCCGGCCGGGTCCGCCAAGCGGGCCCTGGTCGGCCGGCTGTCCTGGGGGCTGGCCGACCAGGCGGCCTCCAGCGTGAGCAACTTCGCGGTGGGCATCTACGTGGCCCGCTCGCTGGGGGTGACCGCGTTCGGCGTGTTCAGCCTCGCCTGGGTGACGTACGGCGTGGTGCTCAACGTCTCCCGCGGGCTGGCCACCGATCCGCTCACGGTCCGCTTCAGCGGCCCGCCCGGCGCCGCGTGGCGCGGGGCGGTGGGCCGGTCGACGGGCACCGCGCTCGGCGTCGGCGGCGTCCTCGGCGTGGTGTGCCTGGCGGCCGGTCTCGGCCTCGGCGGCCGGGTCGGGCCCGCGTTCGCCGCCCTCGGGGTCATGCTGCCGGGGCTGCTGCTCCAGGACGCCTGGCGGTACTCGTTCTTCGCCGCGGGCACCGGGCGGAAGGCGTTCTTCAACGACGTCGCCTGGGGTGTCGCGCTCGTCCCCGCCATGGTGGTGGCGGCCCATGTGGGCACCGTGGCCGCCTTCGTGTTCGCCTGGGGCGCGTCCGCCACGGTGGCGGCGGGGTACGGGTACGTCCAGTCCGGCATCCGGCCGCGCATGGCCGAGGCGCGCGGCTGGCTGCGCGAACAGCGCGATCTCGGCTACCGCTACCTGGTCGAGAACGTCAGCCTCAGCGGCGCGAGCCAGTTGCGGGCGTACGGGGTGGGCGTGATCGTCGGGGTCGGCGCGGTGGGCGCGGTGCGGGGCGCCGAGCTCCTGCTCGGCCCGTTCCTGGCCGTGCTCATGGGGCTCTCGCTCGTCACCGTCCCGGAGGCGGCACGGGTGCTGCGGCAGGCCCCGCACCAACTGGGCAGGTTCTGCCTGCTCCTGGGCGGGGGGCAGGCCGTCGGCGCGCTGCTCTGGGGCTCGGCGCTGCTGCTGGTGCCCGACCGGCTCGGCGAGATGGTGCTCGGCGACGTCTGGCACTCCGCCTCCCAGCTCATCGTGCCGATCAGCCTCGGCGTCGCCGGCGCGGGCCTCGGCACCGGCGCGGCCGCCGGGCTGCGCGCACTCGGCGCGGCCCGGCGCAGCCTGCGCTGCCAGTTGTTCGCCTCCGTCTGCTACGTCGGCGGCGGACTCGGCGGCGCGGCCGCCGGCGGCGCGGTCGGCTCGGCCTGGGGCGTCGCCGCCGCGACCGTCAGCGGCTCGGCCGTGTGGTGGCTGCAACTGCGCTCCGCCCTGCGCGAGCGCGCTCAAGAACCGATCCGCGAAGTGAGGACGTCATGACCGCGCAACCCAGGCTGAGCATCGGCCTGCCCGTGTACAACGGCGAGGAGTACCTGGCCGAGTCGCTCGACGCCCTGCTCGGCCAGACCTACGAGGACTTCGAGCTGGTCATCTCCGACAACGCCTCGGCCGACGGCACCGAGGACATCTGCCGCCGGTACGCCGCGAAGGACTCGCGCATCCGGTACATCCGGCTGCCCCGGAACATCGGCGCGACACCGAACCACAACCATGTGCTCGCCGAGTCCCGCGGCGAACTGTTCAAGTGGGCCTCGCACGACGACCTGTACGGCCGGGACCTGCTGCGGCTGTGCGTGGAGGCGCTGGACGAGCGGCCCGAGATGATCCTCGCGCACACCGGCCAGGCGGTCATCGACGGCGACGGCAAGGTGAAGGTCCCCTACGACTACACGCTCGCCACCGACTCGCCGAGCGCGCCGGAGCGCTTCCGCAGTCTGCTGTTCGAGCCCGGCGGCGACGACTTCTACGGCGTCATGCGGACCGACGTGCTGCGCCGGGTGAAGCCGATGGACAGCTACCACCACGCGGACCGCACCTACGTCGCCGAGATCACCCTGCACGGGCCCTTCTACCAGGTGCCCGAACTGCTGTACTTCCGGCGCGACCACCCCACCCGCGCCGAGCGGGCGAACCCCTCCAAGCGCTCCCGGTGCGTCAACCTGGACCCGCGCCGGGCCGGCCCGCTGCACCCGACGCCCCGGCTGCTCGCCGAGTACGTCTGGGGCTTCGTCTCGTCGATCCGGCGGGCGCCGCTGTCCCCGGCCGACCGGCGGGCCTGCCGCCGTCACCTGGCCGCGTGGATGACCAGCCGGGTCCGGCCGGGCGCCGGCGAGCGGGTCGAGGACCGCGCCCCGGTCGACCCGGACCGGCTCACCGTCTCCGTCGACGCCCTGGTCGCCGGCCGTGAGGGGAGGCGGGCATGAGCGCCGCGAACGGAACTCCGGTGCGCGTCGGGGTGTTCGGCCTGCTCGGCTCCGGCAACCTCGGCAACGACGGGTCGCTGGAGGCCGTGCTCGGATACCTGGGGCGGCGGCACCCGGAGGCGGCCGTGGACGCGCTGTGCGGCGGACCCGAGGCCGTCACCGCCCGGTTCGGGATCCCGGCGACGCGGCTGCACTGGTACCGCGGGGAGTACCGGACCGCGTCACGGGCCGGCGCGATCGTGGGCAAGGGGCTGGGCAAACTCGTCGACGTCTTCCGCACCGCCGCCTGGGTGCGCCGGCACGACGTGGTGATCGTCCCGGGCATGGGCGTCCTGGAGGCCACGCTGCCGCTGCGGCCGTGGGGCTTCCCGTACTCGCTGTTCCTGCTCTGCGCGAGCGGCCGGCTGCTGCGCACCCGGGTCGCGCTGGTCAGCGTCGGGGCCGCCGAGATCCGCAACCGGCCGACCCGGGCCCTGGTGCGCTGGTCGGGGCGGCTGGCCGCGTACCGGTCCTACCGCGACGACCAGTCCCGGGCCGCGATGCGGGCGATGGGCGTGGACACCGCGCGCGACAAGGTCTACCCGGACCTGGCGTTCTCGCTGCCCGCGCCGCGTGCGGGCGAGCCCTCGGGCGCACCGGGCCCGGTCTGCGTCGGTGTCATGGACTTCCACGGCGGCAACGACGACCGTGCCCGGGCCGAGGAGATCCACGGGCGCTACCTCGACGGGACGATCCGGTTCGTACGCACGCTGGCCGAGGAGGGCAGACCGGTCCGGCTGCTCACCGGCGACACCTGCGACACGTCGGTGGTCACGGCGATCCTCGACGCCGTGGACTCGCCCCTGGTCACCGCCGCCGAACCGGCGTCGCTGGCCGACCTGATGAACGAGATGGCCGCCGCCGACACCGTGGTGGCGGTCCGGTACCACAACCTGATCTGCGCGCTGAAGACCGGCACACCGGCGCTCGCGCTCAGTTACGCGGCGAAGAGCGACGCGCTCATGGAGCGGATGGGTCTCGGCGCCTACTGCCACCCGGCGCGCGAGGTCGACGCCGACCGGCTGCTCGAACAGTTCCGGGCGCTGGAGAAGGGATCGGCGGAACTGCGCCGGACCCTCGCCGAGCGCAACGAGGCCGCCGCCCGGCAACTGGAGGACCAGTTCGACGAGTTGACCGCGACCCTGTTCCCGGCGACCGACCACGCCCACGCACAGCGGGAGACCCGATGAAAGCGACCGACGTACCAGCGATCTCCGGCGCGTACCTGTTCGAGCCGACTCCGTTCGCCGACGAACGCGGCTTCTTCTGCCGCACCTTCGACGCGGACGTGGTCCGCTCGGTGGGCCTGGACCCGGACTCCTTCATCCAGGACAGCGTGTCCCGTTCGGTCCGGGGCGTGCTGCGCGGACTGCACCTGCGCTCCGGCGCGGGCGAGGCCAAGCTCGTGCGGTGCTCGTACGGGAGGATCTTCGACGTCGTCGTGGATCTGCGCCCGCACTCGCCGACCTACCGCAACGTGGCGACCTTCGAGCTGTCCGGCGAGACGCAGAAGACCCTGTACATCCCGGCGGGGTGCGCGCACGGCTTCCAGGCCCTGACCGAGACCGCCGACACCTCCTACCGGATCGACCGTCCGCACGATCCCGCCGAGGACGTGACGATCGCCTTCGACGACCCGGAGCTCGCCATCGCCTGGCCGCTGCCGGTCACTTCGATGTCCCAGAGGGACCGGGAGGCGCCGAGCCTCGCCAAGGTCCTGCAGCACCAGGAAAGTTGAGGCCGGCGTGCCAACCGAAGACACCCAAGAACTCCTCCTGCCCCGCTCGCGGACCGCGAACGAACGGCTGCACGCCATGATTCCCGGGGGCGCGCACACCTACGCCAAGGGCGACGACCAGTACCCCGACAACGTGGCCCCGGTCATCAGCCACGGCAGCGGTGCCCACGTGTGGGACGTCGACGGGAACCGCTACATCGAGTACGGCTCCGGTCTGCGCTCGGTCAGCCTCGGTCACGCGCACCCGCGTGTGACCGAGGCGGCCCGCCGCGAACTCGACCGCGGCAGCAACTTCGTGCGGCCGTCCATCCTGGAGGTCCAGGCCGCGGAACGCTTCCTGGCCACGGTGCCGACCGCCGAGATGGTGAAGTTCGCGAAGAACGGCTCCGACGCGACCACCGCGGCGGTGCGGCTGGCCCGCGCCGCCACCGGGCGTCCGCGGGTGGCGATCTGCGCCGACCATCCGTTCTTCTCGGTCGACGACTGGTTCATCGGCACCACGCCGATGTCCGCCGGCATCCCGGCGGAGACCAACGAGCTCACCGTGACCTTCCCCTACGGCGACCTGGCCGCCACGGAGGAGATGCTCACCCGGTACGAGGGTGAGGTCGCCTGCCTGATCCTCGAACCCGCCGCCCAGACCGAGCCCCCGCCCGGCTATCTCGCCGGGCTGCGCGAGCTGGCCGACCGGTACGGCTGTGTCCTGGTCTTCGACGAGATGATCACGGGCTTCCGCTGGTCGGAGGCGGGCGCCCAGGGCCTGTACGGCGTCGTCCCGGACCTCTCGACGTTCGGCAAGGCGCTGGGCAACGGGTTCGCCGTCTCCGCGCTGGCCGGGCGCCGTGAGCTGATGGAGCTGGGCGGGCTGCGTCACTCGGGCGAGCGGGTGTTCCTGCTGTCCACCACGCACGGCGCCGAGACGCACTCGCTGGCGGCCGCGATGGCCGTCCAGACCGTCTACACGGAGGAGGGCGTCACCGCGCGGCTGCACGCCCTCGGCGAGCGGCTGGCCGCCGGTGTCCGCGAGGCCGCCGCCAGCATGGGCGTCGGCGACCATCTCGTCGTCCGGGGCCGGGCCAGCAACCTGGTCTTCGCCACGCTCGACGAGAACGGGCAGCCCTCGCAGGAGTACCGCACCCTGTTCCTGCGGCGGCTCCTCGCGGGCGGGGTCCTGGCCCCGTCGTTCGTGGTGAGCAGCGCGCTGGAGGACGCCGACATCGATCGTACGGTCGACGTGGTGGCCCAGGCGTGCGCGGTGTACCGCAAGGCACTCGACGCCGCCGATCCCACCCCCTGGCTCGCCGGTCGCCCGGTGAAGCCCGTGTTCCGCCGTCTGGCGTGACATGAGGTGAGGTGACATGGCGTCAGCGCACCTCCCGGCGACCGGTGTCGGCCGGGTGACCGGCCGTCCGTCCCGCGATCCGGCCGGTCCGCGCGCCGGTTGACCGGCCGGCTCTCCGCTCCGTGGTGCGGTCGGCCGTACGGTGCGCCGTGTGGCCGGAGTTCCGGTCCGCCGCGCGGCCGGCTCTCGGGTCCTCCATGCGGTCGGCAGGCGGCAGGTTCGCGGGGCGGCCGGCCGGCGGCCGGCGCGTCGTCCCGTCGCTCCGGCGGTCCACCGTCCGGCCGACCGCCCGGCCGGTCATGCGGTCGGCCGTCCGGTCGACCAGCCACGCGGCCGCCGGCACCACCGCGATCGCGGTGCACCAGCCGCCGAGGGCGTCGGTCGGGTAGTGCGCGCCGAGGGCGACCTGGGCCCAGCCCATGGCGGTACCGGCGGTCAGCGCGGCGCCGAGCACGAGTGCGGTGCCGGCGGTCCTGCCGAGGCCGAGCCGGTCGGTCGCGGTCAGGGCCACCGCGAGGGCGAGGGCGGTGGCGAAGGCGGTGTGCCCGCTCGGGTAGGACAGGTTCCCGTCGCCGTGAATGGTGCGTCCCACCAGGGACTTGAGCAGCGTCGCCGTGACCACGGCCGCTGCGGCGCCGGCGGCGACGAGCGCCGCCGCGCGGGGGCGCCGGAGGAGCAGGCAGCCCGCCATGAGGATCACGACCAGGGCAGTCGCCCCCGCGGGCTCCCCCAGGAAGTCCAGCGCCAGGGCGACCCGCCGCCACGGCGAGCCCACGTCGTAGGCCGCCGTCCCGATCCGCTCGTCCACCGGTCCCGGCTCGCTGTCGCCGGCGTACAGGACCCCGAGCGCGAGGACCGTCGACGCGGCGAGGACCGCGATCAGCCCGAGCCGTAATCGGAGCGCCGGGGGCACCACGGCGACTTCCGCGTGACGCCAACTCCCCACCGACGAACCCCCGTTGTGTCCGAGTCGGCCCGTACGCGAGCCTTTGTCACCCTAACCAACAACGCGGGCGCGGCGCATCGGCGCCCGGGTAAGGAGCGAGTCAACACTTGGCGAAGTCTCAACCGGACGGAGCGATGGTGACCTTGACGTGTTTCATCAAGGGCTGGTCGCTCTGGAGGCTGTAGTCGCCGATCGCGCAGAGGACGTTCATCTCGGGCATGTAGCCCGCCGCGCAGCCGCGGGGGATGTCGTAGGGGATGGCCAGATAGCCGTCGAGACTGCGGTGGCTGCCGTCCTTGGCGGTGCTGACGATCTCGACCGGGGTGAACTCGGAGATGCCGCGTTCGCGCATGTCGTCCTCGTTCATGAAGACCAGCGTGCGCAGGTTCTTCACGCCCCGGTAGCGGTCGTTGTCCGAGTAGATGGTGGTGTTCCACTGGTCGTGGGACCGCATGGTGCCGAGGGCCAGGGTGCCGGGTTCGGGGATCACGTCGGGCAGCGGGGCCGCGGAGAACTCGGCCAGGCCCGACGGGGTGAGGAAGACCAGTTCGCGGGCGGGCTGTTTGATCCGGAACCCGAGCGGCAGGCGGACCCGCCGGTTGCAGTCCTCGAACCCGTCCAGGACCCGGGCCATCGTGTCGCGGATGCGGTCGTAGTCCTCGATGTACCACTCCCACGGGGTCCCGCTGTCCGGGAGGGCGGCACGCGCGATGCCCGCGATGATCGCGGGTTCGGACAGCAGCTCCTTCGAGGCGGGGCGCTTCATGCCGATGGACAGGTGGACCATGCTCATCGAGTCCTCGACCGAGGTGCTCTGGACGCCGCCGCGCTGGTGGTCCTTCTCGGTCCGGCCCAGGCAGGGGAGGATCAGCGCCCGGCGGCCGTGCACGAGGTGGCTGCGGTTGAGCTTGGTGCTCACCTGGACCGTGAGGTCGCAATTGCGCAGGGCCGCGTAGGTGTAGGGGGTGTCGGGCGCGGCGAGGGCGAAGTTGCCGCCCATGCCGACGAACACCTTCACGTCGCCGCGGTGCATGGCCCGGATGGTGGCCACGGTGTCCATGCCGTGCTCGCGGGGCGGGTCGATCCCGCAGACCTCGCCGAGCCGGTCCAGGAACTCCTCGGCCGGCCGGTGGTCGATGCCGCACGTCCGGTTGCCCTGGACGTTGCTGTGCCCGCGCACCGGTGAGGGACCGGCGCCCTCACGGCCCAGATTGCCCCGCAGCAGAAGGAGGTTGACGATCTCCCGTACGGTGTCGACGCCGTGTTCGTGCTGGGTGACGCCGAGGCACCAGCTGATGATGGAGCGGTCGGCGTCGCGGTACACGCGGGCCGCCTTGAGGATGCCGTCCCGGCCGACCCCGGACTGCCGCTCGATGGCGTCCCAGGTGGTGGCCTCGCACACCGCGCGGTACTTGTCGAAGTACGCCGTGTGCCGGTCGATGAACTCCTGGTCCAGGGCCTTGGGGTCCGTCGCGGACTGCTCCAGGATCGCCTTCGCCATCCCCCGTACGAGCGCCATGTCGCCGCCGATGCGCGGCTGGAGGTTCAGGGTGCTGGTCCGGGTGGACTTGAGGACGGCCATGTCCGTGAAGTCGTGCGGGACGATGGTCCGGGTGGCGGCGGCCTCGACCAGGGGGTTGATGTGCACGATCTGGGCGCCGCGGTGGTAGGCCTCGGCCAGGGCGGTGAGCATCCTGGGCGCGTTGGAGGCGGCGTTGACACCCATGATGAACAGGGCGTCGGTGGTCTCCCAGTCCTTGAGGTCGGCGGTCCCCTTGCCGGTGCCGAGCGATGCCGTCAGCGCCCGCCCGCTGGCCTCGTGGCACATGTTCGAGCAGTCGGGCAGGTTGTTGGTGCCCAGTTCGCGGGCCAGGAGCTGGTAGAGGAACGTGGCCTCGTTGCCCAGGCGTCCCGAGGTGTAGAAGGAGGCCTGGCCGGGGTCGTCGAGTTCGCGCAGCGCGCGCCCGGCGAGTTCGAACGCGTCGCGCCAGGCGATCGGCACGTAGTGGTCCGACTCCGGGTCGTAGACCATCGGTTCGGTCAGCCGGCCCTGGTCCTCCAGGTCGTAGTCGCTCCAGCCGGACAGCTCGGCCACCGAGTGCGCGGCGAAGAACTCGCGGCCGACCCGCTTGCCGGTCATCTCCCAGGTGACGTGTTTGATGCCGTTCTCGCAGATGTCCAGGTGCAGGCCCTTGGTGTCGTCGGGCCACGCGCATCCCGGGCAGTCGAAGCCCGTGTTCTCGTGGTTCATGCGCATGATCGCACGGGGGCCGTCCACCAGCGCGCGTTCCCGCACGAGGAACTGGCTCACGCTCTTGGCCGCACCCCAGCCGGCGGCCGGGTGGTGGTACGGATGGAATTCCGGTTCGCCCTGCGGGTCGGGCCCGACGTGGGGCACCCGGCCGTCCTGTCCGTTCTGGGATGCGTTCAAGAGTCTCACCGAGCTAGCACTGGGGTCGTTTTCCGTGGTTCGCGGCGTGCTTGCGGCGGCTCTTCTTCTTCCGGCGGCGCTTCGAGGACATGGGACCTCCCTGGCTCACTCGTGACGCACGCGCAGGACAGCGCGAAGCGTCCTGGACTCCGGTGACCCACGATTCCATACATCACATACCCCCGCGATCCGACTCGTGAGTGCACAAACCGGCGTGGATATGCTGATATCACTCCCATTCGACTCAGACTGCGCACACCGAGGAGCAGGCATGGCCAGCGAACCGGCACCGATCAGCGAGGCCGCCCGGCAGGCACTGGAGCAGGAACTCGCCGACCTGCGCACCGAACGCTCGACGGTCGCGGCGACCCTCCAGGACTCGGACGCGGAGGTGGGCGACCACGCCGACGCGGCCGACGAGTTGCAGCGCGCGGACGACCTGCGGCGCCTGGACGACCGGATCTCGCAGATCACCACACGGCTCGCCGGGGCGGACGTGGCGGGTCCCCCGCCCACGGACACGGTCGGCGTGGGCAGTACGGTCACCGTCCGGTTCGCGGACGGCACGACGGACACCGTCCAGATCGGCGAGGGCGCCGCGGTGCTGGACCGCACGCTCGTCACGGCCGACAGTCCGCTCGGACGCGCGCTCCTCGGCCGGCGGGCGGGCGACACGGTGGACTTCCAGGCACCCGACGGACCGGGAAGCGCGGTCGTGGTCTCCCTGGGCGGATAGTTCGCCGCGTCGTGCGGCGGACGGCGGGGCAGCGGCCGACCGGAGGATCCGCGGTCCGGAGTCCCCCGGTGCGTTCGTGCCCCGCGATGGGTTCGGTCCCCGGGTTCAGTCCCCGTAACTGGAGGGCGGATAGGGGGCCCGGTCCCGCCGGGTGACATCGCCCGTCGGGATCCGGCCGGAGCCCACCTCCAGGTCGATCTCCACGCGCTCGCGCCGGTAGGCGGCCTCGGGATCGTCCATGGGCCCGGCGAGCAGCCCCGCTTCCCTCCGCTCGCGGACCGTCCGTGCGTAGAGCTCGTCGTCGTCGCACCGCAGGGGCATGCCCCTGTTGTGGGCGTGCTCCGGATCGCCTTCGACAGCCCGGTTGGACTTGTGGTGCGTCATGCGCAGCCTCCTCAAACGACTACCCGGCGTCTCGCGAGCCCGGGTACGTCCTCGGTGTGCAGGAGTCCTCCGTCCCGTCGTTCGTCGTACGTTCGTACGTCGGTCACTTCCCCCTGTCGCCGGCGGGCTCCGCGCTCCCCCGCCCCGCCTCCGCGCCGTCATCCGCGGGTCCGCCGTCCGGGGCGCCGGCCGCGGCGCCCTTGCGCACGACGCAGCGCACCGAGCCGTCCCGGTCCTCGGCGACGATCGTGTCGCCGGGTTCGGCCTCGCCGCCGAGCAGCAGCTCCGCGATGCCGTTGTCGAGCTCCGTCTGGATCGTGCGCCGGAGCGGGCGCGCGCCGAACTCCGGTTGATGACCATGGGCGATCAGCAGTTTCTTGGCCGCCTCGGTCACCTCCAGTTTCATGCCCTGCGCGTGCACCCGGCGTTCGCTCCGGCCGAGGAGGTGCTCGACGATCTGCGCCAGATCGTCCTCCTTCAGGCCGTGGAAGATGATGATGTCGTCGATGCGGTTCAGGAACTCGGGCAGGAACCGGGTCCGCAGCTCGTCCATCAACGCGTCCTTGAGATCGGACACATCGCCCTTGTGGTCCAGGATCCGGTGCGCCCCGATGTTGGACGTCATGATCACGACGCAGTGCCGGAAGTCGACGGTGCGCCCCTGACCGTCCGTCAGGCGCCCGTCGTCGAGGATCTGGAGCAGCGTGTTGAAGACGTCGGGGTGCGCCTTCTCCACCTCGTCGAACAGGACGACGCTGTACGGCTGTCTGCGGACCTTCTCAGTCAACTGCCCCGCCTCGTCGTAGCCGACGTATCCGGGCGGCGCGCCGACGAGACGGGCGACCGTGTGCTTCTCCTGGAACTCGCTCATGTCGAAGCGGACCATGCGGCTCTCGTCGCCGAACAACTGCTCGGCGAGGGTCTTGGCCAGCTCCGTCTTGCCGACGCCGGTGGGGCCGAGGAAGAGGAAGGAACCCACGGGGCGGTTCGGATCGCCCATGCCGGCCCGGTTGCGGCGTACCGCCTGCGAGACGGCGGTGACCGCCTCGTCCTGGCCGACGATCCGGGCGTGCATCTCCTCCTCCAGCTTCAGGAGCTTCTCCTTCTCGCTGGCGGTGAGTTGGGACACCGGGATGCCGGTGCGACGGGAGACGATGTCCGCGATGTCGCGGGCGGTCACGGACACGACACCGGCGCGCCGCTCCTCGATGCCCGCGAGCTCGCCCTCGGCCTCGGCGATCCGTCCCTTGAGCTGTCCCGCGCGCTCGAAGTCCTCGGCGGCCACGGCCTGATCGCGCTCGCGGCGCAGTTTCGCGATGCCGTCCTCGCGTTCGGCGACCTCGGTCGAACGGACGGCGCTGCGCAGCCGCACCCGGGCGCCCGCCTGGTCCATCACGTCGATCGCCTTGTCGGGCAGGAACCGGTCGCTGATGTAGCGGTCGGACAGTTCCGCCGCGGCGGCCAGGGCGCCGTCGGCGAAGCGGACCTGGTGGTGCGCCTCGTACGCGTCGCGCAGCCCCTCCAGGATCTGCACGGTCTCCTCGACCGACGGCTCGGGCACCATCACCGGCTGGAAGCGGCGTTCGAGCGCGGCGTCCTTCTCGACGTACTTGCGGTACTCGTCGATGGTCGTCGCGCCCACCACGTGCAGTTCCCCGCGGGCCAGGGCGGGTTTGAGCATGTTGCCCGCGTCCATGGAGCCCTCGCCCGTCGCGCCCGCGCCGACGACCGTGTGCAGTTCGTCGATGAAGAGAACGATCTCCCCGTCCGACGCCTGGACGTCCTCGATGACCTTCTTCAGCCGCTCCTCGAACTGTCCGCGGTACTGGGCTCCCGCCACCATGCCGGACAGGTCGAGGGAGACGACACGCTTGCCCTTGAGGGTGTCGGGGACGTCGCCGGAGACGATGCGCTGGGCGAGGCCTTCGACGATCGCGGTCTTGCCGACGCCCGGTTCGCCGATGAGCACCGGGTTGTTCTTGGAGCGCCGGGAGAGGATCTCGATGGTCTGCTCGATCTGCTCGGCGCGTCCGACGACCGGGTCCAGCTTGCCGGCCTTGGCCTCCTCGGTCAGGTCCCGTCCGAACTCGTCGAGGGTCGTGGCGGGCTTGTCGGGCTCGGCCGCGCGGTTTTCGGGACGGGCCGTGCGTTCCGTGAGACCGGCCAGTTTCTGCGCGTCCTGTCCGTCGGCGCGCAGCAGCCGGGCGGCGCCGGTGTCGGCGTCGCCGAGCAGCGCGGCGAGGATGTGCTCGGGGCCGATGTAGGACACACCGGCCGCCTGCGAGCGGGCGTACGCGGCGGCGAGGGTGCGCTTGGCCGCGGGGGTCAGGCCCGGCTCCGAGGACGGTTCGCTGCTCTCCCGGGGGAGGACCTCGGCGAGCTGGGCCGCGAGGGCGTCGGGGTCCACGTCCGCGCGGGCCAGCAGCGAGCGCGCGGGTTCGACCTTCGTGGCGGCCCAGAGCAGGTGCTCCGTGTCGAGGTCGGAGGTCCCGTCCTGCTGGGCGCGCTGTGCGGCCAGGTTCAGGAGTTCCTGCGAGGACTCCGTCAGCAGCCGTCCGATGGGGACGCGCTGCACGGCCGGTGGAGACGACGCGGGCGACATCCCGAAGAAGCGGTTCAGCAGTTCACCGAAGGGGTCGGACGAGCCGAAACCGTAGGACGACATCGACATGGACAGCTCCCGGTGCGGCAACGAGTTCTTTCCACCATTTCGCGGCGCCTATTGCTCCGCAACCGGAGCGGCCGCCGCCGCCGCACGTGCCCTGGCCTGCGTGTTCATCCCTGCGACGGCGGAACTCGACGGAGGGAAGGGGGTGTTGGCGAGCGCCGGAAAACCGGATCCGGCCGGGCCCGCGGACCGGCGCGCGTGCCCGCCCCGCCGGGGTGGCACGCGTGCGTCCGCCGGGTTCAGACCGCTCCCCTGCCGGGGTCGCCGTCCCCGTTCGTGTCCCCGCCCGTGGCGGTCGACGGGTCGAGTGCCACGACGGCCTCGTCCGTGTGGACGAGGAAGGTCAGGGTCTGGCGGAAGTACAGGTCGACGCCCGTGGCGTCGTGGGCGGTGTAGCCGATGGCGAGGTCCTCGCCGAGGCGCAGTTCGTAGTCGCCGCCCCGGGTGGTGAGCAGGAAGGCCCCCTCCACGGCGGGGGCCCAGATCAGCCGGCCGTCGAGCAGTCTGCCGAGGTGGGCGGCGACGGGATAACCGTGGTCGGAGGTCTCGCTGACCGCCGTGTAGGCCTCCGCGCCCAGCAGCAGTGCGTACGGGCCCTGCACGCCGGCCAGCCGGAGGGTGCTCAGGGCGTGGCTGACGGCGTCGGGGAAGTCGCGGGGCTCCGCGGGGAGACGGAGCACGGGGTTGGACGTACGGGCGCGCAGGCCCTCGACGTGGGCCGCCGCGTATCCGTTGAAGACGGTCTGGTCCTCGGCGAACGCCATGGTCCGGGCGGCGTCCTTGACCGGCTGCCAGTCGGAGTCCTGGGCGCCCCGGTCCACGTCGTCCACGGCGTCGCGGCTCACCCGGAACGGCACGGTGAGCTCGACCAGGGGCTGAACCTGACGCAGCCGGGCCGCGACACCGGGTGACGGCCCGTCGATGCGGGACAGATGGCCGGTCCCGACGGCGGCGAGCACCGGCCCGTCGGGGCCCGTGACGTCCACGACGCGCCGGCCGGCGAGGTTGCGCCGGAAGGTGCGGCGCGCCTCGTCCTCGATCTCGTTCCACGCGGCGGGGGTGACGGGTGCGAGTTCGCGGTGCAGGTTGCCGGTGCCGGCGGCGCCGGGGGTGATGGCGTCGGGTGCGGTCGTCATGTGCGGACTCCTTTGAGGCTGCCGATCCCCAGTGAGCCGTTCGCGGGGGCGGGCTCGCCGTCCGCGGGGGTGGGGCCGGGGGCGGGCTCGCCGGTCACGGCGTCGGGGTCCGCCGCGCCGCCGTCCTCCTCCCGCTCGCCGGGGGCGGCGGGGAGGTCGTCGAGAAAGCCGGCGGGCGGCACGTGGAAGAGGCAGCCGGTGATCGCGGTCGAGAAGTCGAGGATGCGGTCGTGCGCGGCCCGGGCGTCTCCGAGGAACATGTTGCGCAGCATCTGCTCGGTCACCTCGGGGGTGCGCGCGTAGCCGATGAAGAAGGTGCCGAACTCGCCCTCGCCCAGGGTGCCGAACGGCATGTTCTCCCGCACGATCTTGCGTTCGTCGCCGTTCTCGTCGGTGACGGTGTTGCGGGCGACGTGGGAGTCGGCCGGCTTGATCTCGTCGGGGAGTTCGGTGTTGGCGAGCTTCGTGCGCCCGATGACCCGTTCCTGTTCGTCCGACGGCAGCGCGTTCCAGGTCCGCAGGTCGTGCAGGTACTTCTGGACGATCACGTAACTGCCGCCCGCGAAAGCGGGATCCTCGTCGCCGACGACCACGGCGTCGACGGCCGCGGGGCCCTCGGGGTTCTCGCTGCCGTCGACGAAGCCGAGCAGGTCGCGCTCGTCGAAGTACTTGAACCCGTGGACCTCGTCGACCACCGTGGCCGCGCCCTCCAGCCGTTCCACGATGAGCCGGGCCAGTTCGAAGCAGAGGTCCTGGCGGCGGGCCCGGAGGTGGAAGAGGAGGTCTCCCGGCGTGGCCGGGGCCCGGTGGCGTCTGCCGGTCAACTCCACGAACGGGTGCAGCTCCCGGGGACGGGGACCGCTGAACAGCCGGTCCCAGACGGCCGATCCGATGCCGACGACACAGGCCAGTTCGTCGGCCGGGGCCCGGAAGGAGACGGAGCGGCGCAGTCCGGAGACGTCCTCCAGCAGACCGCGGACCGTGTCCTCGTGCCCCGGCGTGACGGTGACCACGAGGAACACCGTGGCCCTGGCCGGTCGGGAGATCACAGCCTGTGGCTCGGCCAAGAGTCGGCCTCCTCATGGGACGCGGAGGTGTCCGTCGCGCACGGACCGGACGGTTCTTCCTCCCATCCTGCTGGGTTCTGGGGCAAACCGCACCAGAACGGACCGCTCCTCCGCCGGGGTCAGCCGCTCACGAGTCCGACGACGACGTTGATGGCCGTGGCGAGGATGCTGGTGCCGAAGACGTACGACAGGAGGCAGTGCCTCAGCACGATCGAGCGAATCTGCGCGCTGGAGACGCTGGTGTCGGACACCTGGTAGGTCATCCCGAGGTTGTAGCTGAAGTAGAAGAAGTCGCGGTACGCGGGCGGGTCGTCCGTGTTGAAGTCGATGCCGCCGTTCCCGTCGTAGTACAGGTAGGCGTAACGGGTGGCGTACATCAGGTGGAGGGCGGCCCAGGCCAGGAACACTCCGCACAGGGCGGTCACGGCCGCCGCGTCACCGTGGCCGGACCTGCCGCCGCGCAGGAGCAGCAGCGCGATGGCGCCGAGCCCGCACAGGGCGACGGCGACCACGACGAGTTCGTCGGTCAGCGGGCGCAGGTCCTCCCGGCACGCGCTGCCGCGGGTCGCCTCGGCGCTCATCGGCCACAGCACCACCCAGCCCGCCAGGACGAAGAACAGCTCCGTCCCGGCGATCCCGGCCAGCAGACCCAGGAAGACGTCGTTCGAGAAGCCGACGGCCACGCCGACCGCGGCACCGAGGAGCAACGAGATGATCAGGCGCGGAACGGCGTCCAGGGGCAGTCTCGGCAGGCTGGTCCTCATACGCCGTCACGCTAGGGCATGTCCGCGGAGTCCCGCCTGCCCGGCGACGCCCGGCACTCCTGCGCCCCGGGGCCGCCGGCCGGCCGGCGCGAACGGGCGGGGCTGCGGCACGAACGGGCGGGGCGACGGGGGTCAGACGGGAAAGAGCAGGCAACTGCTGGTGGTGTGGGCGAGCAGCCGGCCGGAGGCGTCGAAGAGCTCCGCCTGGGCGAGCGCGGTGCGGCGGCCGCTGTTCAGGACGGTGCCGACGGCGTGGACCCTGCCGGTGTCCACGGTGACCGGGCGCAGGAACTTCACGTTCAGGTCGAGCGAGGTGTAGCCGGTGCCGTGGGGCAGCACGGACTGCACAGCGCAGCCCGCCGCCGAGTCGAGCAGGGTGGCGTAGATGCCTCCGTGGACGCTTCCGATCGGGTTGTAGTGCTCCTCCCCGGGGACCAGGGAGAAGACCACCCGGCCGTGCTCGACCTCTTCGAGCGTCATGCCGAGCGTCGCGGAGATCGGCGGCGCGGGGAGCCGTCCGGCCTGCATCTCGCGGAGGAAGTCGAGACCGCTGTACCGGGCTACGGCGGCCGCGGAGACGGCCGGGTCCTCCCAGTCGTACGTACGAGACCTGCCCATGGTTCTCCCACACTCCCCGTTCGGCGAGCTGACTCTGTTTTTCACAGTCAGCCGGTACGACCGAAGCTAGCCAGCGCGACACCTGGATGTCAATCTCACAGTCAGCCTACGATGGGGCCCATGACGTGGCTCGACACCAGCACCGAGAACTGCACGGTCCAGCGGACGCTCGACCTGGTCGGCGAGAAGTGGTCGATGCTGGTCCTGCGGGACGCGATGAACGGCGTACGGCGCTTCGACGACTTCCGGCGCCACGTCGGGCTCTCCGAGAGCGTGCTCGCGGACCGGCTGCGGAAGCTGGTCGCGGCCGGGATCCTGGACACCGTGCCGTACAGCGAGCCCGGCAGCCGCACCCGTAACGAGTACCGGCTCACCCGCAAGGGCTGGGACCTGTGGCCCGCCATGATCGCCCTCAAGCAGTGGGGTGACCGCTACACGGCGGATCCCGAGGGGCCGCCGCTGGAGGTCGTGCACGCGGAGTGCGGCGAGCAGGTGCGCGCGGCGGTCGTGTGCGGGGCCGGACACGGCACGCTGATCCCGCCGGAGGCCCGGACCCGCCCGGGCCCGTCGGCCCGGCTGCCCGAGCCGCCCGCCCGCCCGGCTTCCGGAGGGTGACCGGGGAACACCTCTACGGCGGCCTCGTCACCGCCGCCCGGCCCACGTCCGGCGGGTGAGGCCCCCCGGCCGCCTTCGGGCCGGGAACCGATGGGGTCCTCGGCGCGAAACCGGGGCGGGACACAGGCCGCCTCGTGGTGCCGGGGCCCGGCTCGTGGCAGCGTGACCTCATGAGGGCCGGCCCGGCACGTCGGACATGGACGTCCGCCGCGCGGGCATCCGGTTTCGCGTGACCGGCGTGAGGCGGCGCCCCCTCGGACGGCGGCCGCGGTGCCGGACGGACCGACCGGTGGAGGAACGATGAGCACGCAGACGGGGCCACCGGCCCGCGAACGATGGGCGGCGAGAGCCTCGCTCGCGGCGGCGGCGCTCGCCGTGGCACTCCCGCTCGCCTTCGGGGGCGTGCGCGGCTTCCTGCTCCTGCTCGCCGCTCTGGCCGCCATGGCCGTCGCCGCCGCGGCGCTGTGGTGGGCGCTGACCCGGCGCGGCCCGGTGCGCTGGATCGCGGGTCTGCTCGCCGTCGTGCTGCCGCTCGCCGTCGTCGTGGTCCTCGCGATCACGCTCCTGTGGACCCTGCTGCTGTCCCCCGTGCTGTGGATCGTCGCCGTGTGGTGCGGCCGCTACGCGCTGCGCAGCGCCCGTGGCCGGGTCCGGGCCATGAAGGAGCACCGCACTCCGCCGCCGCGGCGGCCGGTCGTCATCATGAATCCCCGGTCGGGGGGCGGCAAGGTCGAGCGGTTCGGCCTCGTCGAGAAGGCCGAACGGCTCGGCGCCCGGGTCGTGCTCCTGGACCCGGAGCGGCACCAGGACGTCACCGTTCTGGCCCGGCAGGCGGTCGCGGAGGGGGCGGACCTGCTGGGCGTGGCGGGCGGCGACGGGACGCAGGCGCTCGTCGCGGCAGTCGCCGCCGAACACGGTCTGCCCTTCCTCGTCGTCTCGGCCGGCACCCGCAACCACTTCGCCATGGACCTCGGTCTCGACCGCGACGACCCCAGCACCTGCCTGGACGCGCTGAAGGACGGGGTCGAACTGCGGGTGGACCTCGGCTTCGCCGGAGAGCACCCGTTCGTCAACAACGCCTCGTTCGGGGCGTACGCGGCGGTCGTCCAGGATCCCGCGTACCGGGACGACAAGATCGGCACGATCCTGGAGCTCCTGCCGGACCTCCTCACCCGCCAGCGCGGGCCCGAGCTGACCGCCCACGCCGCCGGTACGACACTGGAGGCGCCGCAGGCCGTGCTGGTGAGCAACAACCCCTACCGCACGAACGACCCGGCGGGTCTGGGCCGGCGCGAGCGGCTGGACTCGGGGCTGCTCGGGGTCCTCGGCGTCAAGGTGGACAGCGCGGTCGAGGCCGCGGCCCTGCTGCTCGCCCCCGCACCGCACGGCCTGTCGGTCTTCACCGCGCGCGAGGTGGTCGTGACCGCCGACGGCGCCGAGCTGGAGGCGGGCATCGACGGTGAGGCCATGGTCCTGCCCACCCCGGTCCGCTGCCGTGTCGAACCGGGCGCGCTGCGCGTCCGCGTCCCCAGGAAGCGCCCGGGCGTCCCCGCGGTCCAGCCCACCCTGGACTGGCGCCGGCTGATGGCCATGGCCCTGCTGGTGGGCCGCACGGCCGGCGTACACCGCCCGGGCCACGGACCGGGGCAGCAGGACGACAGCCGCTGACCGGCCGGAGGCGTTGGCGGGGACCGTGGCGGGGGCACCGGAGCCGTCGACCTTGCCCGGGACGGGCGGACCGGAGCCGTTGACCTTGCCGGGGGCGACCCGGCCGAAGCCGTTGACGGTGCCGGATCGCCGGGCCCCTGCGACGCGGGGGCGCCGGGCCACCAGGGGCGCCGGGCCACCAGGGGCGCCGGGCCGCCAGGGCGCGGGGGCGCCGGGCCACCGGGGTGTTCGGCTCCGGGGGCCTCGTCGGCCAACACCCCGGACGCCCGGGAGTGCACGTCCGGTCCACGGCCCTTCCGGCGCCTACGATCGTCCCGTGGTCCTCTTCGTCCTGGAACGCGTGTCCCGGCACCCGGTCGCCGAGAGCTGGCGGCGGCTGACCGACTGGCCCCGGCACGCCGACGTCGTCCCGCTGACCCGGGTCACCGTGCGCACACCGGCGCCGACGCGGCAGGGCACGGTCTTCGTCGCGCGGTCGGGACTGGGGCCGCTCGCGTTCGACGACCCGATGGAGGTCGTCGCGTGGAGTCCGCCGGACGGCGAGGGTCCGGGAACGTGCCGCCTGGTCAAGCGCGGCACGTTCGTCACGGGCTGGGCCGAGTTCGAGGTGCACCCGGCGGACGGCGGCGGTTCACGGGTGGTCTGGCGCGAGGACCTGCGCGTACGCGGACTCCCCGGCTTCGCCGACCGGCCGCTGGGCGGGTCGGCACGGTGGATGTTCGGGCGGGCGGTGGACGGGTTGCTGGACCGGGGCTGAGCCCCGGCCGTACGCCCGAGCGACGACCGGGGCCCGCGTCCTTCACTTTCCGGGCAGCAGTGGCGGTTCGGCCGACTGGACCAGTTCCAGTGCCTGTTGGGGGAACCAGTCGCCCGCCTTCGGGTCGACTATGCCGCGTTCGGGGTCCTCGGGGCCCGCGGTCCCGCGCAGGCAGAGGCCGTCCGACTCGCCGGGTGTCTTGATCCACAGGCGGGCGTCCTGGAGCGGATCGCCGGTGCGCAGCGTGGGGCGGGCGCCGAGGCCGCGGCCGGGCGGGTTGCACCAGTCCTGCGCGTCGGAGTACTTGCCGGCCGGCGGGGTCCAGGTGCCCTGCCCGTTGCGGCTGGAGTCCGTGACGAAGTGCTTCATCCGGGACGGCGGGGTCGTCACGTGCGCGTCGATCCATGTCTGGGCGTCGGCGCGCGGCCAGTACTGGTTGGGGCACTCGGCGGCGTCGCCACCGCCGTCGGCGTAGGCCAGACAGGACGAGATGAGCTTGCCGTACCAGGAGTTGGCGTCGTCGGTCTGGTAGTTCGAGGCGTTGGTGTAGAAGCCGGAGGCCCGGGCCACCCCGCCCCGGACCAGGCGCGGCACGATGTCGTTGACGGAGTGCCAGCCCGGATGCCCGGTGTCGAGGTACACCTTCGTGCCGCGCAGCGGCTCCAGCGCGTCGACCGCGTAGTTGACCTCGGTGTAGCGCGCGGCCGTCTTCGTGCCCTGCGCGTCGTCCTGGCCGCAGTCGGAGGGCAGCAGGGCCAGGGCGTCGGGTTCGAGGGTGACGATCGCGTCACCGCGCCCGATCCCACGGGCCACCGCGTCGATCCAGGCCTGGTACTCCGCGGTGTTCGCGGCGCCGCCCGCCGAGTAGTTGGAGCAGTCCCGGCCGGGAATGTCGTACAGCACCAGCGCCGGGATCGCGCCGTGGCGGTCCGCGTCGCGCACCACCGCGCGGACGTCCTTCTCGACCTCGGCCGGTGTCTGGTCGCCGAACCACACGGCCTGCGGGGTGTTCACCATCGCGAGGATGCCCGCCGCGTCGCGGAGCCGGCCGGCCCGGGCGAGGCCGAGGGCCTGCTGATAGGCCGCCGGGTTGGCGTCGGGGACGTACAGCGACGGTCCGCGGCCTGCGGGCTGCGCGGCCTGCGCCGGGGGCGCGGCGAAGAGGGCGGCCAGACCGACGGACAGGGCGGCGAGCCAGATGGGCGTGCGTCGTCTCATACAGGTTCACTCCGGGGTCGCAACGGTCACGAGGGACTTGCGGGAGCGCTCCCACAGGAGGTTCGCCGAGAGGCGGCCGTGCGTCAATACGGGGCACAAAAATACGGAGCACGGAAGAACCCGCCCGAAATCCGCGGAACGGCCCGTGGGGCCGGCCCCACGGCGTGAGGCAGCGTGGGCCGACCCCATGGCGCGAGGCACCGTGGGCCGGGCCCACGGCCTGAGGCGCGGCCCGGGCGGGAGCCCTTCCTCAGGCCACCGAGCCGATCCGCCGCACCGGGACCGCGGGCGCGTCGTGATGGATGGGGGTGTGCGCCCCGGTGAGGGAGACCCCGCTTCCGCCGCGCCGCTCGGCCACGATCTCCGCGGCGATCGACAGGGCGGTCTCCTCGGGGGTCCGCGCCCCGAGGTCGAGGCCGATCGGCGACCTGAGGCGGGCCAGTTCCATCTCGGTGACGCCCACCTCGCGCAGCCGTTCGTTGCGCTCCAGGTGGGTGCGGCGCGAGCCCATGGCACCGACGTACGCCACGGGGAGCCGCAGCGCGAGCCGGAGCAGCGGGACGTCGAACTTGGCGTCGTGCGTGAGGACGCACAGGACGGTCCGGGAGTCGACCTCCGTGCGCTCCAGATAGCGGTGGGGCCATTCCACGACGATCTCGTCCGCCTCGGGGAAGCGGGCCGCAGTCGCGAAGACCGGGCGGGCGTCGCAGACCGTGACGCGGTGGCCGAGGAACTTGCCCACCCGGACCAGCGCCGAGGCGAAGTCGATGGCGCCGAAGACGATCATGCGCGGGGGCGGGACCGAGGACTCCACGAGGACCGTGAGCGGCGCTCCGCAACGAGAGCCCTGCTCTCCGATCTCCACCGTGGCGGTGCGGCCGGCGTCCAGCAGGGCCGCCGCCTCGCCCGCCACCGTACGGTCGAGTCCGGGATGGGCGCCGAAGCCGCCCTCGTGGGAGCCGTCGGGGCGTACGAGGAGGGCGCGGCCCAGAAGGTCGGCGGGCCCGCTCACGACGCGGGCCAGCGCCGCCGTCTCCCCACCGGCCGCGGCGGCCAGGGCCGTCGCGAGCACCTCCCGTCGGGCGGTGTCCCGCGCACGGACCGGGGTGACGAGGATGTCGATGACGCCGCCGCAGGTCAGGCCGACCGCGAAGGCGTCGTCGTCGCTGTAGCCGAAGCGTTCGAGGACGGTCTCGCCGTCCTCCAGCGCCTGCGTGCACAGGTCGTAGACCGCTCCCTCCACGCAGCCGCCGGAGACCGAGCCGATCGCGGTGCCCTCGCTGTCGACGGCGAGCGCGGCGCCGGGCCGGCGGGGCGCGCTGCCGCCGACCGCCACCACGGTGGCGACGGCGAAGTCGCGGCCCTGCTCGACCCACCGGTGCAGTTCTTCGGCGATGTCCAGCATGTCTCGGTCTCCTTGACGGCGGTTGCGTGGAAGGGGCTCGGCGTCAGCGGACGCCCAGCCAGCCCTCGATCGGGTGGAGCGCGAAGTAGACGAAGAAGACCGCCGTCAGACCCCACATGAAGGCCCCGATCTCCCGGACCTTGCCCTGGGCGGTCTTGATGGCGACGTAACTGATCACACCGGCCGCCACGCCCGCGGTGATCGAGTAGGTGAACGGCATGATCACGACCGTCAGGAAGACGGGGACCGCGGTGGCGCGGTCGGCCCAGTCGACGTGGCGCGCGTTCGTCATCATCATGGCGCCGATGACCACCAGGGCCGCCGCCGCGATCTCGCCCGGGACGATCGCCGTGAGCGGGGTGAAGAACAGGCAGGCGGCGAAGAGGAGGCCGGTGACGACGGAGGACAGGCCGGTGCGGGCGCCTTCACCGACGCCGGTGGCGGACTCGACGAAGACCGTCTGCCCGGAGGCTCCGGCCACTCCGCCGACCGCTCCGCCCGCGCCGTCGATGAACAGCGCCTTCGACAGGCCGGGCATCCGGCCGCGGTCGTCGGCCAGTCCGGCCTCGGTGCCGACACCGATGATCGTGGCCATCGCGTCGAAGAACCCGGCGAGCACCAGGGTGAAGACGATCATGCCGACCGTCATGGCTCCGACCTGGCTCCAGCCGCCGAACTCGACCTGGCCGAAGAGCGAGAAGTCGGGCATCGAGACGGCGCTGCCGTGCAGTTCGGGGGCGCCTCCGGCCCACTGTCCGGGGGCGATGACGCCGGTCACGTCGAGGAGGACGGACACGACCGTGCCGGAGACGATGCCGATGAGGATCGCGCCGGGGACCCCCCGCGCCTGGAGCGCGAAGATCAGCAGCAGGGTCGCGGCGAAGAGCAGCACCGGCCAGCCGGCGAGTTCACCGGTGGGGCCGAGGGTGAGGGGGGTGGCCTTGCCCTGGTGCACGAAACCGGCCTTGACCAGGCCGATCAGCGCGATGAACAGGCCGATGCCCATGGTGATGGCGTGCTTGAGCGCCAGCGGGATCGCGTTCATGATCATCTCGCGCAGCCCGGTGACGACCAGGAGCATGATGACCACGCCGTACATCACGCACATGCCCATGGCCTGCGGCCAGGTCATCTGCGGGACGACCTGCGAGGAGAGCACCCCGGACACCGAGAGCCCGGCGGCGAGGGCGAGCGGCACCTTGCCGACGAAGCCCATGAGAAGGGTGGTGAAGGCCGCCGCGAACGCGGTCGCGGTGATCAGGGCCTTCTGCCCGAGCACGTCCCCCGCCACGTCCTTGCCGGACAGGATGAGGGGGTTGAGCAGCAGGATGTACGCCATCGCCATGAAGGTGGTGACGCCGCCGCGCACCTCGCGCGCGATCGAGCTCTCCCGCCGGGAGATGTGGAAGTACCGGTCGAGCCAAGACCGTCCCGCCGGGACGCGGCTGCCCGCGCCCGCGTCCTGCGCGGTGGTCTTCGGCTCCAGTGACTGCTGGGTCATGTGGGCCTGCTCCCAAGGTTCAAAGGGGCACCCGGACAGCCGTCCTGACGGCTGGTCAACCGCTGGTGCGGTTGCGGGATTTGGGAAGGTGCTTCGGCCGCACGACCCGGGGGACGGCCCGAGACGAACGTGGGAAACGAGAGGAACGAGCGGAACTCCGTTGCCGTACTTGCCTCCGGGCGGCGCGGCGGCCTGTGACGTTCCCGGTGCCGCCCGGAGGGGACTGCCCGGCGCCTACGCGGTCCCGGTGAGGTGTTCGGGGCGTACCGGCGTCCGGTCGAGCCGCAGACCCGTCGCGTTCCGGATCGCCGCGAGGACGGCCGGGGTGGACGACAGGGTCGGGGCCTCGCCGATGCCACGGAGCCCGTAGGGGGCGTGGTCGTCGGCGAGTTCGAGCACATCGACGGGGATGGTCGGTGTGTCGAGGATCGTGGGGATCAGATAGTCCGTGAAGGAGGGGTTGCGCACCTTCGCGGTCTTCGGGTCGACGATGATCTCCTCCATGACCGCGATGCCCAGGCCCTGGGTGGTGCCACCCTGGATCTGGCCGATGACGGACAGCGGGTTGAGCGCCTTGCCGACATCCTGGGCGCAGGCCAGTTCGACGACCTTGACCAGCCCGAGTTCGGTGTCCACCTCGACGACGGCGCGGTGCGCGGCGAAGGAGTACTGGACATGGCCGTCGCCCTGCCCGGTGCGCAGGTCGAAGGGTTCGGTGGGGCGGTGCCGCCACTCGGCCTCGACCTCGACGGCCTCGTCCTCCAGCACGTCGGCGAGATCGGCGAGGACCTCGCCGCCGTCGGTGACGACCTTGCCGCCCTCCAGGAGGAGTTCGGCCGTGGCCCAGGCGGGGTGGTACGTGCCGAACTTGCGGCGGCCGATCTCCAGGACCTTCTCGCGGACCAGCTCGCAGGAGTTCTTGACGGCGCCGCCGGTCACGTACGTCTGACGGGAGGCGGACGTCGAACCGGCGCTGCCCACGCGGGTGTCGGCCGGCTGGATGGTCACCTGGGCGACGCCCAGCTCGGTGCGGGCGATCTGCGCGTGGACGGTGACGCCGCCCTGGCCGACCTCCGCCATGGCGGTGTGCACGGTGGCGACCGGCACGCCGCCGACGACCTCCATGCGGACGCGGGCGGTCGAGTAGTCGTCGAAGCCCTCGGAGAAGCCGACGTTCTTGATGCCGACGGCGTAGCCGATCCCGCGGACGACGCTCTCGCCGTGCGTGGTGTTGGACAGGCCGCCGGGCAACTGCCGTACGTCCGCGTCCTCACCCGCGGACAGCCACTGCCGCTCGGGCGGCAGGGGCATCGCCTTGACGCGGCGCAGGAGTTCGGCGACCGGGGCCGGGGAGTCGACGCGCTGCCCGGTCGGCAGGAGCGAGCCCTGCTCCATCGCGTTGAGCTGACGGAACGCGACCCGGTCCATGCCGAGCTCGTCGGCGAGCTTGTCCATCTGCGCCTCGTAGGCGAAGCACGCCTGGACCGCGCCGAAGCCGCGCATGGCGCCGCAGGGCGGGTTGTTGGTGTAGAGCGCGATGGCCTCGATGTCGACGTCGTCGACCACGTAGGGGCCGACGCCGAGCGAGGAGGCGTTGCCGACGACCGCCGGGGAGGCCGAGGCGTACGCGCCGCCGTCGAGGACGATCCGCGCCTTCACGTGGGTCAGCCTGCCGTCCTTGGTCGCCCCGTGCTCGTAGAAGAGCTTGGCGGGGTGGCGGTGGACGTGCCCGAAGAAGGACTCGAAGCGGTTGTAGACGATCTTGACGGGCTTGCCGGTGCGCAGGGCCAGCAGGCAGGCGTGGATCTGCATCGACAGGTCCTCGCGGCCGCCGAAGGCGCCGCCGACCCCGGAGAGGGTCATGCGGACCTTGTCCTCGGGCAGGCCGAGCACCGGGGCGATCTGGCGCAGATCGGAGTGCAGCCACTGGGTGGCGATGTAGAGCTCGACCCCGCCGTCCTCGCAGGGCACGGCGAGGCCGGACTCGGGCCCGAGGAAGGCCTGGTCCTGCATGCCGAAGGTGTACTCGCCCCGGACGACGAAGTCGGCCCCGGCCGCGGCCCGTTCGGCATCGCCGCGGACGATCGGCTGGCGGTGCACGATGTTGGGGTGCGGGACGTGGCCGATGTGGTGGTCGGTGCGGCCCTCGTGGACGAGGACCGCGTCGGGCGCGGTCGCGGACGCCTCGTCGGTGATCACCGGCAGCTCGCGGTACTCCACCTTGATCTTGGCGGCGGCGCGGCGGGCGGTCTCGGGGTGGTCGGCGGCCACGATGGCGACCGGCTCGCCGTGGTGGCGTACCTTGCCGTGCGCGAGCACCGGGGTGTCCTGGATCTCCAGGCCGTAGTTCCTCACCTCGGTGGGCAGGTCGTCGTACGTCATGACGGCGTACACGCCGGGGGTGGCGAGGGCCTCGCCCGTGTCGATGGAGACGATCTCGGCGTGGGCGACCGTGGAGCGCAGGATCTGGCCCCACAGCATGTCCTCGTGCCACATGTCGGAGGAGTACGCGAACTCGCCGGTGACCTTGAGGGTGCCGTCGGGGCGGAGGGTGGACTCGCCGATGCCGCCCTTGGTGCGGGAGCCCTGGGTGAGGTTCGTCGGTGTGCCGGTGGTTCCCATGATCAGACCGCCTCGGACTGCCGGGCGGCCGCGAGGCGGACCGCGTCCATGATCTTCTCGTAGCCGGTGCAGCGGCACAGGTTGCCCGAGAGCGCCTCGCGGATGTCCGCGTCGCTCGGGTTCGGGGTGCGCTCCAGCATCTCGTCCGCCGCGATCAGCAGACCCGGGGTGCAGAAGCCGCACTGGACGGCTCCGGCGTCGATGAACGCCTGCTGCACGGGCGAGAGTTCGGTGCCCTCGCCGGTCTGCGAGTCCTGCCCCTTGGCCGCCCAGCGGTGGGCCTCGTCGAGCGAAACGCCCGCGGGCTCGCCCGCGTTGCACGCACCCGCCGCACAACCGGCGTGTTCCGTGCGCTGCTGGGCGAAGTCGGCCAGTCCCTCGACGGTGACGACCTCGCGGCCCTCGACCTGGCCGGCCGCGACCAGACAGGAACACACGGGCACACCGTCGAGGCGGACGGTGCAGGAGCCGCACTCGCCCTGCTCGCAGGCGTTCTTGGAGCCGGGCAGGCCGAGCCGCTCGCGCAGGACGTACAGGAGGCTCTCGCCCTCCCAGACGTCGTCCGCCTCCTGCCTGCGGCCGTTGACCGTGAAGCTGACACGCATTACGCGACTCCCTCCGTACGGGCGGCGGTGCCGCGGTAGGACTCCCAGGTCCAGGTCAGGGTGCGACGGGCCATGACGCCGACCGCGTGGCGGCGGTAGCTCGCCGTGCCGCGGACGTCGTCGATCGGATTGCAGGCGGCGGAGCACAGCGCGGCGAACTGCTTGGCCACCGAGGGGGTGATGATCTTCCCGTTGTCCCAGAAGCCGCCCTCCTCGAGCGCCGCGTTCAGGAACTCCTCGGCGGTCCTCGCGCGGACCGGGGTCGGCGCGGCCGAGCCGATGCCGGTGCGGACCGTACGGGTCTCGGGGTGCAGGGCGAGGCCGAAGGCGCACACCGCGATCACCATGGCGTTGCGGGTGCCGACCTTGGAGTACTGCTGCGGTCCGTCCGCGTTCTTGACGTGGACGGCGCGGATCAGCTCGTCGGGCGCGAGCGCGTTGCGCTTCACGCCGGTGTAGAAGTCGTCGATCGGGATCATCCGCGAACCGCGCACCGACTCGGCCTCGACCTCGGCACCCGCCGCGAGGAGGGCGGGATGGGCGTCGCCGGCCGGGGAGGCGGTGCCGAGGTTGCCGCCGACGCCGCCGCGGTTGCGGATCTGCGGGGAGGCCACCGTGTGGGAGGCGAGTGCGAGCCCGGGAAGCTCACGGCGCAGGTGCTCCATGATCCGGGTGTACGGGACGGAGGCACCCAGGCGCACGCTCTTCTCGCCGGCCTCCCACTCGCTCAGCTCCCCGATGCGGTTCAGGTCGAGCAGGTACTCGGGCCTGCGGTGATCGAAGTTGATCTCGACCATCACATCGGTGCCACCCGCAATCGGCACAGCGGTGGGGTGCTCGGCCTTCGCGGCGAGCGCCTCCTCCCAACTGGCGGGGCGAAGGAAGTCCATGAGTGGCTCTCTTCATTCGTGTCGTGGGCGTTCTGATCAAGCCAGATCGGGTGCGGCGTCCTCGGCTCGTTCAAGAGGTCTCAACAGCGGAGTGGGGTCAGTAGACAGCGGACTCCGGCACCGGGGTCAGTCACCGAAACCATGAAGGAGTTCGCTGGCCAGCGCGCGCATCTTGTAGATTCGTATGAACCGAGGCCATCGGCAACCTCTTCGCTTTCCTCTGGAAACAGTCGGCACAGCCCTCTGGAAACAGTCGGCCGGTCCTCTGGAAGCAGGGACACGGCCCCGGGTGGAAACGGGGACGCGGCCCGATGGAACCCGAGGCCCCGGGACCGGTACCACCGGTGACCGGAACCCCGCGGACCGCTCCGCGGAGCCCGGGACGCCGAAGGGCCTCACACTGGTCCATCGTAGATTTCGAGACAAGGAACGGCGGCGACGAGAATGCGGCTGCGCGCACTGCTGGACACGGACGCGCTGGGCCTGCGGCTGCTCGGCGGCGAGGACGAGCTCGACCGCACCGTGCGCGGTGTGATGACCACCGACCTCAAGGACCCGAGCCGCTACCTCTCGGGCGGCGAGCTGGTCCTCACCGGCCTCGCCTGGCGGCACGACGCCGAGGACTCCGAGCCGTTCGTCCGCATCCTCGTGGGCACCGGGGTGGCGGCCCTGGCCGCGGGCGAGGCGGAGCTCGGCGACATCCCGGACGACCTGATCGTGGCCTGTGCCCGGCACCGGCTGCCGCTCTTCGCCGTGAACGAGTCGGTCGCCTTCGCCACGATCACCGAGCACGTCGTGCGCCAGGTCTCCGGCGAGCGCGCCGGTGATCTGGCCGCCGTGGTCGAGCGGCACCGGCGGATGATGACCTCCGGCCCCGCGGGCGGCGGCCCCGACGTGGTCCTCGATCTCCTCGGCACCGACCTCGACCTGCGCGCCTGGGTCCTCTCCCCCGCCGGACGGCCCATCGCGGGCTCGAAGCTGGCGGGCGGCGCGCTGCCGGCGGGCACCCGCGCCGAGCTGGCCGCGGCGCATCTCGCGGCGGTCCGCAGCGGGCGCCGGGGGCCGCACCGGGTGACCGTGGGGTCTTCGATGTACTCGCTCTTCCCGGTCCGCTCCTCCGGGCGGGCCACGGGCGCCTTCCGGGACGTCCGCGAGACGGTGCTCTCCGACTGGCTGCTCGCCGTCGAGGCGGACGCCGGGGACTGGCCCGACGAGCGGCTCGACCTGCTCCAGGGCGTCACCCAGCTCATCGCGGTGGAGCGGGACCGGCGGGACGCGGCGCGCACGGTGCGCCGACGGCTCGCGCAGGAGGTCCTGGAGCTGGTCCAGACGGGGGCCGCGCCCGCCGAGATCGCGGCCCGGCTGCGGGTCGCGGCGCCGGTACTGCTTCCCGGTCTCGGCGCGGCCCCGCACTGGCAGGTCGTGGTGGCGCGCGTCGAGTGGGACGGCGGCGAGATCGAGGGCGGCCCGGTCGCCCAGGCGCTGCTGGAGGAGATCCTCGTCGACCCGCTGTCACCGGGACCCGAACTCTCCGACCGGATCGCCGTCGCCCACACGGGGGACGAGGCGGTCGCGCTCGTCCCGCTTCCGGCGGTCGCCTCCGACGAGGACGGCTCCGAGCCGGGTCTGCACGCCGACAGCCTGCTGACGGCCGTACGGGAACCGCTGTCGGCCGGTCTGGACGACGACGGCCGGCTCACCATCGGCGTCAGCGCGGCCGTCCACTCCGCCGAGGGGCTGCGCGGCGCCCTGGAGGAGGCACGGCACGCCCGCCGGGTCGCCGCGGCCCGCCCCGGACGGGTGTGCGCCGCCGGACACCAGGAGCTGGCCTCGCACGTCCTGCTGCTGCCGTTCGTGCCGGACGACGTGCGCCGCGCCTTCACCGCCCGTCTGCTGGACCCGCTGCGCGAGTACGACGGCCGGCACCGCGCGGAGCTCATCCCGACGCTGGAGGCGTTCCTGGACTGCGACGGGTCCTGGACGCGCTGTGCGGCCCGTCTGCACCTCCACGTCAACACGCTGCGCTACCGCGTCGGACGTATCGAGCAGTTGACGAGTCGTGATCTGTCGAGGCTGGAAGACAAGTTGGACTTCTTCCTGGCACTGCGGATGAGCTGACTCCGGGAGCCTCGCGCGGCCCGGCGCGGGACCTACGACTTTGTGAAATCCTTCACCTACCCTCTTGGCCGGGCCATGTGATCCGTGCTGAGATGCCACCACTCAACAGCTCAATGGTGTGCTCGGGGAGGGCAACGTGGCGCATACCGCCATGTCTGGTACCGGAACGACTGCAGGGGACGATCCACTCCAGACCGCGGTATGGCGGCTGCGCTCGCGCGCCTGCTGGGCCGACGCGGCCGCGCTGATCCAGCCGCACGCGGCGGGGCCGGCGCTGCAGAGAGCGTCGCTGCTGGTCGAGCGCTGTCTCTACACCGAGCAGGGCTGGGCCGAGGCGGAGGACGCGCTGCGTACCGCCGAGGCGCTGGCGCAGAGCGACGACGAGCGGGGTGCCGCCGCCTGTGAGCGGGGCCAACTCGCCTACGCGGCGACCCTGCTGGGTGTGCGGGACCGGGCCGACGAGGCCCGGGCCGCGCTCGGCCGGGCCGCGGCGCTGCTCGCGCCGGGCGCGCCGGGCAGGGCGCTGCTGGACTTCCGGCGCGGGCTGCTCGCCGAGAACCTCGCCCACGCGCCGCAGGCGGCCCGCGCCGCGTACCGGCGGGCGCACGCGGGCGCGACCGCCCAGAACGACGCGCTGCTGCTGTCCTTCACCTGGCGGCACCTCGCCGGAATCGCCTTGCGCGAGGGGGAGTTGGCGGAGGCCCGGCAGGGGTTCGCCGAATCCCTGCGGATCCGGGAGGAGCTCGGGTACCTGGTCGGTACGGCACCGGCGCTGGCGTCCCTCGCCGACGCCGAGACCGAGCCGGAGGCCTCGCGGCTGCGGGCGGAGGCGGGCCGCCTGTTCCGCCTCCTCGGCGGCGTCCCCCTGTGGCTGGCAGACCAGTTGACCCCGGCTCCACCGGCGGCCACGGCCTGATCACGGCACACCGGGACGCACGTCGGAGCCCGCCCGGATCGGGAGCGGGCTCCCCGGAGGAACGCACAGCTTCGGGCGGAGCGGGCTGAGCGGCGTGCGGGTCAGCCCGGGGGGCGGACGTCAGGGCGCGCCGGTGAAGTGTTCTCGTACCAGGGACTGGACGACCGGGAGGTCCCCGGCCATCAACGCGTCCAGCAGTGCCGTGTGTTCGGCCGCGTCGGCCACCAGGTCGGCGCGGCCCCGGGAGACGGGGCCGCCGACGAGCGGCCACTGGGCGCGGCGGTGCAGATCGTCGGCGATGCGCACCAACTGCGCGTTGCCCGCGAGGGCGAGGACCGCACGGTGGAAGGAACGGTCGGACTCCGCGTAGGTCGCGCGGCAGCCCGAGGAGGCGGCCCGCACCGTGGCCTCGGCGAGCGGGCGCAGCTCGGCCCAGCGGGCGGCGGGCACGGTGCGCGCGAGCCGGAGCATCACCGGGACCTCGATCAGACCCCGGATCTCGGCGAGTTCGGCCAGTTCCCGGGTGCCGCGCTCGATGACGCGGAAGCCCCGGTTGGGGACGACCTCGACGGCGCCTTCGAGGGCGAGTTGCTGCATCGCCTCCCGGACCGGCGTCGCCGACACCCCGAACCGCTCGCCGAGCGCGGGCGCCGAGTACACCTCGCCGGGGGCGAGTTCACCCGCGACGAGCGCGGTGCGGAGGGCGTCGAGGACCTGGCCCCGCACGGAGGCGCGCTGCACGACGGGCCGGGCGGCCTCGGCGCGGACGGCGGGGCGCGCTTCCTCCCGGCGCGCGGGACGGGCCTCCTCCCCGTGTACGGGGCGAGCCTCCTCCCGGTGCGCGGGGCGCGCCTCCTCCCGATGCGCGGGACGGGCCTCCTCCCGGTGCGCGGGGCGGGTGTTCGGCTCGCGGGCCGCCGGGTGGGCCTCCTCGGTGCGCCCGACGCGGGTGCCCTGGGTGTCCGGGCCGGGCCGGGTCCCGTCGGTGCGGGTGGGGCCGGCCCCCGGGCCGGTGTCGCCCGGGCGCGCGGCGGGACGCGTCTCGTCGGCGGGTGCGGGCCGGCCGTCCCCGGGGTTCGCGGCGGGGCGGGCCTCGTCCGCCCGTACGGCGGGACGGGGGTCCTCGGTGCGCGGGTGCGGGATCGGCGCCTCGCTGTGCGTGTGCTCACCGCGGGCCGAGGCCAGGACGACGGGGTGACCGGCGTCCGGCCCGGCGAGGGGCGGGGCACCGGACCCGTCGCCCGCGATTCCAGCGGGTACGGCCCTGACCCGCCCCGTGTCCACGGGTCCCGCCTGCTGCGGAACCCGGAAGGCGACCGCGGGGACGTCCGGGGCCCACGGCCCGGCGGAGCCGTGCGCGCTGCGCGGACCGGCCTGTTCCACGGTTCCTCCTCCGGGTCGGTGGTACGTCGGTGGTACGGGGGGCTCGTGACGCCGGTTGTTACCACTCCGTCAAGCACGATAGGCGCACACGGGCCCGGTTCAAACACCCGCGCGACAGGGTAAGGTAAGCCTTACCTGCCAACGATCGTGAAGCGATGGTTCCGCATGTCCACTCCCACGCTGTCGGCCGACGCCGCCACGACCGCCCCGGCGGCCCCGCCCGCCCCGGCCGGTCCGGCCGCGCCCGCCGTCGGCGTGTCGCCCGTCGCCGAGGCCTACGCGCGGCTGACCGAGGTCTTCCCCGGCCTGAGCGTCACGGAGCTGGGAGCGGGCGAAACGGCCCCGCACGGCGCGGGTTGGGCCCCCGCCGCCCGGCTCGCCGAGGGCGGCCCCGGCCTCGACGCGTTCCTCGCCTGGGACGAGGCCCAGGTCCTGCGGGACTACGGCACACGGGCCCGGCCGGACGTCGTGGCCGGCTTCGGACTGCACCGGTACGCCTGGCCGGCCTGCCTGCTGATCACCGTGCCGTGGTTCCTGCAGCGCCGGGTGCCACGCCTGCCTGTGGAGGACGTCACATTCCAGCGTGAGCTCGGCCGGATGGCCGTCCGGATCACCACGTTCGCCTGCCTGCCGGACGACCCGGCCGCCGCCCTGCCGGGCGCCCGCGTCGTACCGGACGAGGAGGCGCTGCGCGCGGAGGTGCGGTCCGCGGTGGCCGAGCACCTGGAGCCGCTCCTCGGCGGATTCGGGCCCCGCATGCGGCGGCGCGGCCGGGCCCTGTGGGGCATGGCCACGGACGAGGTGGTCGAAGGCCTCTGGTACGTCGCCGGCCTGCTCGGCGAGGAGCGGCGCGCGATGCGCGAGCTCGAACTGCTGCTCCCGGACTCGACCCGTCCGTACGTCGGTTCACCGGCCTTCCGCGAACTGACCGGACCCGGCGGGGAGTCCCTGCCGACCCGCGACCGGGTGAGCTGCTGCCTGTTCTACACCGTGCGCCCCGACGACACCTGCGCCACCTGCCCGCGCACCTGCGACGCGGACCGCGTCACCAAGTCGGCTGTCGCCCAGGCGAGTTGACACGAAGGGATCGAGCGCGCGACCGTACGCGCCGGGACCCTGACACCGGTCGCGACACCCCCGTAGAGCCGGCGCGGCATCCGGGGGGCATCCTCGGATCACAGATGCTTCACACTTTCCTCACTTGCCACGGGAACCCTCCGCGGAACCATCCGTATGGGTAGTCTTATTCGTACTCAACTCCCGTCCCTCGCGCGGCAGTTCGAGCAGAAAGTCGCCCTGCGCACCTTCTTGCACTTCCTTGGCGGCCTCTTGCCCCGAAACCCCCTGAGGGCCGATGTGATTGGGCCACTATGGCGGGCGTTACGCCCTCTCCCCATGCAAGGGACCCCCGATGAGACTGACCGACATATCGCTGAACTGGCTGCTTCCAGGCGCCGTTCTGCTCCTGGGCCTGCTGGCGGCGGTGGCGGTGCTGGCACGCGGCAAGCGGTCCGGGGACAGCACGAGCAGCGACGACTCGTGGGAGCGCACCGAGGAACGCCGCAGGCGTAAGGAGGCCGTCTACGGGACCGCCTCCTACGTCCTGCTGTTCTGCTGCGCCGCCGTCGCGGCGGCACTCTCCTTCCACGGCCTGGTCGGCTTCGGCCAGCAGAACCTCGGCCTCTCCGACGGCTGGGAGTACCTCGTCCCGTTCGGCCTGGACGGCGCGGCGATGTTCTGTTCCGTCCTCGCGGTGCGCGAGGCCAGCCACGGCGACGCGGCGCTCGGCTCCCGCATACTCGTGTGGACCTTCGCCGGTGCCGCGGCCTGGTTCAACTGGGTGCACGCGCCCAGGGGCGTGGACCACGCGGGCGCTCCGCAGTTCTTCGCGGGCATGTCCCTGTCGGCCGCCGTCCTGTTCGACCGGGCCCTGAAGCAGACCCGCCGGGCCGCTCTGCGCGAGCAGGGTCTGGTACCGCGGCCGCTGCCGCAGATCCGTATAGTCCGCTGGCTGCGTGCACCCCGTGAGACGTACAGCGCGTGGTCGCTGATGCTCCTGGAGAACGTCCGGTCCCTGGACGAGGCCGTCGACGAGGTGCGTGAGGACCGGCGCCAGAAGGAGCAGAACCGGCTGCGCCGCCGCAACGAGGAGCGGGTGGAGCGGGCGCATCTGAAGGCGCTCAGCCGCGGTCACCGCGGCTTCCCCGGACGCGGGGGCGCACGCGAACTGGAGACCACGACCGTGGAGCGGGCGCCCGCCGGAGCCTCCACGGAGCCTGCCATATCCACCGCGGAGCAGCTTCCCGTACGGTCGCGGCCCTCCCTCACGCCCGTCCGCAAGAGCACCGAGCCGATCACCGTCGACCTCACCACGGAGGACGACACGATGGCCCTGCCCCGGCTCGATTCCCTGGAGCGCAAACTCAAGGACCTTGAACAGCAGTTCGGCTGAGCGGTAGACGGCACGGCGGGCCCGCCCGGAGTTCCGGACGGGCCCGCACACGACGACGGCGGCGCGGTGTTCCTACACCGCGTCGCCGTTCAGTTCGAACCACACCGCCTTGCCCACCCCGTGCGACCGGACGCCCCAGGCGTCGGCCAGGGACTGGACGAGGACGAGCCCTCTGCCGTGCGTACCGTCGTCGGCGTCCGGTACGCACAGTCTCGGCCTGCGTCCCACGAAGTCCCGGACCTCCACGCGCAGTCCGCCCGGTCCGATCGTCGCGGTCAGGACGGCGTCGTCATCCGTGTGGATCAACGCGTTGGTGACGAGCTCACTGGTCAAGAGCTCCGCCGTCTCGGCCCTGCCCGGTTTCCCCCAGTGCCGTAAGTGTTCCCTCAGCGCCCTGCGTGCTTCGGGCACCGCCCGCAGATCCGCCTTGCCGAGCCGGCGCCTGAGCTGCGCGCCGTCCGGTCCGTCCATCGTCCCCTCGGACGCTTCCTCCACTGGTCCGGTGGAGAAGGCCCCTCTGGTCATGGGACCACCTCCTGGTGCATGCCGCTTCATGACCCCCGCCTGCGTGCCGATGTCGGGTCCCCTCTGCTCGAACACGTTCACGGGGATCCATGCCCTCTTCGGGAACCTGACAGTCATGCCGAATCGTCGGCCGGACGCCGTACGGTCACGGGTGCGCGACGCCCGCACGGGGAAGTGAAGGCAACGACAGAGCCGTCCGAGCACCGAGGAGCCGCCGTGCACGACGACCGTTCGCTGGTGGAGGCCCGTCTGGAGCGCGCGCTGCGGCAGTTCCTGCGCCCCGCCCAGTACGGGGAGCGGGTCCCGCTCACGCTCACCGTCTGGCACGTGCCGGGCGAGCCCGTGCCCGTCGGGCAGGCGCTCCAGGCCTCCTACGAGCCCTTCACGACCGGCACGGTCTGGGGAAAGCCCTGGTCGACGAGCTGGTTCCGCATCGAGGGCCGGGTGCCCGGGGAATGGGCGGGGCGCCGCGTGGAGGTGGTGATCGACCCCGGGTTCACCGGGGACGGGCCCGGCTTCCAGGCGGAGGGACTGCTGTACGACACCTCGGGCGTCCCGCTCAAGGGCATCCACCCGCGCAACCGCCACCTGACGGTCGGAGCACCGGCACACGGAGGCGAGGCGGTGCGCCTGCTGCTGGAGGCGGCCGCGAACCCCGCCGTCCTGCACGGGTTCGAGCCCACGCGTCTGGGGGACGTGCTGACCGCGGGAGATGGGCCGATCTACCGATTCGCGGCTGCCGATCTCGCCGTACTGGACGAAGAGGTGTGGCATCTGGTCCTCGACATCGAGGTCCTGTCGGAGCTGATGTACGAGCTGGACCCGCAGCGGCCGCGCCGGCACGAGATCCTGCGCGCCCTGGAGAACATGCTCGACGCCCTCGATCTGCACGACGTGCCCGGCACGGCCGCGGCGGCGCGGGCCGAACTGGCGGAGGTGCTGGCGCGGCCCGCGTCGGCCAGCGCGCACCGCGTCTCGGCGACCGGACACGCGCACATCGACTCGGCGTGGCTGTGGCCGCTGCGGGAGACGGTCCGCAAGGCCTCCCGGACCTTCGCCAACGTCACAGCGCTCGCCCTCGACTACCCGGAACTGGTCTTCTCCTGCTCCCAGGCCCAGCAGTACGCCTGGGTCAAGGAGCACCAGCCGCACATCTGGGAACGCATCAAGAAGGCGGTGCAGGACGGCAATTGGGCTCCCGTGGGTTCCATGTGGGTGGAGTCCGACGCCAACATGCCCGGCGGTGAGGCGCTGGCCCGGCAGATCGTGCACGGCAAGCGGTTCTTCCGGGAGGAACTGGGCGTCGAGACCGAGGAGATCTGGCTGCCGGACTCCTTCGGCTACACGGCCGCCTTCCCGCAACTGGCCGAGCTCGCCGGCGTCCGCTGGTTCCTCACCCAGAAACTGAGCTGGAACCAGACCAACAAGATGCCCCACCACACCTTCTGGTGGGAGGGCATCGACGGAACCCGGGTCTTCACCCACTTCCCGCCCGTCGACACCTACAACTCACAGTTCCACGGCCGTGAACTCGCGCACGCCGAACGCAACTTCGCCGAGAAGGGCCTGGCCACCCGCTCGCTCGCCCCGTTCGGCTGGGGCGACGGCGGGGGCGGCCCGACCCGCGAGATGCTGGAGAAGGCGCGCCGGTTGCGGTCCCTGGAGGGCTCGCCCACCGTCCGGATCGAGAAGCCGGAGGCGTTCTTCGCCGCCGCCGAGGAGGAGTACGGGGCGCACGCGCCCGTGTGGTCGGGCGAGCTGTATCTGGAGCTGCACCGGGCCACCTACACCACGCAGGCCAAGACCAAGCAGGGCAACCGGCGCTCCGAACACGCCCTGCGTGAAGCCGAGTTGTGGTGTGCCACGGCCGCCGTGCGCGATCCCTCGTACAGCTACCCGTACGACGCGCTGGACCGGCTCTGGAAGACCGTGCTGCTCCACCAGTTCCACGACATCCTGCCCGGCTCCTCCATCGCCTGGGTGCACCGGGAGGCACGCGAGACGTACGCGCGGGTGCTCGCGGAGCTCGAGGAGATCACCGCGGAGGCCCTGCGGGCCCTGGGATCCGGCTCGCCCGCGGTGCTGAACGCGTCGCCGTACGAGCGGACCGAGGTGGCCGGGGACGGGGTGGTGACCGTGCCCGGTCTGGGAACCGCCGTCCTGCCCGCGGGGCCCGGCACCGGCCCCACCGTGCGGGCCGAGCGGCACGACGGCGCCTTCGTGCTGGAGAACGACAGGCTGCGGGTACGGATCGACGCCGACGGGCTGCTCACCTCCGTACGGGATCTCGCGCACGGCCGGGAGGTGCTGTGCGGCCCCGGCAACCTGCTCCAGCTCCACCCCGACCACCCCAACGCCTGGGACGCCTGGGACATCGACCGGCACTACCGGCGCACCCGCACGGACCTGACGTCCGCCGAGTCGGTGGAACTGGTGGAGAGCGGGCCGCTGCGGGCCACCGTGCGCGTCATCCGGACCTTCGGCTCCTCCCGGATCGTCCAGGAGATCGGGCTGACCGCCGCGAGCCGCCGGGTGGACATCGTGACGGACGTCGACTGGCAGGAGTCGGAGAAGGTCCTCAAGGCCGCGTTCCCGCTCGACGTCCACGCCGAACGCTCCGCCGCCGAGATCCAGTTCGGTCACGTCCACCGGCCCACCCACGCCAACACCGGCTGGGACGCGGCCCGTTTCGAGATCTGCGCCCACCGCTGGCTGCGGGTCGCGGAGGAGTCGTACGGCGTCGCGGTGCTCAACGACTCGACGTACGGCCACGACGTGACCCGTACACCGCACGCCGACGGCCTCGGCACCACCGTCCGGCTGACCCTGCTGCGGGCCCCGCACAGCCCCGACCCCGAGACCGATCTGGGCACGCACCGGTTCACGTACGCGCTGCTGCCGGGGGCCGGTGTCGGGGACGCCGTGGCGGAGGGACTCGCGCTCAACCTGCCGCTGCGCCGGGCCGCGGTGCCGGAGTTCGAACCGCTGGTGAGCGTCGACGACCCGGCCGTCACCGTCGAGTCGGTCAAGCTCGCGGAGGACCGCAGCGGCGATGTCGTGGTGCGGCTGTACGAGTCACGGGGCGGGCGGGCCCGCGCGAGGGTGACCGCCGGTTTCGCGGTGGCCCGGGCCGAGGTGACGGACCTGCTGGAACGGCCCCTGCGCCAGGCCCCGGCCGAGATCGAGCTGCGACCGTTCCAGATCCTCACCCTGCGCCTGCGGCCCGCACGCGGGGACGAGGGCACCGACGTGTGAAAGGCGGGACCCGCGACGGTGGAACCATCCCGGGCGTCCCGGCCTCTCTTTCTGGGGAGTGTCCGGGGCGCCGTCCCGGGACGAGAAGCGGGGGAAACGATGTCATCCCGGGACGATGCCGAGGAATTCGCGGCGATGCTGCGGCGCCTGAAGACGGGCTCCGACCGCAGCTACGCCGCGCTCGCCCGTCACCTGAACATGAACGCCTCGACGCTGCACCGGTATTGCTCGGGCGAGGCCGTGCCGCTCGGGTTCGCGCCCGTCGAGCGGTTCGCCGCGCTGTGCGGAGCGGATCCGGCCGAGCGGGTCGAACTCCACCGCCTGTGGATCCTCGCGGTCGCGGCCCGCCAGCGCGCCCGGGCGACGGGCGCCGAGTCCGGACAGGCCACGGACGAGGCCCGCACGCCGGAAGCCGGGCGGGAGATGACGGACGCTGCGGGAGCCGGGCGAGACACGACGAGCGCCGCGGAAGCCGGGCGGAACACGACGAGCGCCGCGGAAGCCGGGCGGAACACGACGGACGCCGTGGAGGCCGGGCGGGACGCCACGCGAGCCCCGGAGAGCGGGCCGGAGGCGACGCAAGCCCCCGGGGCCGGGCCGGACGCGTCACAAGCCCCCGGGGCCGCGCCGGACGCGGCGCGAGTGCCGGGACACGGGATCCGGGCGGACGGCGCCGAAGCGCTCCTGCCGGCCGACGGAATCGGGGCGAACGACGCCGAAGCGCGCCCGCCGGCCGACGGAATCGGGGCGAACGGCGCCGATGTGCTCCTGTCGGCCGACGGGCTCGGCGTCGACGGGGCCCTGCCGCCGTCGGCGGGGCGGCACCCGGCCGAAGTCCTGCCGCCGGTCACGGACTTCGGGCCCGGTTCCTCGAACCGCACCGGGGAAGGCTCCCCCGGCGCCTCCCCCGTACCGTCCGCGGCGCCGCGTAAGCGCCGGTTCAGGCGTCGCGCCGCGGTCACCGCGGCCGTGGTGACCGCTATCGTCGCGACCCTGGGCAGCCTGTCCGCCCTGCCCTCCGGGCACTCCGGGAAGGACGCCGCCGACCGCGTGGTCGGCGCGCCCACCGGAAAGGCGACGGGCGAGCGGCGCGGCTCCGCGACCCCGTCCGCGTCCCCCTCCGCCACGCACGGACGGCCGTCCGGCTCCCCGTCTCCGAGTCCGTCGGGCAGTCGTGACACCTCGCCGAGCCCGTCCGCGAGCCCCTCCCCCACCGGCGTCTCCGCCGGGCCCCCGTTCACCTGGACCGTGAACTCCCATCGCTGGGCTGTCGGTTGCGGTCACACCTACGTCATCGACAAGACGCCCGACCAGGTGCCGCCGCCCCCGGCCCCGCAGGACGCCTCCCCGTGGGCGCAGACGCAGAACGCGGTGCACGGCGGCGAGACGATCGTCGATTTCACCGTGCAGGGGCGCTCCGACGCGGCCGTGGTGCTGGAGGCGCTGCGCGTGCGCGTCGTCGGCCGCTCGGCCCCGCTGAAGGGCATCGCCTACGCCACGGGTGGGGGGTGCGGCGGCAGCATGGGCGTCGGCTCGTTCACCGTCGATCTGGACAAGGACCGGCCGGTCGCCCGCCCGGTGGCGAGCGACGACGACGGAACGGGCTCCCGGATTCTGGCCCCGCCCTTCCGGGTGTCCGTCAGGGACCCCCAGATGCTGATGGTCGACGCCCTGACGACGGGCTGCGACTGCCGCTGGTATCTGGAGCTCGACTGGTCCTCGCGGGGCCGCACCGGCACGGTCCGCATCGACGACCAGGGTGTCCCGTTCCGCACCAGCGGCATCAAGGGCCTGCCCTACTACTGGTACCGGCAGAACGGCTGGGCCCTGACCAGCGCCGACTGAACGCGGCCCGCGGACCGCCCGGCGAGGCTCTACGGGCGGGGCACGTTGCGCAGGTTGGAGCGGGCCATCTGCACCATCCGGCCCACCCCGCCGTCCAGCACGATCTTCGACGCCGAGAGCGCGAAGCCCGTCACCATGTCCGCGCTGATCTTCGGCGGGATGGAGAGCGCGTTCGGGTCGGTGACGACGTCGACGAGGGCCGGGCCCTTGTGGCGGAAGGCGTCCTTGAGGGCGCCGGCGAGGTGCTTGGGCTTCTCGACCCTGACGCCGAACGCCCCGCAGGCGCGGGCCACCGCCGCGAAGTCGGGGTTCTTGTTGTGGGTGCCGTAGGAGGGCAGCCCGGCGACCAGCATCTCCAACTCGACCATGCTGAGGGCGGAGTTGTTGAAGAGGACCACCTTCACCGGCAGGTCGTACTGCACGAGGGTGAGGAAGTCGCCCATCAGCATGGAGAATCCGCCGTCGCCGGACATCGACACGACCTGGCGTCCCGGATCGGTGAACTGGGCGCCGATCGCCATCGGCAGCGCGTTCGCCATCGACCCGTGCGAGAACGAACCGATCACCCGGCGGCTGCCGTTGGGTGAGATGTAGCGGGCCGCCCAGACGTTGCACATACCGGTGTCGACCGTGAACACCGCGTTCTCGTCGGCCAGTTCGTCGAGCACCGAGGCGACGTACTCGGGGTGGATCGGGACGTGCCGGTCGACCTTGCGGGTGTACGCCTTGACGACCCCTTCGAGGGCGTCCGAATGTTTCTTCAGCATTTTGTCGAGAAAGCGCCTGTTCCCCTTGGGCCGCACCCGCGGGATCACACAGCGCAGCGTCTCCCGTACGTCCCCCCACACCGCCAGGTCCAGCTTCGACCGGCGCCCCAGGTTCTCCGGCCGCACGTCGACCTGGACGATCTTGACGTCGTCGGGGAGGAAGGCGTTGTACGGGAAGTCGGTGCCCAGCAGGACGAGGAGGTCGCACTCGTGGGTCGCCTCGTAGGCCGCTCCGTAGCCGAGGAGTCCGCTCATCCCGACGTCGAAGGGATTGTCGTACTGGATCCATTCCTTGCCGCGCAGCGCGTGCCCGACCGGCGATTTGATCTTCCCGGCGAACTCCATGACCTCGGCGTGCGCGCCCGCCGTGCCGCTGCCGCAGAACAGGGTGACCTTCTCCGCCTCGTCGATCATCGCGACGAGCTTCTCGATCTCGGCGTCACCCGGCCGGACGGTGGGCCTGGAGGTCACGAGGGCGGTCTCCACGGGCTTGTCCGGGGCGGGCTCGGAGGCGATGTCGCCCGGCAGCGACACCACGCTGACGCCGGAGCGGCCCACCGCGTGCTGGATGGCGGTCTGGAGCAGCCGCGGCATCTGCTTCGGGCTGGAGATGAGCTCGCTGTAGTGACTGCACTCGCGGAAGAGCTGGTCGGGGTGGGTCTCCTGGAAGTAGCCGAGGCCGATCTCGCTGGAGGGGATCTGCGAGGCGAGGGCCAGGACCGGGGCCATGGAGCGGTGCGCGTCGTACAGGCCGTTGATCAGGTGGAGGTTGCCCGGTCCGCAGGAACCGGCGCAGGCGGCGAGCCGACCCGTGATCTGGGCCTCGGCTCCCGCGGCGAAGGCGGCGGTCTCCTCGTGGCGGACCTGGATCCAGTCGATGGCCGCGTTGCGCCGGATCGCGTCCACGACCGGGTTGAGGCTGTCGCCGACGACTCCGTACAGCCGCTCGACCCCCGCGCGGACGAGGATGTCGACGAACTGCTCGGCGACGTTCTGCTTGGCCATGCCGCACACACCTCTTCGTGATCCTCGGATCTCGCGTACCCCGGGTCCCCCTCGTTCCCCGGCTCATCCGTCGGATCCATGAATTCACACGCGGCGCGGTTACGCCTCCCACACGGCGGCGGCCGTCCGGTCGTCGGCGTACCCCTTGACCCGCGCCGACGCGTCCGCGAGGAACGCGGCGAGACCGGGCGGATCGCCCACCGACCACCGGGTCGTCAGGTACTCGGCGAGTTCGGGCTCGCCGCGCAGCGGCTCCGCGAGGCCGCCCGTGCACAGCAGGAGCGTGTCACCCGGGCGGGCTACGGAGGCCCGGAACCGGAAGGGGGCGCGCGGGGGGCCGGGGGCCGGTTCGTAAGGGCTCGGCGGTGTCGTGATGCCGAGGTCCATCGTGAGCCGGTCGCCCTCGGGGGTCTCGTGGGGCGGCGACCCGAAGCCGACGACGGCCTCCCCGGCCGTGTCGGCGACCCGCGGTTCGATGTCCTGCCACTCGCCGTCCCGCAGCCGGAACAGGCCGCCCGCCCCGACGCCGAAGAACACCCGGGTACGGCACTCGGGATCGGCCGGCAGCAGCAGACAGCGCAGGCCCGCCGTGTACTCCTCCGGTTCGACGCCCTGCTCCGCCGCGCTCGCCCGCAGTTTGCCGAGGCTGCGGTCGGTGAGCCGGTGCAGTCCCGACTTCAGCTCGCCGCGCCGGGCGGCCCTGATGTCGGCGGCGAGCCGCTCGTGGCTGCGCCCGACGGCCTGCCCGATCCACCGGCACGCCTCGGCGGCGGCCCGGTGCGCGCCCGGGGTGGCACGCGCGCCCGTCGCCATCGCCACCAGCACGAGTGCCTGCTCGCCCGTCCCGAACCGGGCGGTGAGCAGCGCGTCGCGGCGCGGCTCGCCCCGGTAGCGCGCGGAATCGCCGCGGACGGAGGCGGCCCGCAGCGTGCTCGTCCCGTACCGTGCGCCGTCCAGCACGGTGTCGGCGACCAGGTCGGCGAGTTCGTCGGGTTCGACGGCCGGCAGCGCGGTGGGTTCGGAGGCGTAGGTGGGCGGGCCGGATCCGACGTGTCCGGCGGCGGGCGGTGGCTCGACGACGGACAGGACCGGCTCCCGGGGCTCGTCGGTCGGCAGGTCCTCGGGGGCCGACTCGGTCGGCGGGGTCCGGAAGCCACCGGTGGTGCTGGGCAGTGCGTCCGCCGCGGGTTCGGGGCCCGTCGCGTCCGGGGGTACGAGGGGGGCCGACGCGGGTTTCGGCGTCGCGTCCGGGGCCGTACCCGCCGCGGGATCCCGGTCCGCGGGAGGCGCCGGGGGTGTGTCGCTCCGGGCGCCTCGGGAGTCGTGCGGGGCGGGTTCCCGCGCGGTGAAGCCCGGCGGTTTCGGACCGGGCGGCAGGGCCGAGGGGGCGGCCGGTGCCGGGCCCGGGGGCGGGAGCTCCCAGGACGGGGGCTCCCAGGGGGTCGGCTCCCAGGGGGTGGGCTCCCACGAAGCGGTCTCCGAGGCGGGCGCCTCGCGGCCGGACGGGCCGACGCCGGTGCCGGGCCCCGGCACCGGGCCGCGCTCCCAGCGTCCCGGCCGCGACACGGGTTCGCCGGAGGGCGACTCCTCGGGAGGGTCGCCGCCGGGCCGGGCGGCGGAGGCCGAAGTACCGCCTGCCGGGCCGGGCTGCCGCGGCGAGGTCGGCTCGGTCGTGCCCTGGAGTCGCGCCGATCCGGCGGGAGGCTGGGTCGGCAGCGGGGGCGGCTGCCTCCCGGCCTCGGGCGCCGAGGGGTCCGGGACGGTGGGAGGCCGCTCGGGGCGCGGCGGACCGTCGAGCCGTGCGCCGGGCCGCGGGGCGGTCCCGCGCCCAGGGAAGGCCGCCGCGTCCCCGGCGGACCTCGGGTCGTCGGCGGACCACGCGTCCGGCGAGGCGGGCGTCCGGGGCAGGGCGGGCGGCGCGTCCTGCGGGGGCGTCCGCCTCGGGGCGGGCGGCACGTCCGAGGTGGGCGTCCGGGGTGGCACGGGCGGCTGCCCCGACGTCGGTGTACGCCTCGGCGCGGGCGGCGATGCCGGCGTCCGTCCCGAGGCGGGCCGCGCGTCCGGGGTGGGCGTCCGTCCCGACCCGGCCCGCGGCGCCGGTGTGCGCCCCGGCGCGGAACGAGCGGCGGACGGTGGCGTTCGCCGCGACCCGGGGCCGGCGTCCGGCCCTGTGTCGGGAGCCGTGTCGAGGCCGTCCCCGAGCGTCCCGGACGCCGACGCGAACCGGTCGTCGAGGGAATCGGCGACGGCCGCGGGCCCCGTGTCCTCGGTGGAGTCGTCGTACAACTGCCGCCACCAGTCGTCCTCGTGACCGGTCGGCTTCTCCCCCTGCTGGCTCATGCTCCCGATTGTCCACCGAGAGAGCCGGTTGAAAACGGGGCATCCGGAAAAACCGGCCAAGACGCGGACCGTCGAACCGCGAACGGTCGAACAGGAATCCGCGCCGGAACGTGCGAACGCCCGGCCGCCGGACGGCCCCACCCCCCACGGGAGGACCGCCCGGCGGAGCCTGGGCGACCGAGGCCCCACCCGCCGTGGACCGGCCGGGCCGCGGTCCGGACGACCGACTCGCCGCCGGTCACGGCCGGTTCGGCACCGGCTTCGTCCCGGGAGGCGACGGGACTCCCGACCCTCCGCCCTCCGGGGCCGGTTCACGAACGCCGGTCGGCACCTCGGTGACGTGAGCTTGTCAGAGGGGCGGGGGGTACGGCGATGATGTGCCGGGGCGGGTTTGCGCCGTGGCCGATTTCCGCCACGACGACGCCGGCCGGCCGGAACGCAACCACGGAGGGACTTCGCCGCATGCTGGGAGCGATAGGTCTGGACGAGACCCACGAAACGGCGTACCGCGCGCTGGTGTCCGTGGGCGCCGCCGAGGTGCCCGATCTCGCGCGCCGGCTCACGCTCGGCGAGCACGAGACGGAACGCGCGCTGCGCCGGCTGGAGCTGCGCGGCCTGGCCGCGCAGTCCTCGGCGCGGCCGGGCCGCTGGGTCGCCGCGCCGCCCGGAGTCGCCCTCGGCGCGCTCCTCACCCAGCAGCGCCACGAACTGGAGAAGGCCGAGCTGGCGGCCGCGCTGCTGGCCGAGGAGTACCGGGGCTCGGCGGGCGAACCGGCCGTCCACGACCTGGTCGAGGTGGTGATCGGCGCCGCGGCGGTCTCCCAGCGCTTCCTCCAGCTCCAGCTCGGCGCCGTCGAGGAGGTGTGCGCGCTGGTCACCGGCACCCCGATGGTCGTCTCCGGCACGGACAACGACGCCGAGGAGCAGGCCGCGGGCCGGGGTGTCCGCTACCGCGTGGTCGTCGAGCGGTCCGTTCTCGACCAGCCCGGCGGGATCACCGAGCTGTCCGCCGCGCTCGGCCGCGACGAGCGCGTGCGGGTCGTGGACCGGGTGCCGACCAAGCTGGTGATCGCCGACCGGGCGCTCGCCATGGTGCCGCTCACCTCGCACACCGCGGAGCCGGCCGCGCTGGTCGTGCACGCGAGCGGACTCCTGGAACTGCTGGCCGGGCTGTTCGAGTCCGTGTGGCGGGACGCGCTGCCGCTGCGGCTGGGCAGCCGGGGTGTGCTGGAACAGGAGGCGGACGGCCCCGACACCACCGACCTGGAGATCCTGTCGCTGCTCCTCGCCGGGCTGACCGACGCGAGCGTCGCCAAACAGCTCGACCTGGGCCTGAGGACCGTGCAGCGCCGGGTCAAGCGGCTGATGGAGCTGACCGGCGTGACGACCCGGCTTCAGCTCGGCTGGCACGCGTACGAGCGCGACTGGGTCGCCCGGGGCTGACCTGCGCGCTCCCGTCCGCTCGGGCAGTCTGGGCAGATGGGAGCGTGGGAACTCCTGCTGGTCGGCGTGGTGATCCTGCTCGGCCTGGTCGGAGTACTGGTGCCCGGTCTGCCGGGGTCGTGGCTCGTCTGGGCCGCCGTGCTGTGGTGGGCGCTGAGCTACCCGCAGACCCTGTCCTGGGCCGTCCTGGTCGCCTCCACGGCCGTCCTGCTGCTCTCCCTGGCCATCCGCTGGATGCTCCCGCCGCGACGGCTGCGCGAGAGCGGTGCCACCACCCGGATGGCGGTGTACGCCGGGGGCGGGTCGTTCCTCGGCTTCTTCCTGGTCCCGGTGGTCGGCGGCGTGGCCGGTTTCATCGGCGGGATCTATCTCGGTGAACGGCGGCGCCTGGGCGGGCACGGCCCGGCGAAGGCCTCGGTGCGGACCGCGATGCGCGCGGGCGGCTGGAGCGTGCTGACGGAGTACTTCGCCTGCCTGCTCATCTTCGGGGCGTGGCTGGGAGCGGTCATCTGGGGCTGAGGCGCTTCGCCACCAGGGTCCGCAGGTCGATCGTGTCGGCCAGGGCGCGCATGCCGGCGTCGTTGAAGTGCAGGTGGTCCCCGGGGTCGTACGCCGGGAGGATCCGGCTCGGGCGGTCCGGGTCGCGGACGGCGGCGTCGAGGTCCGCGACCGCGTCGAAGATCCGGTGGGTGCGGATGGCGGTGTTGACGGCCTGCCGCACGGCCTCCCGGGCGGGGGTGTACGCGCCGTGGCCGCCGTACGGGGTGATCGTGCCGCCGATGACCCTGATGCCGCGGGCGTGGGCGCGGCGCACGACGAGCCGGTAGGCGTCCTCCAGGGCCCGCGGGTCCGTCTGCTCCGGGGTTCCCTTGATGTCGTTGATGCCCTCCAGCACGATCATCGTGCGGACACCCGCGCGGGAGAAGACGTCCGTGTCCAGGCGGGTCAGCGCGCTCGGGCCCCGGCCGTCGAGCAGGAGGCGGTTCCCGGAGACGCCCGCGTTCAGGACACCGGGCCTGCGGTGCGCGGGAAGGGCGCGCAGCCGGGCGGCGAGCCGGTCGGGCCAGCGGTGGTTGGCCTCGAACGAGGAGCCGGTGCCGTCGGTGATCGAGTCGCCGAGCGTGACGACGCTGCCCTCGGCCGTGGCGCCGCGCACGTCGACGCCCGTCACGTAGTACCAGCTGTTGACCTTGGCGGTGTAGCCCGCACCGCTCTCCTGGGCGGTCCGGTCGCCCCCGGGCGCGACGAAGTTGGCCTGGAGCGCGGAGCGGTGGTAGGTCGCCGGACCGGAGTCGGCCGGGGTGTGCACCGAGACGAGCAGGTTGGCGTCGGCGGGGACGCGCAGCGCGACGGGGTCGCTGACCAGGTCCCGGCCGGCCGGGACGGTGACCGATCCGGCTCCGGCGAAGGTGACCGCGCGCACGGAGCCCGCGACGGCCCGGGGGCTTCCGGGTGCGCCGGGAAGCTGCAACGCCAGGGTCACGGAACCGAGCAGGAGCGGCCGCGTGCCGAGCCGGTTGGACAGCCGGACGCGCGCGGCCCTGCCGCCGACGCTGGTGTGGACGACATTGCGGATCGAGGCGCCGGGCAGCGCGGGCGCGGTGCCGGAGGCCGCGGCCTCCCAGGTTCCCGTCCAGGTCCGGGCCGGCTTCGGGGCGCTCCGGCCGGGCGCGGGCCGCGCTTCGGCGATCACACCGGTGGAGGCGAGGGCCAGGGTGGTCGCCAGGGGGACGAGAAGACGCCGGAACATGATCGCGCGGGGCATGCGGCGATCGATTCCCCGCGCGCCGACCCTCGCATCACATCATCACACCGTCGGACGCGCCCGAACGGGGCCGACCAGGGCCGAACGGCGTCGTCCGAGGCCCGGCACACCCCCGAACGGGGCCGGCCGGGACCTCACGCGCCGGATCAGGCCCGGGACCGGAGGGGACGGGCTTGGACCGGAGGGGACGGGCGGGGACCGGAGGGGACGGGCGGGGTCCGCCTCTCCGCCTGCGGTCCTAGGACCGCAACCCGATGCGCCGGGGGCCGGGGGCGTGTTTGGGTGCTGTCATGACCGAATTCAGTGAGGCCGAGCGCGCGTATCTGAGGTCGCAGCGGCTGGGACGGCTGGCGACCGTCGACCCGCTCGGGCAGCCCCAGGCCAACCCCGTCGGCTTCTTCCCCCAGGAGGACGGGACGATCCTGATCGGCGGCTACTCGATGGGCACCACGAAGAAGTGGCGCAACCTCCAGAAGAACCCGAAGGTGGCGCTCGTCGTGGACGACATCGTCAGCGTCCAGCCGTGGAAGGTCCGCGGCGTCGACATCCGCGGAGAGGCGGAACTCCTCACCGGTGCCCACGACTTGGGCCCGCACTTCAGTGAGGAACTGATCCGGATCCATCCCCGGCGGATCCACAGTTGGGGCCTGGAGGACTGAACTCCCCCGCCGCCGCCCTCAGATGGCACACGGCGTACGAGCGCCAGGGCCGCCAGGTGTCCGGGGCGTCGGTGCCGGGCGGCGCCACGTCCGGGTCGCCGAGGGCCCGGGTGCGGATGACGGCTGCGGTGCGCTCGTCCATGCCGGGCAGCGCGAGCAGCGCCGCCCGCGTCTCCTCGCGGTCCGCACCCGGGTCGAGCCGCAGGGTGCCGTCGGCGAGGGCCGCGGTCAGCGCGCCGAGCGGACCACCGGGCTCCGCCTCCGCGAGGACGGCGGCCTCGGGGAAGACATGGGTGAGCGTCTCGCACTCGGCGTCCAGCGTCTTGCCGTACCGCAGCACCAGCCGCTCGGCCTCCGCGGCCCCGACCAGCGCGCGTACCGCGAGTTCGTCCGGATCGGCGGCGCCCGGCGACCGCAGGCCCGGCCGTGCCGCGACCAGGGGACCCAGCCGAGCGTCCGCTCCCAGCCGCTCGTCGACGGCGTACGGATCGGCGTCGAGGTCGAAGAGCCGCCGCAGCCGCTGCACGGCCGTGGTGAGGTCCCGGAGATCGGTGAGGTGCAGCCGGGCGTCGAGCCAGCCTCCGGGGTGGGCGGTGTCGGCGGGGCCCGGTGCTCCGTCGGTCCGGTCCGGCGTGCCGGCCCGGGAGCGGCGGCCCGCCGGGGTCCCCGGCCGTTCCTCGACGGCCACGATGCCCGTGCCGTACGGCAGCCGCAGCGTCCGGCGGTAGGTGCGCCGGCCGCGGCTTCCGCGGACGGCCTCGACGCCCGGGACGGCCTCGGCGGCGAGCAGGTCGAAGACGGCGGTGGACTGGTAGGGGCCCCGGTGGGCGAGGCGGAGCGGGACGCCCGCGGCGGGGGTGGCCGCGCTGCGGGCGGCCGGAGCGCTGCGCGGCGCCGCATCGCGCAACTGGCTCGGCGTGGACGCGTAGACCGTGCGGATCGTGTCGTTGAACTGGCGCACGCTGGCGAATCCCGCCGCGAACGCGATCTGTGTGACGGGGAGTTCGGTGGTCTGGAGGAGGATCCGCGCGGTGTGCGCCCGCTGGGCCCTGGCCAGTGCGACCGGGCCCGCGCCGACCTCCGCGGTGAGCTGCCGCTGGACCTGGCGGGTGCTGTACCCGAGCCGCGTGGCGAGGCCGCCGACGCCCTCGCGGTCCACGACGCCGTCGCCGATCAGGCGCATGGCGCGGCCGACGACGTCGGCCCGTACGTTCCAGGCCGCCGAGCCCGGCACGGCGTCCGGGCGGCATCGGCGGCAGGCCCGGAAGCCGGAGCCCTGCGCGGCGGCGGCCGTCGCGTAGAACCGCACGTTGCGCCGCTTCGGCGTCACCGCCGGGCAGCTCGGCCGGCAGTAGATCCCGGTGGTCCGCACGGCGAAGAAGAACTCCCCGTCGAACCGGGCATCCCGGCTCCGCACGGCCTCGTACCTGGTGTCCTCGTACCTGACGTCCTCGTCGTTCACCCTTCCAGTGTGTCCCCGCCCGACGGACAGAGCTGGCGGAATTCGGACACGACACCCGGACCGCGGGGCGCCCCGCCCGGGCCGGGTGCGGAGGACCGGCGAGCAGGGGCGGCGGCCCCGTGGCCCGGAGCCGGGCGGGGACAGGTCAGTTGCCCGGCGGGCAGGGGCGGAGGACCGGCGAGCAGGGGCGGGGGCCCGGCAGGCAGGGGCGGGGGCCCGGAACCGGCCCGGAGCCCAGCAGGGACCGGCCCGGAGTCGGCGGGGATCGGTCCGGAACCCGGCAGGCAGGAGCGAAGGGCCGGCGGGCATGCGCCGAGCACCCGCCCGGCCCGGAGCCGGCGGGGCCGGTCCGGAACCCGGTGGGGACGCACACAGCGCTCGTCAACCGGCCCGGAACCCGACGGGGACCAGCCCGGAACCCGGGAGGCAGGAGCCGAGGGCCGGCGGGCACGCGCCGAGCACCCGGGGACCGGCCCGGAGGGAGACCGTGGGGACGGACCGGAACCCGGCGGGCGGTGGCGGAGGGCCGGGAGGTCCGGGCCTCCGCCCCGGGGGCGGCTACCAGCGGCCCCGCTTCGCCTCCATGGCGGCGCGGCCCTCCGCCCCCTTCCGCTTCCAGTCGCGGCGGATCTCGGCGCGCAGCCGGGCGTCCGTCTTGGCGACGATCCGCTGGTTCTCGCGGAGCAGCTTGCGGTAGCTCTCCAGCCGCCGCTCCGGCAGGTCGCCGGAGTCGACGGCCGCGAGCACCGCGCACCCCGGTTCGGCGACATGGGCGCAGTCCTGGAAGCGGCAGTCGGCGGCGAACTCCTCGATCTCGGAGAACACCTGCCCGACCCCGCTCCCGGCGTCCCACAGGCCCACTCCGCGCAGCCCCGGGGTGTCGATGAGGACACCGCCGCCGGGCAGCACGAGCAGATTGCGGGTCGTCGTGGTGTGCCGCCCCTTGCCGTCCATGTCGCGGGTCGCCTGGACGTCCATGACGTCCTCGCCGACCAGCGCGTTGGCCAGGGTGGACTTGCCCGCGCCGGACTGGCCGAGCAGCACGGCCGTGCCACCCGCGAGCACGGCCTCCAGGACGTCGAGACCGGCCCCCGTCGAGGAGCTGACGGCCAGGACGGTGACCCCGGGCGCGGAGATCTCCACGTCCTGCACGAGGTGGGCGAGGGTCGCCGCCTCCGGGACGAGGTCGGCCTTGGTGAGGACGACCACGGGCTGTGCGCCGGACTCCCAGGCCAGCGCGAGGAAGCGCTCGACGCGGCCGAGGTCGAGTTCGACGGCGAGGGAGACGGCCACAACGGCGTGGTCGACGTTGGCCGCGAGGATCTGCCCCTCGGACCGCTTGGAGGAGGTGGAGCGCACGAAGGCCGTACGGCGGGGCAGATACGCCCGTACGTAGCGCGGGTTGCCGGCCGGTTCGACGGCGACCCAGTCACCGGTGCACACGACGCGCAGCGGATCGTGCGGTGTCACGAAGGCCGTGTCGGCGCGGACGACGCCCTCGGCGGTGGCGACGTCGCACTGCCCGCGGTCGACGCGGATCACCCGGCCGGCGACGAGCCCTTCGGAGTGGTAGGGAGCGAACTCGTCCGCCCAGGCTTCGTCCCAGCCGTACGGAACGAGCGAGGAGAGCCCCAGGGAGGCGGACGGGGTCGGGAAGGCGGAGCTGGAAGTCAAGGGAGACCCTTCACAAGGGTGGCCCCGGCGACGCGCACTGCGGCGCGAAGGAAAGGTGGAAGGTCAGCCGGCGGCCACGGAGGTGGACTTGATGCACTTCTGAATGCGGGCAGCGCCCATCGCAACGACAGCCATCGGTCACACCTCCTGGTACTCGCTCGAGGCCCACGCCTCGATGCCGACGCGTGAACTGTATCCGGGGCCCCGCCGGGCCCGTCAATCGAATTAAACGCCCCGACGGATCACCCTGCCGTCGTGCAGCTCTCCCCGTTGAGGGTGAAGGCGTCCGGAGCCGAGTTCCCGCCGCTCCAGCTTCCGTTGAAGCCGACCGCGAAGGAACCGCCCGCGGCGACCGACCTGTTGTAGTCCTTGGCGGAGGCGGTCACCCGGGAGCCGCTCTGGGCGACGGTGCCGTCCCACATCTGCGTGACCCGCTGGCCGTCGTCGAAGGTCCAGCCGATCCGCCAGGTGTCGAGGGCCTCTTCGGACGTGACGGTGACGGTGGCCTGGAAGCCGTCCGTCCACTCGTCGACGAGGTCGTACGTCACCTCGCAGGTCGCGGGGCTCTTCGTGGAGTTCGCCGGCGGTGTGGAGTGCTTGGATCCCGGGGCCTTCGCGGTGGCGTGCGCCGGGGACGAGGAGGACGTGCCCTGGGGCTCGGGGTCGGACTTCGAGCCGGCGTCGGCACTGGCGTCCACGGGCTCGGGCGAGACGAGCGAGCCCTCGGCGCGGGTGGTCGCGCCCGGGGAGGACACGGCCGGGTCGGCCACCGGACGGCGGTCGGCCGCGTCGCCGCGCGCGGCGGCGGCCGGGTCGTTCCCGGCGCCGAAGGGCATCAGTGAGACGGTGAGGGCGAGGCCGGAGACGATCACGGCGGCGACCAGCAGTCCGGTGCGGCCGATCCGGGGCGCGGCCTCCCTGACCTCGGCGAGACCGGTGTCCGCGGCCGCGTCCGTACGACCGCCCGCCAGCCCCGCCTCGGCGGCGCGGCGCCTGCGCTCCAGATAGGCGAGGCCGCCCCAGCCGATCACGCCGCCCGCGAGCGCGGCCGGCAGTCCGCCGCCGTGCAGCCGCAGACAGGCCGCGGCCTCCGCGCACTCCACGCACCGGGCGAGGTGCTGGGAGAGGTCCTCGGGCGTCTCGGCGCCCGGCGAGCGGGTGACCGCGTCGAGGAGCCGTGCGTAGCTGCGGCAGTCGGCGTCCATCGGGGTGTCGAGGTGGTTGCGGTGGCACCGGTCCCTGAACAGGGCCCGTACCTGGCCGAGTTCCTCGGCGGCCGCCACCGGGTCGAGACCGAGCCGCCGGGCCACCGCGGGCAGCGGGAGCGCCTCCACCTCGACCAGCCACAGCAGGGCCGCGTCGGGTTCCTGAAGGTCCCTCAGACCGCGCAGCGCGACCGGGCGGTGCAGCGGCGGCCCCGTGTAGCGAGCCGCCTTCTCGGAGTTGAGCCACAGCCTGAGGTCCGGGTCCAGCCGGTGTCCCTGGCCGTGCGCCTCCCAGGCGGCGGCGGTGGTCCGGACCGAGTTGAGCAGCAGGGGGATCCGGGGCAGCCCGGGGTTTCTGCGGCCCGTGGTCTTGGTGCGGACCGCGGCCGAGCGCGCCTCGTGGATGCCGTGGGTGAACGCCTCGGTGGCGAGCTGGGTGGCCGCGGCGGAGCCGGACGTGCACAGATCGGCGTACGACAGGACGGCGTCCCAGCATTCCGAGAACAGCGCGGCCTCGGCGGCGTCCTGGGGGGTCGGCAGGTCTGGCATGGGGGTCTCCCGCATCCACGGCTTCCGCGTGCAACGTCACACAAGCGCCCAACTCGCCTGTTTTCAGCGGGAGTTGGGGGCGACTCGACAACGGGCCAGAGCCTTTCACGGTTCCGACACAACTGACAAGCGACGCCGTCACATCATGCGGTCGCGCGATCACAGGACGATCCGTCGAACGTCCGTCGCCCCGGTCCGGTCTCCGGCGGCCCGGGCCGGGACCCGGGTGGCCCGAGTGTCGTACGGAACACCCGCCCGGCGGGAGCGAACGCTTCAACTTTCACAGAACCCCCCACCTGCCCCGGCTCCACCGCACTGCCCCCAGCCCACTGCCCGCCACCCGACGGCCGACGCACGACGGCCGACGCACGACGGCCCGGACGTCGGGACGACGTCCGGGCCGTGCGGGTGCGCCCCGAGGGCACGGGTCACACCTGGGAGACCGGCTCCTGCGCGGGGAGGCTGTCCATGAAGGAACTGACGGAGAAGACCGCGCGACCGGGGCCGGGCTCGCCGTATCCGGGCGGCGACTGGAGCCCGAAGTCGTCCATCGTGGCGCGGTAGGCCTCCAGCAGGCGGATGTGGTACTCCAGCGGCGCGCCGTTCGGGTTGGCCTTGCCCAGCGGGGTGGTCGGCTCGGGGCACCAGGTGGTGAAGCGGGGCGTGATGCCCTGCGACATGAAGAACCGCAGGCCCTCGGTGGTTGAGGCGATCGCCTCGTCGACGCTGGTGAAGCCGAAGGGCTCGGCCATCTCCACGCCCGCGACGAAGTTCGGGATCACATTGCGGGCGCCGAAGATCTCGGCGGAGTCGAGGATGCGCTTGTGCCACTCGTCACGGCCGACGTAACGCTCCTTGCCGGGGCAGTACATCTTGAACAGATACTCGTCCCACACCTCGTAGTTGGGGTGGTAGATCTGCACGCCGTAGTCCTTGAACCGCTGTACGTCGTCGCGGGGCAGCGCCTGGGCCACCACCTTGCCGATCCAGCGTCCGGGGAACCTCTCCTCGATGGCCTTGGCGTAGTGGCCGTAGAAGTCGGCCTCGTCACGGCCGGAGACCGTCTTGGTGATCGCGCCGCCGGTGAGGGTGTACGCCGTCGACGCCTTCGCGGTGTCGTACCGGTCGATGATCTCCAGGGCCTCCAGGACCTCCTCGACGTCCTTGACCCCGGTGTAGGGACGGCCCGCCGCCTTGTGCTGGCGCCAGTTGTGGTTGATGTCGCAGTACTGGCACTCCTCCTTGGCGCCGAAGTACTGGCAGACCCGGAAGACGGTGAGGTAGATCAGGTAGCCCCACTGGATCGTCGGGGCCACCTCCATCACGGACTTCCCGTTGGAGAGCTTGTGCCGGTAGTACTCGGGCATCGGCGGCACGCCGACGTCGGAGATCCGCTTCCCGTCGAGGTAGAGCCCGAGGACGCCCTCGTCGTCGGCGGCGACCCGGTAGGGCGAGGCCGGGTTCACGCGCACGGACACCACGGTGCGCCGCAGGTCGTACGGGCCGCCGGTGAGGATGATCTCCTCGGGCGGGCGCCGGAGCGCGGCCTCGCCCAGCTCGGGCAGGGTGCCGTGGTCGAAGGAGAAGATGAAGTACGACTTCGGCTTGACCTCGCCGCCCTCGTTGTCGCTGAGCGCGGACGCGTCGAAGGCCACGCCCCCGCGGAGCAGGTCCTCCTTGATGACGGCTTCCCGTGGCACGTGCGGGAACCGCTCCATCAGATCCTCGACCAGCGCGGTGCGGCTGCCCATCCCGTTCTCCTCGCTCCCGACCTGCTTCGTCTGACGTGTTCGACTCCTCACGGTATGCCCCCGCCCGGACATCGGCCGTGCCGGGTCCCCCGCGTCGCCGGAGACGGCCGCCGCGGCGGATCTCGTTTGCTCCGTCCGGGCGCCGCTGGGAGAGTCGTCGCCATGCCTGCCTTCACCTCGTACGACGGGACCGAGCTGGCCTTCGACACCCGGGGGGACGGGCCGCCGGTGGTGTGTCTGCCCGGCGGCCCGATGCAGGACTGCGCGTACCTCGGTGACCTGGGCGGACTGTCCGCGCACCGGCGGCTGATCATGGCGGACCCGCGCGGCACGGGCCGGTCCGCGATCCCGGCGGACCCCGCCTCGTACCGCTGCGACCGGCTCGTCGACGACGTCGAGGCCCTGCGCGGGCACCTCGGTCTCGACCGGATCGACCTGCTCGGGCACTCCGCCGGGACGAATACGGCCGTCCTGTACGCGCAGCGGCACCCGGAGCGGGTCCGGCGGCTCGCGCTGATCACCCCGAGCGTCTCCGCCCTCGGGATCGGGATCGCTCCGGAGACCAGACGGGCGACGGCGCTGCTGCGCGAGGGCGAGCCGTGGTTCCCGGAGGCGTTCGCGGCCCTGGAGGCGATCGTCGCCGGACAGGGCGACGCCGACGCGTTCCGGGCCATCGCCCCGTTCTGGTACGGGCGTTGGGACGAGGCCGCGCGGGCGCACCGGGACGCGGAGGACGCGCACAAGAACCACGGGGCCGCGGCCCGTTTCGCCGACGGCGCCTTCGCGCCGGAGACCACCCGGGCGGCCCTCGCCCGCCTGACCTCCCCCGTCCTCGTGCTCGCCGGAGAGGTCGACCTGAACTCCCCGGCGCCCGCGATGACCGAGGTCGCCGCCCTGTTCCCGGACGCCGAGCTCGTCGTCCAGAGCGGGGCCGGCCACTTCCCGTGGCTCGACGATCCGAAGCTGTTCGTGACGACGACGGAGGCGTTCCTGGCCGGGCCCGCCCGCTGAGGGCCGGGTCCTACGACGCACACCCCGCCGGGTGAGACCCGGGCGGGCCGCCGGAGCGGGTCGTGCGCGCGGTCGGCCCGCCGGAGACGGGTCGGCTGCGACATGGTCAGGCGCTCCGCTCCAGCTCCCCCGCGTCGATGAGGAACTCCGGCGTCCTCCCGGACAGCAGGTGTTCGGCCTCCCTCAGGACGGTCAGGCCGAGGCGGGCGACCTCATTGCCCTGGGAGCCGGCCAGGTGAGGGGTGACGAAGGCGTTCGGGAGGTCGTGCAGCGGGGAGTCGGCGGGCAGCGGCTCGGGGTCGGTGACGTCGAGGATCGCGCCGACCCGCCCCGCGCGCAGCTCCTCGATCAGCGCGTCGTGGTCGACCAGGGAACCGCGCGCGGTGTTGATGAGCACCGATCCGGCGGGCATCAGCGCGAGTTCGCGGCGGCCGATCAGATGCCGGGTCTCCGGGGTCTGCGGGGCGTGGACGGTGACGATGTCGCTGCCGGCGAGCAGTTCGTCGAGCGGCAGCAGGGGAACACCGAGGGCGGCCGCCCCGGCCTCGTCGACGTAGGGGTCGGCGAGGCTCACCGACAGGTCGAAGGGGCGGAGCAGTTCGATGAGACGTCTGCCGATGCGGGAGGCGCCCACGACGCCGACGCGGCGGCCGAAGTTGCCGATGCCGGGAAGGATCTCCCCGTAGGGGAAGGCCCGTTCGGTGCGCAGGCATTCCCGGTGGGCGAAGACGTCCTTGCCCGCGAGCAGGATCATGGCGAGCGTGTACTCGGCGACGGGCAGGGCGTTCGCGGCGGCGGCCGAGGAGACGACGACGCCGCGCTCCCACACCTCGGGGGTCGCGAAGCCCTTCACGGAGCCGGCGGCGTGCAGGACGGCCCGCAGCTTCGGGGCCGCGTCGAGCGCGGCCGCGTCGAGGAGGGGGCACCCCCAGCCGGTGATCAGGATCTCGGTGTCCGCGAGCCGGGCCCGTACGCGCGGGTCGGTGTAGTCGACCGCCACGAACGAGGGATCGATGTCCACCCGCTCGCGCAGCCGGGCGAGGAGGTCGGGCGGAAAGATCCGCGGCACGTTCTCGGGGGTCATGGCGAACATCGCCACGGGACGTTCGGAGGGCTGATCCACTGGACGTTCGGGCAAGGAGGTGGCCTTCCGATGCGGTGACACCGAGGACAGCAAGCGCTCTCTACGGTAGATCGCGCCACGTGAGAGGGTCAACGGCTCGGTCTGCCAGCGCGGCGGACCGACGGGGTAGGTTCCCGGGGGTGGTCATTGCATGGGCCACGCACAGCGACTCGCGGGAGGGACGACAGGGATGACTCGGACCCTGACCAACTGGGCCGGCAACATCACGTACGCGGCCAAGGAGCTGCACCGGCCCTCCTCGCCCGACGCGCTGCGCGCCCTGGTCGCCGGCAGCTCGCGCGTCCGGGTGCTGGGCAGCGGGCACTCGTTCAACGCGATCGCGGAGCCGGGCGCCGAAGGCGTCCTGCTGTCGCTGGACGCGCTGCCGCCCGTGGTGGACGTCGACACGACGGCCCGTACGGTACGGGTCTCGGGCGGGGTCCGGTACGCCGAACTCGCCCGCCGGGTGCACGAGCACGGACTCGCGCTGCACAACATGGCCTCCCTTCCGCACATCTCGGTGGCGGGTTCGGTCGCCACCGGCACCCACGGGTCCGGGGTGACGAACGGGCCGCTCGCCGCCGCCGTGCGCGAGGTCGAGCTGGTCACGGCGGACGGCTCCACCCTGGTGATCGGCCGGGACGAGGAGCGGTTCGGCGGCGCCGTGACCTCGCTGGGCGCGCTCGGTGTCGTCACCGCGCTCACGCTCGACCTGGAACCGGACTTCGGGGTGAGCCAGCATGTGTTCACCGAACTCCCGCTGGAGGGGCTGGACTTCGAGACGGTCGCGGCATCCGCGTACAGCGTGAGCCTGTTCACCGACTGGGGGCGCCCCGGCTTCCGGCAGGTCTGGCTCAAACGGCGTACGGACCGGCCTGCGCCGGACTTCCCCTGGGCGGCGCCCGCGACCGAGGCCCTGCACCCGGTGCCGGGCATGCCCGCCCGCAACTGCACCGAGCAGCTCGGCGTCCCGGGCCCCTGGCACGAGCGACTGCCGCATTTCCGGGCCGAGTTCACTCCGAGCAGCGGCGCCGAACTGCAGTCGGAGTATCTGCTGGCGCGCTCGGACGCCCTGGCGGCGCTGCACGCGCTGGACGCGATCCGCGGGACGATCGCGCCGGTGCTGCAGATCTGCGAGGTGCGGACCGTGGCCGCCGACGAGCAGTGGCTGAGTCCGGCGTACGGCCGGGACTCCGTGGCCCTGCACTTCACCTGGATCGAGGACACCGGGGCCGTACTGCCGGTGGTCCGCCGGGTGGAGCGGGCGCTGGAGCCGTTCGGGCCCCGGCCGCACTGGGGCAAGGTGTTCACCGTGCCCCCGGCGGTGCTGCGCGAACGGTCCCCGCGGCTGGACGAGTTCAGGGCGCTGGCCGGCACCCTCGACCCGTCGGGGACCTTCACCAACGCCTTCGTGCGGGACTTCCTCGGTCCCCGCCCCTGATCTCCTCCACCGCGGCCGCCACCCTTCCTCCACCCCATTTCCTAACCCCTTGTCGAATGTCCCCGGCGGGCCGTAGCCTGACGCGGCGCGCAGGGGCCGACGCGCCCGGGAACCGGTGCGCGGGAGCGAGGGGAGCCCCATGAAGCGCGGTACGTCACGCGACATCCGCACCGCGAACCGGTACGAGGTGCTGCGTCAGATCATCGCCGAATCCCCCACCTCACGGCAGGAGCTGGCGGCGGCGACCGGGCTCAGCCTGGCCACGGTCGCGACGCTCGTGGGTGAACTGCTCGACCTCGGGATGCTGACCGAGGTCGGCTTCGAGGACTCGGCGGGCGGCCGTCCGCGCGGGCTGGTGGCGGTGAACGCGGCCGGCGGCGCCCTCATCGGCGTCGACATCGCGGAGACGTACGTCCGGGTCGAGCTGTTCGACCTGGCCCTGAACGTGCTCGCCCGCGCCGACGAGGACATGCGCCCCGGCGAGAGCCGCCCGGAGCAGGTGGTCGGCCATGTCGCCGCCGCCGTCGGCTCGGTGGTCGCCCAGTCCGGGGTGGAGGGCACGCGGGTGCTGGGCGTGGGGGTCAGCGTCCCCGGGCAGGTCGACCGCGACACCGGGGTCGCGGAGTACGCGCCCAACTGGGACTGGCACGACGTGCCGTTGCTCGATCTGCTCGCCGAGCACATCGCCCACCCCTTGTATCTCGACAACCCGCTGCGCGCCTGCGCGGTCGCCGAGTTGTGGTTCGGCGCGGCCCGGGGACGCGGTGACGCGGTCGTGGTCAATCTGGGCACGGGCGTGGGCGCCGGTCTCGCGCTCGGGGGCGGAGTGCACCGCGGGGTCAGCAACAGCGCCGGCGAATGGGGCCACACCACGCTGGTGCTGGACGGCCGGCTGTGCCACTGCGGCAACCACGGCTGCGTGGAGACGTATGTCGGGGCCCCTGGGATCATGCTGAACCTGCGGGAGCTGAGCCCCGGGAGCCCGCTGCTGCACCCGGAGGACCAGACCGCCACCATCGACGCCCTCGCCTCGGGTGTCGCCGCGCAGGACCCGGTGGCCGTCAAGGTCGTGCGCGACACCGCCCGTTATCTCGGCGCCGCGATCTCCGACCTGGTCAACCTGCTCAACCCCGAAGTGGTCGTGCTGAGCAGTTGGGTCGCGGCCACGCTCGGCGAACCGCTGCTGCGGGAGGTGCGCGAGGCCGTCGCCCGGCACGCGCTGCGGCGTCCGCTCGCGGCCACGGAGATCGTCCTGTCCCCCATTCCGACGGACCCGGTCTGTCTGGGCGCCGCCACGTTCGCCCTCGAAGGGGCGCTCCAGCCGGCCGGCCGGCGGCAGGCCGGGCGGACCGCTCCCGCACGGAGTCGCACGGCGCCTCCGGCGTGACTGCCGGAATCGGAGCCGAGGGCATGCGGCGCTCCAAGTGCCTTCATATGTGAGTGAGTTGACGATTCGTAGGTCGGCACGCCGAGGAAACGGGAGCCGTGACGTCCGGTATCCCGAACCCCCGGCAACGCTTCGCGCCGACTTCGTCCAACCCCTTGCCGAAGCATTGGCGGAAGGTTAACGTCCCGCACCGCACGCCACGTTCGAGCCACGACCGCACCCGACCGGCACAGCACAGCTCACTCGAACCGCCTACACGACAAGGACGTCACCATGTCGGCATTGAGCAGCAACCGGGACCGTCGATCCGTACTGCGGGCCGCGGCCGGCCTCGCCGCCCTCGGGCCGCTGGCCGCCTGCGGCGGCAACAACGGGCGCTCCGGAGGCGGTAGTTCGGGCAAGGAGCTGGTGCAGTACTTCCACGCCTACGGGGAAGCGGGCACCGAGCAGGCCATCAAGCGGTACGCGAAGGCCTACGACAAGGCGCGGGTGACCACGCAGTGGATCACCGGCAGCGACTTCGAGAGCAAGCTGTTCGCGTCGCTGCTCACCGAGAACGCGCCGGACGTCTTCGAGTTCCACCCACAGATCCAGCTCGTCAGGAGCGGCCAGGTGGCGGACCTGAGCGACATCGTGGGCCCGGTCCAGGACGACTTCAACCCGGCCGACATCGCCTCGCACACCGTCGACGGGAAGACGTACGGCGTCCGCATGATCGACGATCCGCAGTTCTTCTTCTACCGGCCCTCCCTGCTGGCGAAGGCGGGACTCGACGTGCCGACCACGCTCGACGAACTCGTCGAAGCTGCGGCGAAGCTGACGACGGGCAAGGTGAAGGGCCTGTTCCTCGGCAACGACCTGCACGCCGTCATCAACCCGATGATCTGGTCCGCGGGCGCCGACACCCTCGACGACAAGAACCGGATCGCGTACCACACCGAGGGGGTCAAGGAGGGGCTGAAGAAGATGCGGGGCCTGTTCACCAGCGGCCATCTGCTCCTCGACGCCCCCGCCGACTACTGGGACCCGTCGGCGATCGACCAGGGCCTGTGCGCGATCCAGTTCTGCGGGATGTGGGCCATGCCGCAGATGCAGAAGGCGCTCGGCGACGACCTCGGGGTCTTCCCCTTCCCGAAGGTCACCGACTCGGGCAAGCCGTCCGTCTACAACGGCGGCTGGTCGATGTTCGTCAACGCCAAGGGGAGGAACGTCGACCTGGCCAAGGAGTACGTGAAATGGCTCTGGATCGACCGGAAGAAGTACCAGGAGGACTGGTCGCTGTCGTACGGGTTCCACATCCCGCCGCGTTCCTCGCTCGCCACCTCCGCCACCAAGCTCAAGTCGGGGCTTCCCGCCGAGGGCGTCGAACTCTTCCGCGAGTACGGGCACTTCGACAACATCGGCTGGACCCAGTCCATGATCACCGCGCTCGAGGACGTCTTCGCCGACTGCGTCCGCAAGAACGGCGACCCGGAGGCCGCGCTCGACAAGGCGGACGGGACCGTGAACCGCGAGCTGAAGAAGCTCTTCGGATAGACCGGCGGACGGACCCCCGACATGTCGACCACCACGTCGCCCGGTGTCCCGCGTTCCGCCCCGGCCGGGGCCACCGCGGCCCGGCCACGGCGGTTCCGGCGAGGCGGCAGCACCCTCGCCTTCTGGCTCTTCACCGGCCCCTTCCTCATCGGCCTGACCGTCTTCGTGTACGTGCCGATCGGCTGGAGCCTGTGGCTGAGCTTCTTCGAGGCGCGCTTCACCGTCACCCCGCACACGTTCGTCGGCCTCGACAACTACCGTCAGATGCTGGAGAACGGCGACTTCACCGGCTCACTGCTGACGTTCACCGTGTTCGCCGCGTTCATCGTGCCGCTGACCTGGGCGCTCTCCCTGGGCCTCGCCCTGCTGGTGAACCGGCTGCGGTTCATGCGGGCGTTCCTGCGGTCGGTGTTCTTCCTGCCGACCGCGTGCAGCTATGTCGCCGCCTCGCTGATCTGGAAGATGTCCATCTTCAGCGGGGTCCGCTTCGGGCTGATGAACACCGTCCTCGGCTGGTTCGGGATCGAGAACGTCGCCTGGCTGGCCGACCCCGATCCGCCCTGGTACTGGCTGGTCATCGTGACCGCGCGGCTCTGGCTCCAGGCGGGCTTCTACATGATCCTCTTCCTGGCCGCCCTGCAGAACATCCCTCCCGAGCTCTACGAGGCCGCCGCGATCGACGGCGCCGGTCCCGGGTGGCAGTCCTTCCGCCACATCACCCTGCCGCAACTGCGGGCCACCTCGACGGCCGTGGTCCTGCTGCTCCTCGTGGCCGCCTACCAGGCCTTCGACGAGTTCTTCAACCTGCTCTCGAAGACCACCTGGGGCCGCCCGCCGCTCGTCGAGCTGTACTACACGGCGCTGGGCCAGGCCCAGGACTACGGCGCGGGCAGCGCGGGCGCGGTCATCCTGACCCTGCTCATCTGCATCGTGACCCTGCTCCAGGGCAGGTTCATGGGGTTCGGACGCGGGGAGGAGGCCGGATGACCACCGTCGGCCAGGACCGCACGACCCACGCGGCGGCGCCGGGCAGGCGCCGGCGGAACGGTCCGGGCGGTGTCCTCGGCAGCACCGGCCTGTACCTCGCCGCCGGGGTCGCCGGTCTGCTGTTCCTCGTCCCCTTCTATCTGCTCGTGCGCAACGCCCTGTCGACCGACGCCGCGATCACCGGTGAGAACTGGCAGTTCTTCCCCACCGACCTGAAGTGGGGCAACGTCCGTGAGCTGTTCGACGACCCCACCGTCCCCTTCGCCCGCTCCCTGTGGAACTCCGCCGTCGTCGGGGTGCTGCACACCCTCGGCACGCTGCTGGTGTGCTCGCTCGCCGGCTACGGCCTGGCGCGGATCCCGTACCGCCACGCCGACAAGGTCTTCTACGCGGTGCTGGTCACCCTGATGGTCCCCGCCGCCGTGACCTTCGTGCCGAGCTTCGTGCTCGTGTCGTCGCTCGGCTGGGTGGACAGTCTTCGCGGCCTCATCATCCCGGGGCTTTTCAGCGGTTTCACGTGCTTCCTGTTCCGGCAGTACTTCTTGGGGTTCCCGAAGGAGCTGGAGGAGGCGGCGCGCATGGACGGGCTCGGTCACTGGGGCGCGTACTGGCGCATCGTGGTGCCCAACTCCCTCAACTTCTTCGCCGCGATCGCGACCATCACCTTCATCAGCGGCTGGAACGCCTTCCTGTGGCCGCTGGTCATCGGCCAGGACCCCGACGCCTGGACCGTCCAGGTCGCCCTGTCCTCGTACATGACGAACCAGACCGTCAACTTCCACCTGATCTTCATGGCCACGGCCATTTCCATCCTGCCCCTGGTGTTCGTGTTCCTCTTCCTCCAGCGCTGGCTGGTCCAGGGAATCGCGCGGACAGGCATCAAGGGCTGAACGAGGAGACGCATGTCTTTCCGCACCTCTCCCGGAGCACCGGCCTCTCCCCCGTCCACCACCGACCACGTCGAGGACGTCTCCCCCGGCAGCGGCGCCCTCCCGCCCCGCGCCTGGTACGCGGCCTCCGACGCCCGGTCCCTGTCCCTGAACGGCCGCTGGGACTTCCGGCTCTCGCCCACCGCCGACGCCGAGGACGACTCCTTCGCCGGCGAGGGGTACGAGCCCGACGGCTGGGCCGGGGTGGAGGTCCCCGGCCACTGGGTGCTGCAAGGTCATGGATCGCCGATCTACACCAACCACCTCTACCCGTTCCCCGTCGACCCGCCGCGCGTGCCGACCGAGAACCCGACCGGCGACCATCTGCGCCGCTTCGACCTGCCCGCGGACTGGCCCGCGGACGGCGGTACGGTCCTGCGCTTCGACGGGGTCGACTCCTGTGCCCGGGTCTGGCTGAACGGCACGGACCTCGGCACGTTCCAGGGCTCGCGGCTGCCGCACGAGTTCGCCGTCGGCCATCTGCTCAGGCCCGGCGGCAACGTGCTCGCGGTCCGGGTGCACCAGTGGTCGGCCGGCTCCTATCTGGAGGACCAGGACCAGTGGTGGCTGCCGGGCATCTTCCGCGACGTCACCCTGCTGCACCGGCCGCCCGGCAGCGTGCTCGACTTCTTCGTGCACGCCTCCTACGACCACCACGAGGGCCTGGGGACCCTGCGCGTCGACTCGGACGTCGACGGGCGGGTCCTCGTCCCCGCCCTGGACATCGATGTCGGGACCGGCACCCCGGTCACCGTCCCGGTGCTGCCCTGGACGGCCGAGACACCCCGGCTGTACGACGGCGAACTGGTCACCGAGGGGGAACGCGTCCCCCTGCGCATCGGCTTCCGCACGGTCGAACTCGCCGACGGCCTCATCAAGGTCAACGGCACGGCCGTCCTCTTCAAGGGCGTCAACCGGCACGAGTGGCACCCGGAGAAGGGCCGCGCGCTCGACCCGGAGACCATGCTCGCGGACGTGCTGATGATGAAGCGGCACAACGTCAACGCCGTCCGCACCTCGCACTACCCGCCCCACCCCGCCTTCCTCGACCTGTGCGACACCTACGGCCTGTGGGTCGTCGACGAGTGCGACCTGGAGACCCACGGCTTCACCGAACAGGGCTGGCGCGACAACCCCGTCGACGACCCGCGCTGGACACCCGCGCTGCTCGACCGGGCGGCGCGCATGGTCGAACGCGACAAGAACCATCCGTCGGTCGTGCTGTGGTCCCTCGGCAACGAGGCCGGCACCGGGCGCGGTCTCACCGCGATGGCGGAGTGGATCCGCCGCCGGGACGGCTCCCGGCTCCTGCACTACGAGGGCGACCACGACTGCCGGGACACGGACGTCTACTCCCGCATGTACGCCGACCACGCCGAGGTCGAAAGGATCGGCCGGCATGAGGACGGCGGCGGCCTGAAGCGGCGTCGGCTCCCCTTCATCCTGTGCGAGTACGGGCACGCCATGGGCAACGGACCCGGCGGCATCGCCGACTACCAGCGGCTGTTCACCTCGTACGACCGTCTCCAGGGCGGCTTCGTCTGGGAGTGGATCGACCACGGAATCCGGGACGAGCGCCACGGGTTCGCGTACGGAGGGGACTTCGGCGAGGAACTGCACGACGGGAACTTCGTGTGCGACGGGCTGGTCTTCCCCGACCGGACGCCGTCCCCCGGGCTCGTCGAGTTCAAGAAGGTCGTCGAGCCCGTCCGCATCGACGCCGGGGACTCCCTCCCGTCTTCCGCCGAGAACCCGACGGCGGACACGGACCGGGACGGCACCGTTCGCGTCACCAACGGCCACGACTTCGCGGACCTTTCCTCTCTGGCCTTCGTGTGGTCGTACCAAGTCGACGGCGAGACGGTCGAGTCGGGCCCGCTCGTGGTGCCCGCGCTCGCGCCGGGCCGGTCGGCCGACGTCAAGCTGCCGGCACCGCCCGTGGATCCGCGGGGCGCCGCCGCCCAGTGGACGATCCGGGCGGTCCTGGCCGAGGAGAGTGCCTGGGCGCCGCGCGGCCATGTCGTCGCCTGGACCCAGGTCCCCTTGACGGAACCCGCGCCGCCCGCCCTCACACCCTCGGCCGCTCCGGTCCCCGGCGACGGGGTCGTCACCCTCGGGCCGGGCACCTTCGACGCCCGCACCGGCGCGCTGCTGGCCCTCGGCGGGATCGGGGTCACCGGCCCCCGTCTCGACGTGTGGCGCGCCCCGACCGACAACGACAACGGCGCGCACTGGCAGCCGGACGCCCGCCACGGCCCGCTCTGGCGCGCCCTGGGCCTGCACCGGATGCGGCACCGCCTGGACGCGGTGGAGGCGGGCGACGACTTCCTGACCGTACGCACCCGGGTGGCGCCCGCGGCCCGTGAGGTGGGCCTGCGCACGGTCTACCGCTGGACCTCCGACGGCACCCGGCTGCGGCTGACCGTGTCCGTGGCGCCGGAGGGCCGGTGGGCGCTGCCCTTGCCGCGTCTCGGCGTGCGGCTCGGCCTCCCGGGCTCCGCGGACCGGGTGACGTGGTTCGGGGGTGGTCCCGGAGAGGGCTATCCGGACACCAGGGCCGGTTGCGCGAACGGGCGGTGGGAGTCGACGGTCGACGCGATGCAGACACCGTACGTGCGCCCGCAGGAGAACGGCGCGCGGCCCGGAGTCCGCTGGGCCGAGATCGGCGGACTGCGCGTCGAGGGCGACCCGGCGTTCTGGTTCACCGCGCGCCGCTGGACGACCGAGCAGCTCGACGCGGCCGGTCATCTGACGGATCTCGTCCCCGGCGACACGGTCTGGGTCAACCTCGACCACGCTCAGCAGGGCATCGGTTCGCAGTCCTGCGGTCCCGGCGCCCTTCCGCGGTACCAACTGTGGGCGGCCCCGGCAGAGTTCTCGTTCATGTTCTCCGCGATCCGGGACTGACGCCCGCGTCCCGAACGCGGCCGGACGGCTCTCCCCAGCCGTCCGGCCGCACCCGTCAGTGGTCGGCGCAGCAGGGTGTCGGGTCCGGCACCTCGAAGGGCACCAGCGCGCCGCCCGCGGCCGGCATCGTCGCGAGGACGAGCCGGCCCTCGCGCCACTCCGGTCGCACGTGGTCGCGGGTGACCAGTTCCGCCTCCGGGGCGGCCCCCTCGGGCGAGCCGAGCACGGTGACCCGGTCCACCGCGGAGACCTCCAGCAGGCGCCCGACGGTCAGGACTCCGGTGACGGCGCCGGACCCCGGGTACAGGACGGCACGGCCGCCCGTGCGTGTTCCGTGCTCGGCGGCCGCGTGGGCGGCTCCGGCCGCGAGCTCTCCGGGCCCGTGCCGGTCGTCGCCGAAGGCGGCACCGAGGGGAATCCCGGGGCCCGGGCCGGCGCCGGGCGTGCCGGAGCCGGTCTCCGTGAGCCGGCGCCATGCCGCGCGGGCCGCGTGCTCCGACGGCACGGCGAAGGACAGCGCCGTGTGCGGCCGCCGTCCGTCCCGGACGTGGTGCGTGCAGCCCAGCACGTCCGCGGGAAGGCCGAGTTCCGCGGCGAGCGAGCGCAGCAGATGGTCGGCCTCCCGCAGGGCGCCCGTGTAACCGGTGTCGACTCCGACGACGTAGGGCTCGCTCACGAGGGGAGGACCCACACCGGGTTGGAGTAGAACCACAGGTCCTTCCACGGGTCGGCGTCGCCGAGGACGTCCACGGCCGGACCCGCCGGGTCGACGGACGCGCCCCCGAGGCCGACGGCGGAACGGTTGCCGTCGGTGCCGCGCAGGCGGACGTACACCGGCCGGTCGACGGCGCCGAGGTCGTAGGTGAGGCGGACCGTGCCGGACGACTTGTTCACCTCGTAGGACTTGGCGACCCGCGCGGTGGGGGCGGTGAGCGTGTCCCGGTCGGAGGCCGCGCCCGTCACGTCGCCCTGGATGACGTCGACGCGGGCCAGCTTCGGCACGAAGCCCGCCCAGTTGGGGCCGCCGGCCAGTCCGAGATCCACGGTCAGGGTGACCCGGGTGCCCTTGCGGACGTGCAGCGCGCCGCCGAGGGTGGCCCAGCGCCCGCCGCCGGAGACCCGCGCGTCGAGACCGCTGATGAGCTGGCCGTGGTCGACCCAGACCCGGCCGGCGCGGATGCCGTCCATCACGGCCGCGTAGGAGAATCCGTCGGAGCCGACGTGCGTGCGGCTGTACTGGCCGGGCCAGTAGTCGCCCTGGGTGGTGTCGATCCTGCCGCCGTAGACCGGGTCGGTGTGCCGGCCGTTGAGGTTGAAGTCGCTGTCCGGCCCGCCGCGTACGGCGGTGTCCGTGTAGACCTGGTGGGAGTCGGAGTTGGCGGTGATCCACCAGGGCTTGCCCTCGGCGAGGAGGCTGTCCCACAGGCCGCCGACGGTGGCGGTCATCCAGTCGAAGCCGCCCCAGGTGCGGTAGCTCTCCAGCGGGTAGCCGGCGAAGGAGTTGGCGCTCGGGCTGTTGTCGTACAGACCGCGTGCCACGCCCATGCCGTACGTCTTCTCGATGCCGCCCGCCTGGTGGCCGGGGGCGCCCTCGAAACCGACGGCGATCTGGTGGGACGCCGGGGTCGCGTCGCGCCAGGCCCGGATCTCGTGCGGGGAGTCGAGGCCCTTGCGGGCGGGGTGGTTGGCGAGCATCAGGACGTCCTTGACGCGGCGGCGCCGGACCTGCTCGGCCAGGAAGCCGAGGCCCGCGATGGCGAGCGCCTCGTTGGCGGGCGTCGAGTCGGTGGCTCCCTTGACGCTGCCGTCGTAGTCCGTCTCGAACTGCTTGAGGACCGCGACCTCGTTGCGGCCGGGGTGGACGAAGACGGTGCCGTGCTCGGCGGCCGGGATGTTCCATTCGAGGCCCTGGAAGACGAGGGTGTCCTCGTGGAGGTCCCGGGCCTCCTTGATGTCCGGGTTCACCTTGTCCACACCGATCTTGGCGTGGGTCTCGCTGCCGTGGTCGGTGATGACCATCCAGTCGAGGCCGTGCGCGGCGCCCTGGCGGACCTGGTCGCGGACGCGGTACTTGCCGTCGCTGCTGTACTGGGTGTGGATGTGGTGGTCTCCGGCGAGCCACAGGAAGCCGTTCTTTCTGCGGCCTCCCGCCGAGGCGTACGCGGGGGTGGCGGCCCCCTCCGCGAGGACACCGGCGGCGGCGAGGCCGGCGCCCAGCAGTCCCGCGCGGCGCAGGAGCGAGCGGCGCGACTGCTGCTCGGGGCTGAGGGCCTCGTCGGGCACGGTGGTGTCGAAGGCGGCGGGCAGCGTGGTGCCCGTGCCCTCGTGGTCGTGCGAGTGGTGATGGTGATGCCCGTGCTCGTGTCCGTGCGTGTGCCCCATGACCGCCTCCTGAGTCGCCCCGCCCCTGCGGGCGCGTCATGAGGAGATTCGGGGCGGAGTATGAACGGCGAGCGGCTCCCTCGTGTGCGCCGAACGTCCTGAATCGGTCAACTGGCTTTATCCATAAGCCTGTTGCTGTTGCCCCTGTCCATTGCGTCACGAATTCCACGGAGTCCGCGATCAGGCGGTCTAGGCTTCCGCCTGGGTTCCCGAGGAAATGTTCTGTGGCGAAAGGTGGTTCTCATGCCTCGTGCCGGGCTCACGACCGAACGGGTCGTGCTGGCGGCGGCCGATCTCGCGGACGCGATCGGCTTCGAGAACGTCACCGTGGCCGCGCTGGCCCGGCAGTTCGGGGTGAAGGACGCGAGCATGTACGCGCACGTGCGCAACGTCCGGGAGCTGCGGGAGCGCATCGCGCTGCTGGCGTCCGGCGAGATGATCGACAGGATCGCCACCGCCGTGGCCGGACGGGCCGGCAAGGACGCGCTCGTCGCCTTCGCCGACGCCTATCGCGCCTACGCGCTGGAGCGGCCCGGGCGCTACCGGGCCACCCATACGCAGCTCGACCCGGACCTGGTCGCGGAGCGGGCGGAGTACCGCCGCACGGCCGAGGTCACCGCCGAGGTCACGCAGGGAATGCTCCGCGCCTACGGGCTGTCCGAGCCCGATCTGACCGACGCCGTACGCCTGTTGCGCAGCACCTTCCACGGCTACTGCACGCTGGAGGCGATCGGCGGCTTCGGCGCCCCGCGCCCGGTGGAGACGTCCTGGCGGCACGCGCTGGACGCCCTGCACGTCGCCCTGGAGAACTGGCCACGCGCCGAGGCCACTCGGCCCGGCTGACCGTCTCCTCCTCGGTGCCGATCCGATCCACGGCCGGGGCCCGCCCGATCGTTCGCGCCGGCAGGCCTACAGCAGTCCCAGATCTCCCAGTTCCTTGTGCAGGTCGGCGCGGGGGTTGGCGGGGTTCGGGGACGGGGCGGACGTGCCCGATCCCGATCCCGATCCCGTGCCGGTGCCGGTGCCGGTGCCGGTCGACGGGAGGGCGCGGGGGCGGCGGTCGCGGAAGATCCAGGCGCCCGCCAGGCCGCCGATCAGTCCGCCGAGGTGGCCGAGCCAGCTCACCCCCGGCGTTCCGGGCACCGCCACGGTGAGCATGTAGGCGAAGGACGCCGCCATGACCACACCGATCAGCGTGTCGATCAGATGGCGGTCGAAGATCCCGCGGACCACGACGTAGCCGAAGTACCCGAAGATCAGACCGCTCGCCCCGACCGTGTCCACGTCTCCTCGTTCGAAGAACCAGACCACGAGCCCACTGGTCAGCGCGACCAGCAGGCTCAGGCCGAGGAAGCGGACCACGCCCCGGTAGGCGGCGAGGAACCCGAAGACGAACAGCGGCCCGGAGTTGCTCTCGATGTGCGCCCAACTCCAGTGCAGGAACGGCGCGCTGAGGACGTCGGGCAGCGAGGTGACATCGCCGGACACCACACCGTAGTCCCGCGAGAAGGCGTAGTCGTCGGCGTAGTTGGCCAGTTGCAGCAGCCAGACGACCGCCAGGAACCCGAACATCACGAAGAACGCCTTCCGCGCCTCCGCGATCATCAGCTCGGCGTCCCCGGGGCCCCCGCCCCGGCCCGCGTCCGAACCACCCATGACACACCCCCCTGCTCCGGCGGATCCGCTTCCGCCGCACTCCGAACTCTAGGCAACGCCGGTGAAAGCGTCGCCGCTCAGGGGGACCATTCCGCCCGTGGCGTCGAACCGGAAGGCCGTCGTCCCTCCCGCGGTCCAGGCCACCGTCACGTCGTACGCGCCGGGTCCCGCTCCCTCGGGTGTCGTCACGCGCACGGACACCAGGTCCGTGAGCGGGAGCGGGTCCCGGTCGGCGGTGAGGCGGACGAGGGCCACGAACAGGGAAGGGCCCTCTCCGGTGACGCCCTCCCCCCTCGCCGACAGACCGTGCACCGGCAGGAGTTCGGAGCGCGCGCCGTCGTGCGCGGCCCAGCCCGTGACACGGACCGGCGTGCCGGGATCCGCGCCCGAAACGAGGTGTGCCCGCACCTCCACGGCACCCCGCGCGACCACGAGGCAGACCGCGCCGACGCCCTCCGCGACGGTGTGCCGGGACGCCGCCCAGTCCTCCCCCACCCCCAGCGGCACGATCCCCGTGCGGCTCGCGTCGCTGCCGACGATCACGCTGTTGTCGTACGAGGGTGAGGGCCTCGTCGCCGTCGAGTAGGCGAGCCGCGTGTAGTAGGGGTCGTAGCGGACGTCCTCGCTGCCGTGGTTGTGGAGGCGGACCAGACCGTCCGAACGCGTCGACTGGAGCAGCCAGTTGGGCGGCCCGATCCTGGTGACGGCGTCGGCGCGCTCCGCCGGGCCCGGCTCCTCGGTGGCCGTCCAGACCTCGTGCTCCGGGGGCAGCAGCAGGGCGACGAAGGCCTTGCTCGCCCAGTACGGCGAGGCGGGCCCCGAGTAGTGCTGCACGAACGACTCGTCGGGGCCGTGCCAGCCGAGGGAGAGCAGGCCGTTGCCGTCCACCGCGCCCCGGTCGAGGAAGTGACGCAGGGCGCCGGAGGCGAGGCGCCGGGTCTCGCCCGGGGACAGGGGGGTCCGGCCGGTGAGCGCGCCGAGCCACAGCGGGGCGGTGGCGGCGAAGCGGTAGGTGAGCGAGCGGCCCTGGAGCATGGGGGCGCCGTCACCGCCGAACAGGCGTGCGTAGTCGGCGAGATGGGCCTCCAGGCGGCCCGCGTACAGGTCGAGGAGCCGGGCGTCGTCCGCCAGCCAGGCGTGCAGCACCGGATAGAGGTGCATCGCCCAGCCGTTGTAGTAGTCGAACTTGCGCCCGTGGCCGTCGGTGTACCAGCCCTCGCCCAGGTACCACTGCTCGATCCGTTCCAGACCACGGTCGATCGCGGCGCGCGACGCCTCGGGCTCGTGTCCGATCTCCTGGAGGAAGCCGCCGACCGTCACCGGGAACAACTCCCAGTTGCAGGGCCAGGGTTCGGCCGTCAGCGCGTCGCTCAGCCAGGCGGCGGCCCGCTGCCGCACGCCGTCGTCGAGGCGGTCCCACAGCAGCGGACGGGTCAGCCGCAGCGCGAGCGCGATCGACGCGGCCTCGACGAGGGGCTGGCTGCGGTCCTCGACCCGGGGCCAGACGCCGGCCGTTCCGGCGGCCAGACCCCGCGCGTACCGCTCCAGGACCTTCTCGTCCCGGCGGAAGCCCGCCAGCAGGAGCGTACGGGCGTAGCCCTCGAGGCCGTCGGAGAGCCGCCCGGCGCTGCTCGTGTGCTCTCCGGGGAAGTGGTAGAGGGCCTGGTCGTCGGTGGCGTACGGGGCGACGGCGGCGAGCAGGGAGCTGGCGGCCGCCTCCCAATGGGCGCGCGTGCGGCCGGTGTACGGGCTCAGGGACCTGTCCTCGGCGGGCTCGGCGGGCATCAGGGGCCTTCCTGTTCCGGGCCGGGCCCGGCCTCCCGGACGCCGGCTGTCCTCGGGCGGGCCGGGCCGGATACCTGGGGCGCCCCGGTTCCGGTCGGAACGCCCCAGGGGCTCGCCCCGCCCCCACCAGGGTCCTCGGCACCGGACACGGGCTCCTCCGACGGGACGGCGGGGCGACGAGGCGACGGGACCTGGCGGCAGGACGATACCGCCGATCGGCAAGCGCTTTCTAGAGGGCGGTCCCGTGCGGGTGCGACCACCGCGCCCCACCTCCGGCTCCGCCTCCACGGCTCCCCCGCACCACGCCCTCGTTCCCGGGGCCCGGCACCCTACAGATCCGGTCGGATCGGGGCGCACATTTCCCCCGGACCCGCCGAAGTGCGACTCCGGGGTGCCACACTGGCCTCTCCCGGGCGGCGGCCCGGGAACCCACGGGGGAGGGAATCTTGAGCGTTCCGCGCTACGAGGCGGCGTTGGTGTTCACCGACGAGGCGGACCCCGAGGGCGCGGCGGAGGCCGTGTCCCTCCTGGCCGAGGAACTGTCTCTGCTGGATCCGGCGTTCGTGCGGCACGCGCAGGGCGGCCCGGCTCCGGACGGCACCCGGGCCGGGGACACGGTGGTCTGGACGACGCTCCTGGTCGGCGCGACGAGCGCGGCGACGCTGAGGTCGCTCATCGGGCTGGTCCAGGACTGGCTCGCGCGCCGCAACTCGGGCTCGATCGACATCACGATCGACGGTGACGAGCTCCGTCTGACATCGGTCTCCCGAGCGGACCAGCGGCGCGCCGTCGAACTGTTCGCCGCGAAGCACGCTCCCCGGGAGGCCGACGCGCCCGATGCGTAAAGCCGCGCTCCTCGTCGTCAACCAGCATTACGCGGACGGGCGTTTCAGCGAGTTGCCCGGTGCCGCCGCGGACGCCGAGCACCTCGCCGCCGTACTCGGCGACCCGGACATCGGCGCCTTCGAGGTCACCGTCGTCGAGAACGGCACCGCGCTGGAGATCCGCAAGGCGGTCCAGTCCTTCTTCGCCCACGCGCGGAGCCAGGACCTGCTCCTGCTCCATCTCTCCTGCCACGGCCGCAAGGACGCGCGGGGCCGGCTGCACTTCATCGCGTCGGACACCGAGTGGGACTTCCTGGACGCGACCGCGGTCTCCTCCGAGTTCGTCGCGGACCAGCTGGAGCAGAGTCCCTGCCGCCGGGCCGTCGTCCTGCTGGACTGCTGCTACAGCGGGGCGTTCGCCAAAGGGATGCGGACCCGCGGAGCCGCGCCGGACGTCGATGTGAAGGAGCCCTTCTCCGGGCGGGGCCGGGTCGTGATCACGTCCTCGACCGCGCTGCAGTACAGCCACGAGAGCGAGATGAGCAGCAGGGAGCGGGCCGAGCCGTCCGTCTTCACCGCGGCCGTGGTGGAGGGACTGCGGGACGGCACCGCCGATCTCGACGGGGACGGGTACGTGTCGGCCGAGGAGCTGTACGCCTTCGTCCATGACCGCGTACGCAGCCGGCTGCCCAGCCAGACGCCGACCCGGAGCGTCAACAACTCCGAGGGCACGCTGTATCTGACGCGCCGTCCCGGCGGCCGTCGACCGATCGCGCCAGTCGACCCGGCGCTCCCCGACACCCTCCGCGCCGCGATCCTCACCGGGGCTCCGTGGCAGCGGCTGGGCGCCCTGCACGAGCTGGAACGGCTGCTCGCGAGCCGGCCCGGCCCCGTCCACGAGGCCGCCCTGGAGGCCCTGACCCTGCTGGTGCGGGACCGTGATCCGCAGGTCGGCGCGCGAGCCGGGAGGCTCTGGCAGAGCCGTGGCCTCGGCGACCCGCCGCCGGGAACACCGGAGCCCGCCTCCCGGGTCACCCGGCCGGGCGCGGACGGGTCGACGATCCTCGGCGTCACCCGGCCGGGCGCGGACGGGTCGACGATCCTCGGCATCGATTTCGGGACGACCCGTTCCGCCGTGGCCGTGTTCGTGGACGGTGAGGCACGGATCGTTCCGAACCGCCACGGAGAGGCCACGACGCCGAGCGTCGTGGCGTTCGCCGAGGACGGGACACCGCTGGTGGGGAGGGCCGCCGTGGAGCGGGCCTCCCGCGTTCCGGGCGCCGGCATCCACCGGATCAGACGGGAACTGGGCACCGGGTGGACCCACCGGCACGCGGTACGCCGCTTCTCCGCCGAGGAGGTGGCCTCCTGGATCCTCGCCGACCTGCGGACCAGCGCGGAGGCCTATCTGGGCGAGACGGTCACCCGGGCGGTCCTCACCGTGCCCGCCCACTTCGACCGCCGCCGGCGCGCGGCCCTGGCGGACGCGGCGGCCCTCGCGGGCATCGAAACCGTCCGGATGCTGAACGAGCCGACCGCCGCGGCGGTCTCGCACGGCTTCGGCCGGGACGACGGGACCATCATGGTGTTCGATCTGGGCGGAAGCACCTTGGACGTGTCGCTGCTGAGCATCGGTGACGGGGCCGTCGAGACGCTGTCCACCAGCGGCGACGGCAGGCTCGGGGGAAGCGACTGGGACGGGCGCGTCGTCGATCACCTCGTGCGCGAACTCGCCCTCCGCCAGGGTGTCCGGCTCACCGACCGGGCCGCGCTCCGGCGGGTGGCCGAGGCCGCGGAGGCCGCGAGGATCGAGCTGTCGCGGGCCATGGCCACCGTCGTCGACCTGCCGGACATCGCGACCTCCCCGTCCGGGCCGGTGCACTTGGACGTCACGCTGACGCGCGCGCAGTTGGAGATGCTGACGAAGGATCTGCTGGAGCGCTGCGCGCCCCCGGTGCACCAGGCGTTGAAGGACGCCCGGGGGATCAACGGGGTCGAGGACGTCGACCACGTCGTCCTGGTGGGCGGAGCGACCCGGATGCCGGCGGTCGCGGCGCTCGTCAAGGAGCTGGCGGGCGGCCGGGAACCGGTCCGGGCCGCCCTCCCCGCGGGGGTGGTCGTCGGCGCCGCCCTGCAGGGCGCCGTGCTCTCCGGCCAGTTGCCCGAAGGACTGCTCCAGGACGTGACCTCCCCGCCTCCGGATGCCGAGACGAAGGACGGCGCCATGACCGGTCTCACCGGTCCCTGACCGCGACACGTCGCCTCAGTTGTGCAGCCCCCAGTGCCCCCGGTGCACGACCTCGTCCAGCCCGCGTCGGCGTTCCGCGATACGGGCGCCCTGCGGCGGAACCTCCTCCGACCGGTAGCCGACCGTGATGCCGCCGATCGGCGCGTACTCCCCGGGAACCCCGAACTCGGCCCGGAAAGGCTCCAGTTGCTCGGGCATGATGCCGAAGAAGCAGGCGTCGAGCCCTTCGTCGACCGCGCTGAGCAGCATCATGAGCGCGGCCATCCCCGTGTCGATGTACCAGTACGGAGCCGGCCAGCGGGCCTCGGCGCGGTCCTCCCAGCCCTTGTCCGGCTCGGCGTAGCGCTCCAGGTAGGCCGCCTTGTGGGCGAGCGGTACGACGACCAGCGGGGCGTCCTGCATGGTCGGCGTCTGCTCGACCCGGGTCGGGACGAACGGCCAGAACCGGGCGCGGTCGGCGGGGTCGGTGAGGGCCAGGAACGCCCAGCCCTGGGAGAAGCCGGCCGACGGGGCCCGTAGCGCGGAGGCGAGGATTCTCTCCACCGCCTCGGGGGTCAGCGGCTTGTCGGAGTAGTGGCGGATCATGCGACGGCGGCGGACCACTTCGGAGAACTCCATGTCACCCGATCCTGCCAGGAGCCGCGCCGGCGGCGACGGGCGGCCGTCGGGATCAAGCCTCCCGCCCGGGCCCCGATGTCCCGGCTCGCGAGACGGCCGCCCGGTGGGCGGACGGCTCCGGGGTACGGCGGCCCGATCGACTAGCGTCGTGGCATGGCCAGCGACAACGCCCTCACCCTCACCGCCGCACTGTCCTCCGGCACGGTCGTGCTCGACGGAGGTATGTCCAACCAGCTCGAAGCGGCCGGGCACGACCTGAGTGACGCGCTGTGGTCGGCGCGGCTGCTCGCGGACCGGCCCGAGGCGATCGTCGAGGCGCATCTCGCGTACTACGAGGCGGGCGCGGACGTGGCGATCACCTCCAGCTACCAGGCGACGTTCGAGGGGTTCGCCCGGCGTGGCATCCCGCACGAGCGGGTCGCCGAACTGCTCGGCCTGAGCGTCGAGCTGGCGCGCGAGGCCGCCCGGCGCGCGCACGCGAAGGGGGTCGCGCGGCCCCTGTGGGTCGCCGCGTCGGTGGGGCCGTACGGGGCGATGCTCGCGGACGGTTCGGAGTACCGGGGGCGCTACGGGCTGAGCGTCGCGGAACTGGAGCGGTTCCATCGGCCGCGCCTGGAGGTGCTGGCCGCCGCCGGACCCGACGTGCTGGCCCTGGAGACGGTCCCGGACACGGACGAGGCGCGGGCGCTGCTCGGCGGGGTGCGCGGACTCGGCGTTCCGGCGTGGCTGTCGTACAGCGTGGCCGGTGACCGCACCCGGGCCGGACAGCCGCTGGAGGAGGCCTTCGCCCTGGCCGCCGAGGCGGACGAGGTCATCGCGGTCGGGGTGAACTGCTGCGCTCCCGAGGATGTCGACGCGGCCGTCGCCACGGCCTCGCGGGTGACCGGCAAGCCGGTCGTGGTCTACCCGAACAGCGGCGAGGCCTGGGACGCGGGGGCCCGCGCCTGGACCGGCCGCTCCACGTTCACGGCCGCCCAGGTCGGCGGGTGGGAGCGGGCCGGGGCCCGCCTGATCGGCGGGTGCTGCCGCGTCGGCCCGGGGGCGATCGCGGGAATCACGGAGGCGGTGCGCGGGGCCTGATCCCGGCCGCGGCGGCTCGGCCGGGGCCGGGCTCAGGAACGGTCCGCGCCGCCCGAGCGGCGGAAGCGGCGCACCGCCGAGAGCGGTGTCGCGATGCGCGCGAACAGATCGGCCGGACCGACCGGCGCGGGCGCGCCGTCCGCGGCCTCGGACGATTCGTCCGCCGCCCGTTCCCGGGAACGGGCGGCGGACGCCTCCACGTGCCGCTTCGAAGACCGCTCCCCGAACCGTCCGGCGCCCCGATCCGAACGCCCACCGCCCCGCTTGCGGACAGGTGCGTCCGTAGGTTCGGCGGGGGTCCCGGCCGTCGACCCGGCGGCGGGCGGGGCCGCCGGCTGGTCCGGGTGGTCACCCGCCCGCTTACCGACCGGTCCCCCCGCAGGCCCGGCGCTGGACCCGGCGATCGGCGCGGCCGCGGGCCGGTCGCGATCATCACCCGCCGACCCGCCGACGGGACCCTCCGCAGGTCCGGCGGACCTCCCGGCCGCCGACCTCGCGGCAGGCGGGGCCGCGGGCCCGTCCGGGTGGTCGCCCGCCCGCTTACCGACCGGTCCCCCCGCAGGTCCGGCGTTGGACCCGGCGATCGGCGCGGCCGCGGGCCGGTCGCGATCATCACCCGCCGACCCGCCGACGGGACCCTCCACGGGTCCGACGGGCGTCCCGGCCGCCGACCTCGCGGCAGGCGGGGCCGCGGGCCCGTCCGCGGGTCCGGCAGGGGCCCCGGGTGTCGACCTGGCGGTGGCGGCAGCCGTGAAGCGGCCCATCCCCCAGGCCGTGGCCCTCTCGGGGCGTCTGCCCGTCGGGCCGGGGTCGGGCCTGGCCGACTCGGCCTCCCACAGGGCGAGTTCGCGGTCGCGCGGGCCGGACGCGGTGTGCGGGTCACCGGCGCCGAAGACCCGGACCGGGTGCGAGGCGTCCCAGGCCGCCCAGCCCGGGTCGCCGTCGACCGCGAACCGCACCCACGCCCCGTGCATGGCGTCCGCCAGCTCCTGCGGAGCGCCCTCGCCCGCGAGCTTCGCCGATTCCGGGACGCCGGCGGTGTCGAAGACGAAGCCCAGTTCCAGGGCGTGACAGGCGCCGAGGCCGGGCACGTTGGACGGCCAGGCGAACTCGTAGACGTGGGCCGGGGCCCTGCCCTCCGCCGGGACGTCCGCGTCGAGGGAGGCCGTGGGCGTGCCGCTCCGCGCGTCCGCGAGGCGGTGCAGCGGGACCCGCAGGAGATGGTCGGTGATCATCTGGCCGACGAGGTCGGCGGTGCCGGCCTCGGGGCGCAGGGCACGGTAGCCGCGGGGCACCTCGTGACCGCAGTGGCAGCGGGCCATCGCACCGGCCAGGGCCACCGGGCCGAGCCGGTCGACCCGCTCCAGGAGCCCGCCCGGCACGAGCCACAGCCGGTACTCGTCCCGGGTCCAGCCGAGCAGCAGCCCGACGTCCGCGGCGGCGCCCTCGACCAGGGCCTCCATCGGGTCGCGCGGCACGAGGTCGCCGTCGACGACGATGCCGAAGGCGGGACCGCCGAGCACCGGGCTGCTGAGCCTGCCCACGTCGGCCTGGGTGCGCAGGAGCAGATCGCGGTCGACGGCGGCGAACGCCTCCGCCGTCGCGGGGATCTTCAGCCGGGTGGCCATCCTGCGCACCATGCGGCGCACCTTGTCGCGGTCGCTCGCCTCGGGCGGGCCGCTCTGGAGGACCGCCCGGTGGAACAGGCCCCGGGCGCGCGGGCTCGCGAGGAGCGCGCCGATGCTGATGGCGCCGGCGGATTCACCGAAGACCGTCACCCGGCCGGGATCCCCGCCGAACCGGGCGACGGACTCCTGGACCCATTCCAGGGCGGCGAGCTGGTCGCGCAGCCCGGGATTGGCGGGCGCGTCCGGGAAGAGGCCGTAACCCTCCACGCCCAGGCGGTAGTTGACGGACACGAGGACCACGCCGTCGCGGGCGAACGCGTGACCGTCGTACACGGGCACGGCCGAGGAGCCGCGGGTCAGCGCTCCGCCGTGGATCCACACCATGACGGGGAGCCGGGCGGCGGGGTCCGGCGCCGGGGTCCACACGTTGAGATTGAGGCAGTCGTCGCCGGGCACGACGGGGTCGGCGAGGAGGCGGGCGAAGGCCTCGGAGTACGGCGGCTTCGGCGGCGTCGGCCCGAACGCGCCGGCGTCCCGGACGCCGTCCCAGGGCTCGGGCGGCTCGGGCGGGCGGAAGCGGCGGGCGCCGAAGGGCGGGGCTGCGTAGGGGATGCCCCGGAAGACCGCGATCCCGTTCTCGTACCGGCCGCGCACCGCTCCGTAAGGGGTGGGGACCACCGGGTCCCTGGTCTCCGCCACCGGATCCACCGTGTCCACCACCATGCTGGACCAGCTCCTCACCGTCGCGCGCCGTAGGGACCGGAGCACCACCGCGCTGTAGAGATCAGAGCACCACATCCCGTCCCGGTATTCCTGCGGAGACCCCCGCCCGGCCGTCTTGGCGGTGCGACGCGGGCGGGCCGACCGGGTCCGAGCGCGGCCCTCCCGGGCCCTCGCGGGGGCCTCCGCCGGGTCCGGCGCCGGGTCAGGCCCCCTGTTCCGACGCCGCCGCGGCGGGCTGCCGTGCCGCCCAGAGGATGCCGCCGAGCAGGTGCCCGAGGAAGTCCGGATCCTCGTACGCCTCCGCGGCATGGCCGAGCGCGGTGTAGAACACCCGGCCCGCGCCCTGTTCCCGGCACCACACCAGCGGGTGGTCGGTGCCCATCCCGCCGCCCTCGTAGGAGGTTTCGTCGGCGGAGGCGAGCACGCGCACCCCCTCCACCGCGCGCGGGTTGGTCCTGAAGTCGTACCATTCGTCCGTGAACTCCCATACCGGCGGGAGCAGCCGGGTGGCGGGATGCCCGCGGTCCTCGACGAGGACCCTGCCCGGCTGGAGGTCCGGGTGCCGGTCGAAGCGGGCGCCGAGCAGCTCGCCGTAGTGGGGCCAGTCGTACTCGGTGCAGGCGGCCGCGTGCACCCCGACGAAACCGGCACCGCCGTGGACGTGGGCCGCCAGCCGGTCGCGGCCCGGCGGCGTGAGCACCTCGCCGCTCGTGGAGAGGAAGACGACGGCCGCGTACGGGTCGAGGGGGGCCTCGAGGACCGCGGGGTCCTCGGTGGCGTCGGCCTCGAAACCGTGCGCGCGGCCGAGTGCGCGCACCGCTTCGACGGCGGCAGGGATCGAGTCGTGCCGGTAGCCCGTCGTACGGGTGTACACGAGAACGCGGAAGGCCATGCACGGAGCCTAAGGGGCGCCCCGTACGTGATCGCGCCCCTCTTCCCGGATTGGCCCTCGCCCTCTCAGCCTCCGGTTCCCGGGCAAAGGAGCGGCCGTGTCCTTCAGCATGCGCCGCGCCCTGCTCCGGGCGCATGCTGGAAGGGCGGCGACGGACCTGACTGCGGCGTCGGGACTTTGGTACACCGCCTGGGTACAGCCGCGGTACGTCAGATGGTTCTTGGTGGCCTCAGGGCACCGGCGCCGAGCGCGCCGACATGACCTCGCGCCCGAGTGTTCCCCGAAGCCCAGGCTCGCCTTGATCGGGACTACGAGGAGGGCGTGATGTCGGATCAGCTGAGCGCAGCACTTTCGGGACAGGCCGCCACAGCGCTTGCCGAGGACGTCTCCCTCGCGACTCCACTGGCAGCACCCCGCATCGCCGGTCGTGACGCTGTCGTGGCAGCTCTCGGTACGTACCAGCGGGCTCTCGCGGCGCCTGAAGCCACGGTCCGGCTCAAGGGAGACGAGGTCGAGGGGGTCGTGTTCAGCGCGAGCCCCGGCGGACGGGAGACAGAGATCGTCGCGCTGGCCCGGCGCGACACCGCGGGCCTGATCGCCACCATCGACGTCTACGGCCGGCCGTGGCCGTTCATGGCCGCTCTGCGCGAAGTGATGGCGAAGACGGACCCCGCTCTCGCGGACCCGAGCCTCGGATCCGGACCGTACGCCCCGGAGGGGCCGACACCCGTTTGGGTCGACCATCCAGCCGTCCCGCCGCTGGCGCAGGACGTCACCCTGTACTCCCCGATCCTGCGCGAAGAGCCGACGGGGAAGGCTGTCGTCGGGCAGGTCCTCAAGGCGGCGGCGCAGAGTTTCAGCGACCTCAAGGTTCGTACCGTCCTCGACATCGACGGCCGGCCGGGATTCGCGGTGGCGATCGACGAATACGTGGACGGCGGTCACGTTCAGCAACTGGTCGAGATCTTCACGCTCGACGATGCGGGCGAGGTCGAGGGGATCCGCATCTTCACCCGCCCATGGCTCGTGACCAGCCACTTCCGAAAGAGCATGTATGCCCTGCTCAAAGACACTCTCGGCCCCGAATTCTGGGAGGAGCCCGACCCGGAAGCCCCGCTGCCCGCAGCCTGACCCGAGCCCCCTCCAGGGCCTCGGGTCAGGGGTGTCCGTTTCGTTCAAGACCGGTCGCCGGGGGCCCGCCTACGGTGGCCGTATGACTCCACGATTCGATGTGATCGGGCTGGCGGTCTCCGACATGGCCGCCTCCATCGCCTTCTACAGCCGGCTCGGGCTCGTCTTTCCCGACGGCGCGGAGAACGAGCCGCATGTCGAGGCCGCCCTGCCCGGCGGACTGCGCCTCGCGCTGGACACGGAGGACACCATCCGGTCGTTCCACGCCGGGTGGCGGCCCCCGAGCGGCGGCGGCAGGGCGTCGCTCGCCTTCCGCTGCGACGGCCCCGCCGAGGTCGACTCCGTGTACGAGGAGCTCGTCGGCGCGGGCCACCACGGCGAACTCAAGCCGTGGGACGCCTTCTGGGGCATGCGGTACGCCGTCGTGCACGACCCGGACGGCAACGGCGTCGACCTGTTCGCGCCGCTGCCGGACGGACCGGCGCCCGCGCCGTAGCCGGTCCCGTCAGCGGTGACCGACCAGCTCACCGAGGGTCGCTCCCGCCAACTCCCGCACGTCTCGCGCCAGATGGGCCTGGTCGGCGAACCCCGCGCGCAGCGCGGTCTCCGCGAAGGGCACACCGTCGCGGGCGAGGGCGAGTGCCCGCTGAAGGCGAAGGACCCGGGCCAGGGTCTTGGGTCCGTACCCGAAGGCGGCGAGCGAGCGGCGGTGCAACTGCCGCGCTCCGAGGCCCAGTCGGTCGGCGGTCTCGGCGACCGGGCGGCCCGCGTCCAGGGCGGCCACCACCTCCCCGAGGAGCGGGTCGGGGGGAGCGGCCTCGGCCGCCCGGAGCAGCGCGACCTCTTCGAGCGCCGCCACGGGGTCGGCCGCCGTGTCGATCCGCGCGGCGAGCCGGCGCACCTCGGCGGCCGGCCACAGGTCGGTCAACTCCACCCGTACATCCCGGAGTTCGTGCGCGGGTACGCCCAGGTAGGCGGGCGCCGTGCCGGGGTGGAAGCGGACGCCGGCCCAGCCGCCGGGCGCCGCGTCCGGGAGGTGGGGCCGAGTGTCGGGACCGGCGACGAGCAACCGCCCCTCGGTCCACAGCAGATCCATGCACCCGTCCGGAAGCACGGCGTCCCGGGCGGTGCCGGCCCCCGCGCCCGGCGTCGGGCGCCCGGGCGTCCGCGCCCCGGCGTCCGGCACGGGGCCCGTCGGGCCGCGGCTCCAGAGCACCGCGCCCGGCAGCCGGGACGCCCGTTCCGCGTACATGCCGGCCACGTTACGCCGGGCGGGCCCGGTGCTCCTGCGGGCTGACGCCGTAGACCCGCTTGAAGGCGCTGGAGAGCGCGAAGGCGCTGCCGTAGCCGACGTGGCGGGCGATCGTCTCCAGGGTGTCGTCGCTCTCGCGGAGCCGGTCGGCGGCGGAGGCGAGACGCCAGCCGGTCAGATACGTCATCGGCGGTTCCCCGACGAGTTCGCCGAAGCGTCTGGCCAGCGCGGCGCGCGAGACACCGGTCCCGGCGGCGAGCGCGGCGACCGTCCAGGGCCGGGCCGGGTCGTCCTGGAGGAGCCGGAGCGCACGGCCCACGACCGGATCGGCGAGGGCCTGGTACCAGGCGGGCGCGGCGGCCTCGGGGCGGGAGAACCAGGCCCGCAGCGCGGTGATCATCAGCAGGTCGAGGAGCCGGTCGAGGACGACCTCCTGGCCGGGCTCGTCGCGCACCATCTCCGCGGCGAGGATCGGCGTCAGCGGGCACTCCCACACGTCGGCGGGGAGCGCGAGCAGCGGCGGCAGGGCGTCGAGCAGCCGGCGGTTGACCTCGCCGCGCATCATGTACGTCCCGATGAGCAGCACCGTGGAGCCGTCGAGCCGGTCGCCCCAGCTCCGGACGCCGAGGTCCCAGTGGCCCTTCAGGGAGCGTCCGTCCGGGTAGGAGCACTCACCGCCCGGCAGGATCACGGCCTGGGGCGGGGTGCCGGGCTCGTCGGCGCAGCGGTAGGGATCGGGGCCGCGCGCGATGGCGAAGTCGCCGGCCCGCAGCCGCAGTCCCTCGCCCTCGTCCGGGACGACCCAGGCGTCGCCGCGGACCACCAGCATGATCGACAGGGGGGCGCGGTCCTCGACGCGTACGCACCACGGCGGGTCGAAGCACGCGCGGATCATGAAGGCGCCCCGCGCACGCGGCCCCTCCAGCAGGCTGGCGAGCGGGTCCCCCCGCATGAGCAGGTCCGAACGTGGCGGAGCGTCCATGCGGCCAGCGTAGACGGCGGCTCCGACAGCCGTGGACGACCGTGGACGACCGCTTATGGGGATGAGCCGTTCGCCGATGGTTCCGCGCCGGGGGCGGCAGTTGACTGGGCGCATGGCAGAGAACACGCGGGACATGACAGTGCTGGTGACAGGGGCCACCGGGCGGACCGGGAGCCGGGTCGCGCGGGCCGCGCGGGCGGCGGGCCTGACGGTCCGGGGCGCCTCGCGCGCCACGGGCTTCGACTGGGAGGACCCCTCGACATGGGCCGGGGCGCTGCGCGGCGCCGACGCGGCCTATCTGGCCCATCCCACGGACGTCGGCTCGCCGGCCGCCACGAAGGCGGTCGGGGCGCTGGCCCGGGAGGCGGTGGAGCTCGGCGCGCGGCGGCTGGTGCTCCTGTCGTCGAGGGGTGAGGACCGGGCCGCGCCGACCGAGGAGGCGCTCCGGACGTCCGGCGCGGACTGGACGATCGTACGAGCGTCGTGGTTCTCGCAGAACTTCAGCGAGGGCCAGCTGGTCGAGGGGCTGCGTCAGGGAGAGCTGGTCTTCCCTGCGGGTGAGGTGCGGGAGCCGTTCATCGACGTGCGGGACATCGCGGACGTCGTGGTGGCCGCGCTGACCGGGGGCGAGGCGTACACCGGCCGGGAGCTCGCGATCACGGGGCCGCGGCTGCTGACCTTCCGGGAGGCGGTCGCGGAGATCGCGCGGGCCACGGGCGCGGAGCTGGCGTACACACCGGTGACGGCGCGGGAGTACGGCGACACGCTGGCCGGATTCGGGATGCCGGCCGAGGAGGCCGGATTCCTCGTCGACCTCTTCGAATGCCTCCTCGACGGCCGTAACGCCCACCTCTCGGACGGCGTCCGGACCGTCCTCGGCCGCGAGCCGCGGGACTTCACCGACTTCGCGCGGGAGGCCGCGGCGGCGGGGGCGTGGAAGGCCTGAGGGGGGGACCACCGGCCCGTCCGGGCCCGCTCCGGGGTGAGCCTGGGATCGCTGGGGCTCACTCCCCCGACGAGCGGTCCTCGCCGTTCTTCGGGGCGGGGTGGGTGTGATGGGTGTTCTTGGCGTGGGTCCGCAGGCGGGACGTCACGTCCTCCGGGGGCAGGAAGCGCGACCAGCGTTCCGGGAACTCGGAGGGCATGTCGGGATCGTCGGGATCGGCGTCGTACGAGCGGTGCGCGGCGACGCGGGCGACGTACTCGGCGGCCTGGGCCTCGCGCAGCCGTTCGTTGGCGGCACGGGCCGCCGCGGTGGCGGCGGCCGGCCAGACCCGGTCGATGGCGGCGTTGACGGCCGCGCCGACGAGGACGGCGAAGGCGGCGACGCCGATCCACAGCAGGACGGCCACCGGGGCGGCGAGCGAGCCGTAGATGGTGGGGCCCTCGATGGTGTTCGTCAGGTAGATGCGCAGCAGGAAGCTGCCGAAGACCCACATGGCGAGGGCGACCAGGGCGCCCGGCACGTCCTCGACCCAGGGCGAACGCACGGGCACGGACACGTGGTAGAGCGTCGTCAGGAAGGCGACCGACAGGACGATGACGACCGGCCAGTACAGGATCTGGACGACGGTCGTCGACCACGGCACGACGTTCACCACGGCGTCCGGGCCCGCCACCATCAGCGGGAGCGCCACGGAGCCGATCAGCAGGGCAACGATGAACAGCAGGAAGGACATCATCCGGGTCTTCACGATGCCCCGGGTGCCGTCGAGTCCGTACATCACCGTGATGGTGTCGACGAAGACGTTCACCGCGCGCGAGCCCGACCACAGGGCGAACAGGAATCCGAGGGAGATGATGTCGGGCCGGCCGCCCTTCATCACGTCGTGCAGGATCGGCTCGGCGATCTGGTGGACGCCCTTCTGGGTCAGCACCGTGCGGGAGGCGTCCAGGATGTTGGACTCCAGGCTGGCGATGGTGTCGGCGCCGGTCCACGCGTCCACGTATCCGAGCAGCCCGATCATGCTGAGCAGCAGCGGGGGCACGGACAGCAGGGTGAAGAAGGCGGCCTCGGCCGCCAGTCCGAGGATCCGGTACTCCATGCACGAGTTGACGGTGTCCTTGAGCAGCAGCCAGGCGGTCCTGCGCTTGGAGACGTTCCGGTAGAGCGCGCGAGCGCGGTGGAAGCGGCCCGAGCGAGGCCGTTCGCTTGTTTCTTTTGCCTGGTGCACGTCCTTACGGTAGCGGTATGGCAGCCAGCACCCACACCGTGACCAACCAGGCTCCGCCCCTGGTCGGATATGACGTATTCGCCGCCGACCGGGCCCTCGGCGAGGCGGTCGGCCGGCATCTCGATCCGGAGCTCCTCCAGCAGGCGCGCGAGGAGTTGTCGGCGCTCGGCCGGGCGACGGGTTCCGCCCAGGTCCAGGAGTGGGGTGCGCTGGCCAACGAGAACCCGCCGAGGCTGCGCAGCCACGACCGCTACGGCAACCGGATCGACGAGGTCGAGTTCCACCCGTCCTGGCACCGCCTCCTGGGCAAGGGTGTGTCGGCGGGGCTGACGTCGGCGTGGACCCGGCCCGGCGGACACGTCAGGCGCGCGGCGGGCTTCGTGGTCTGGACGCAGGCCGAGGCGGGCAACGGCTGCCCGCTGTCGATGACCCACGCGGCCGTGCCGGCGCTGCGCACCGATCCGGCGCTCGCCGCGGAGTGGGTGCCGCGGCTGACGTCCGCGGTGTACGACCAGGAACTGCGTCCCGCGTCCCGGAAGGCCGGCGTGCTCTTCGGTATGGGCATGACCGAGAAGCAGGGCGGCAGCGACGTCCGCGCCAACACCACGGAGGCGCTGCCGCTCGCCGAGGACGGGACGTACGCGCTGACCGGGCACAAGTGGTTCTGCTCGGCGCCGATGTCGGACGGCTTCCTCGTGCTGGCGCAGGCTCCCGGCGGGCTGACGTGTTTCCTGGTGCCGCGGGTGCTGGAGGACGGCACCCGCAACGTCTTCCGCATCCAGCGGCTCAAGGACAAGCTCGGCAACCGGTCCAACGCGTCGAGCGAGGTCGAGTTCGACGGGACGTGGGCGCGCCGGGTGGGCGACGAGGGGCGCGGGGTGCGCACGATCATCGGGATGGTCGCGGCGACCCGGCTGGACTGTGTGCTCGGTTCGGCCGCGCTGATGCGGCAGGCGGTCGCGCAGGCGATCCACCACTGCACCTACCGCGAGGCGTTCGGCGGCCGGCTCGTCGACAAACCGCTGATGCGCAACGTCCTCGCGGACATGGCGCTGGAGTCGGAGGCGGCGACGACCCTGGCGATGCGGCTCGCGGCGGCGTACGACGACGGGAGCGAGCAGGAGCGGGCGTTCCTGCGGCTGGCGGTGCCCGCCGCCAAGTACTGGGTGACCAAGCGGTGTACGCCGGTCGCGGTGGAGGCGCTGGAGTGCCTGGGCGGCAACGGCTACGTCGAGGAGTCGGGCATGCCCCGTCTGTTGCGGGAGTCGCCGCTCAACTCCGTCTGGGAGGGCGCGGGCAATGTGCAGGCGCTGGACGTCCTGCGCGCCCTGCAGCGGGAGCCGGGCGCCCTGGACGCGTATCTGCGGGAGGTGGGCCGGGCCCGGGGCGCCGACCACCGGCTCGACGGGGCCATCAAGAACATGCTGACCGAACTGGCCGACCTGGACGGCATCGAGGCCCGTGCCCGCCGGCTGGTCGAGCGGATCGCGCTGGTGCTCCAGGGCTCGCTGCTCGTCCGGTACGCGCCGCCGGAGGTCGCCGACGCGTTCTGCGCCTCGCGCCTGGGCGGTGACTGGGGCACGGGGTTCGGGACGCTGCCGCACAGTCTGGATCTGGCCACCGTGGTGGAGCGCGCCCGGCCGGTGGACTGACGCGGGCGCTGACGCGGGGGTGGTGCTGCGCCGACACGGCACCACCCCCGCCGCTCGCCCCGTTCAGGAGCTCGGACACCGCACGGGCGGCATCGCTGTCAGTTTCGAGGAACCTTGTGACCGTTGGCGAGAGTTGCAGACCGTTGCATTCCTTTGTGCACCTTGTGCGAAGGCCCTCCAAACCCGGCCGAGAGCAGGCACGATGTGGGATGACGGCGGTGTCACGGCCCGTACGAGGTCCTGGTTTCGGGAGTGCTCTGTGAAGACCACATCGTTCAACCCAGCCCGTCTCGCACCGTCCGACGCGTCCGAGACGGCGGGACACCTCCAGGAGACCTGGGCGGCGTCGGTCAAGGGCGAGCGGGGCACGTTCACCCCGCGCCCGTTGATCGGCCGGTCCTGGCAAAGAGCGAAACGTTTCGGCGTCAATCCCGAACAGGGAACGGACAGCATCCTGCTGCATCCGGAAGAACTCGAACACCGGCGGACGTCCACCGCGCTCGCCGATGTGATGCCGACCCTGCACGGCGGCCTCGGGACGGTCGCCGACGCCTCCCAGCAGATCATGGTGGTCACCGACCCCGAGGGCCGGGTGCTGTGGCGCGAGGGGAACACGAGCGTGCTGCGCCGGGCCGACACCATCTGCCTGGAGGAAGGCGCCGCGTGGAGCGAGGACACCACCGGCACCAACGCCATCGGAACCGCCCTGTCGGCGGACGCCCCCGTCCAGGTGCACTCGGCCGAGCACTTCGTGCGCACCCTGCACGACTGGACCTGCGCCGCCGCGCCCGTCCACGACCCGCGCGACGGACGGCTCCTCGGGATCATCGACGTGAGCGGCCCGGACAGCACCTTTCACCCCGCCACCCTCGCGCTGGTCGACACGGTGTCCAGACTGGCCGAAAGCGAACTGCGCACCGCGCATCTGGCCGCCATCGAGCGGCTGCGCGCGGTGGCCGCGCCCCTGCTGTGCCGGCTCGACGGCCCCGCGCTCGTGGTGGACACCCACGGCTGGCTCGCCGCGGTCACCGGGATGCCGCCCGTGGACCGGGTCCCGCTGCCCGACTCCTTCGGCGCGGGCCACGTCTGGCTGCCCTCCCTCGGAATGTGCGCCGTCGAGCCGATGCCCGGCGGCTGGCTGCTGCGCGTCACCGGTGCCGGCGACCTCGGGAGCGCCGGGCGGGTGGTCCTCGACCTCGGCGAGCCCCGGCGCCCGCACATCACCGTCTCGGGCACGGCGGGCAGTTGGGCCCAGGACCTGAGCCCCCGCCACGCGGAACTCCTCTACGTCCTCGCCGTGCACCGGCAGGGACGCAGCGCCGCCCAGCTCGCGGTCGACCTGTTCGGTGATCCCACCCGCACGGTCACGGTCCGCGCCGAACTGTCCCGCGTACGCCGCCGGCTCATCGGGCTCCTCGACCACCGGCCCTACCGCTTCCGCGAGGAGGTGGAGGTCGAGGTCCTGCTGCCGGACGACCCCCGGGACCTGCTGCCGCACTCGACCGCGCCCGCGGTGCTCGGAGCCCGCGCGACGGCCGGACCGGCGCCGTCATGAGGTCGAGGAGGGGTGAACCGAGCGTATTTCAGGGGCGTCTTCCGCGGTCTTTGTCCTGGCCGGGGGGTCACTGCCGTAGCATCCCCTCCACGGGCCACCCCACGCGTCTCTCCGTCAACGCCCTCGGCGGGGGAGGCAGTTGGCCTATCCGGGAGGACGTATGAAGCAGCGCGGCAGGCACCGTCGTCGAAGAAGGGGACAGGCGCTGCGCGCCACCCTTGCCGGAACCGCGCTCGCGCTCACCGCGGCCGCCACCCTGATCAGCACCTCGCAGGCCACCGGCGCCAACAGTCCGGGCGCCCTGAGCCCGCTCCGCACCGGCTCCGCCTCACAGGTCCGCCTCCACGAGAACCTCACCTCCCGGGAATCACTCGACACGCTCAGCGGCACCATGGGCGGCAACGTGGGCGTCGACGGAGTCCTGCGCGACGCCGACCACACGATGCGCAACACCGCCGACTGCACGGCCGACGAGCGGGCCGCGCTCCCCGTGGATCCGACGGCCACCCGCGCGTACTGCTGGGACGACGCCGACGCGCGGTCCGCGCAGTGGCAGCCCCGCTCCCTGACCACCTCCGGTGACGCCGACGACGACGGCGCGTGGGGCACCCACCAGGTGATCCTGGCCGGCTGGACCCACCGCGACGGCCGGGCGGCCGCACCGGACCGGGACGAGGGCCTGGCCCGCATCGCCGTCGTCGACGCGACGGACCCGGACGCCCTCCGCTACCGCTGGGTCCTGCTGGTCGCCCCGCGGGCCGGCGGCAAGGACTTCACCGCGGTCCGCACCGGCCTCGGCGGCATGGTCTGGTACGAGGACAAGCTGATCGTCACCGCGGACCACGGCGACGGTCTGCTCGTCTTCGACCTGCACCGGCTGCTGCGCGCCGACGTGGACAGCGGCGCCGTGGGCCGGGTGGGCCACGGCTACTCGGCCGCCGGCTACCGCTACGTACTCCCCGCGATCGGCTCGTACGACCTGGAGGGCGGCTCGTGCCGGCGCGACCGCGACCACGCGGTCCCCTGTATCGGCTCGCTCTCCCTGGACCGTACGACCGCTCCCGACAGCCTGGTCGCGACGGAGGCGGCGGCCGACCGCCCCGAGCGCACCCGGGTCTGGCGGTACGCGTTCAGCACCGCCGCCTACCGCACCGGACTGCTCGCCGACGCCCAGGGCCATGTGAACGCGGCCGAGGCGTGGACGACCAAGGGCTCCGGGATCTCCGGCGCCCTCGCGCACCGGTCCCGGTGGTACGTGGGACGGCCGTCCGACGACGGCGCCGGGCACGCGTCCCTGTGGCGCCAGAGCGGGGACGGCGCCGACGCGGCCACGTGCACCGCGGACCAGTCGCACGCCTGCTGGGGCCTGGGCACCGGGTCGCTCTCCTACTGGCAGCGGACCGGCGAGCTGTGGAGCCTGTCCGACACGGCGAAGCGACGGGTGCTCTACGCGGTGCCGCTGTCGTCGGTGGACGGCTCGCTCGACTAGCGGACCGCACCGGGACCGGCGAGGAGCGGTCGGTTCGTGGACGCCTTTGGAGCAGCGACCGCCTCCGTGATTCCCTGGCGGTCATGAGCGACATCACCGTGACCACCTGGTCCCTGGAGCAGACGGCCCCGGCCGACCTGCTCCCCTCGAGCGCGCCGGACGGGGATCTGCGGATCGTCCGCGCCGAGGTCCCCTCGCCCGAGTTCAGCCGCTTCCTGTACGCCTCGGTGGGCGGGGACATCCTGTGGACGGACCGGCTCGCGTGGACGTACGCGCGGTGGCGGGAGGTCCTCGACAGGCCGGGCACGGAGACCTGGGTCGCCTACGACCGGGGTACCCCGGCGGGCTACGTGGAGCTCGCGGCCCAGGACGACGGGGTCGTGGAGATCGTCTACTTCGGACTCGTCCCCGCCTTCCGCGGCCGCCGGATCGGGGGCCACCTCCTGTCGTACGGGGCCGCGCGCGCCTGGGACCTGGCCGAGCGCTGGCCCGGACTCGCCGAGACCAAGCGCGTCTGGCTGCACACGTGCAGCAAGGACGGCGAGCACGCGATGGACAACTACCTGCGCCGCGGCTTCCGGCTCTTCGACACCAAGGTCGAGCAGGAGGCCGAGGCCCTCACACCGGGTCCGTGGCCCGGCGCGTACCCCGTCTGACCCGCTTTGTGCCGTGGTGCCCCCGGCTTCGGCCCCTCCTCGCCGTACCCGTGGAGGGCCGATCGTGTGATCGACAACACCCTTGTCTCGACATTCGGGACAAGGGTGTCCACATTTTGGATGACGGTGGACTGCCCCGAGATCCCCGTGACACGCTTCCGTCATGTCTGGAACTGGAATTGCCTTGGTGAGTCGGCGGCACGTCGACCTCGGCCGCATGTCCAGCGCCATCTGTCCGGCGAGCTGACCAGCCCAGCAGCGCCGACCCCCCCCCTCTTTTTGCGACCCTTGCGCAGTGCTGCGCCCATTCTTCCGTATGCACCCGTATGCGCAGGTCAGAGCCGCAGATCAGACCTGCCCCGCAGTCTCGAAGGACGAAACAACCATGGCCGCCACCCCGCAGGATCCAGCCGTCGCGCCCCGCCGCAAGGTGAGCCGTCACCGCGGTGAGGGCCAGTGGGCCGTAGGTCACTTCACCCCGCTCAACGGCAACGAGCAGTTCAAGAAGGACGACGACGGTCTCAATGTGCGGACACGCATTGAGACGATCTACTCGAAGCGGGGATTCGACTCGATCGACCCCAACGACCTGCGCGGCCGGATGCGCTGGTGGGGTCTCTACACCCAGCGCAAGCCCGGGATCGACGGCGGCAAGACCGCGATCCTGGAGCCGGAGGAGCTGGACGACGAGTTCTTCATGCTGCGTGTGCGGATCGACGGTGGCCGGCTGACCACCGAGCAGCTCCGGGTCATCGGCGAGATCTCGCAGGAGTTCGCGCGCGGCACGGCCGACCTCACGGACCGCCAGAACGTGCAGTACCACTGGATCCGCATCGAGGACGTCCCGGAGATCTGGGAGCGCCTGGAGGCCGTCGGCCTGTCCACGACCGAGGCCTGCGGTGACACGCCCCGCGTCATCCTCGGCTCGCCCGTCGCCGGCATCGCCGAGGACGAGATCATCGACGGCACACCGGCCGTCGAGGAGATCCAGCGCCGGATCATCGGCAACAAGGACTTCTCCAACCTGCCCCGCAAGTTCAAGTCCGCGATCTCCGGCTCGCCGCTGCTCGACGTGGCGCACGAGATCAACGACATCGCCTTCGTCGGTGTGAACCACCCGGAGCACGGCCCCGGCTTCGACCTGTGGGTCGGCGGCGGCCTGTCCACCAACCCGAAGATCGGCCAGCGCCTCGGCGCCTGGGTCCCGCTCGACGAGGTCGCGGACGTCTACGAGGGTGTCATCTCGATCTTCCGCGACTACGGCTACCGCCGGCTGCGCAACCGCGCCCGGCTGAAGTTCCTGGTCGCCGACTGGGGCGTGGAGAAGTTCCGCCAGGTCCTGGAGGACGAGTACCTGGAGCGCAAGCTCGTCGACGGCCCCGCTCCCGAGCAGCCCGTCGCCCGCTGGCGCGACCACGTCGGCGTGCACCGGCAGCAGGACGGCCGCTATTACGTCGGCTTCGCCCCGCGGGTCGGCCGCATCGACGGCGCCACCCTGACGAAGATCGCCGAACTGGCCGAGGCGCACGGCTCGGGCCGGGTGCGCACCACCGTCGAGCAGAAGATGATCGTCCTCGACGTGGAGCAGGAGCGGATCGACTCGCTCGTCGAGGGCCTGGAGGCGCTGGACCTCACCGCCCGGCCGTCCTCGTTCCGGCGCGGCACGATGGCCTGCACCGGCATCGAGTACTGCAAGCTCGCGATCGTCGAGACCAAGGCGCGCGGGGCCTCGCTGATCGACGAACTCGAGCGCCGCATCCCCGAGTTCGACGAGCCCATCACCATCAACATCAACGGCTGCCCCAACGCCTGCGCCCGGATCCAGGTCGCGGACATCGGTCTCAAGGGCCAGCTCGTCCTGAACGACGCGGGCGAGCAGGTCGAGGGGTTCCAGGTGCACCTGGGCGGAGCGCTCGGCCTGGAGGCCGGGTTCGGCCGCAAGGTCCGCGGCCTGAAGGTCACCTCGGACGAACTGCCGGACTACATCGAGCGTGTCCTCAAGCGTTTCCAGGCGGAGCGCGAGGACGGCGAGCGCTTCGCCGTCTGGGCCGCGCGTGCCTCCGAGGAGGCGCTGTCGTGAGCGAGCGTGCCGCGCCGTTCTACTGCCCCTACTGCGGAGACGAAGACCTGCGACCCAGCGAACAGGGCCACGGCGCGTGGGAGTGCGCGGCGTGCAACCGAGCCTTCCAGCTCAAGTTCCTGGGACTGCTGTCCCGGGGCGTCCAGCCGGAAGAGCGTGGAGGGGCGGAGATATGACGGTCATTCAGCAAGAGCGCACGGACGACGACTTGAAGACCCTGGCCGAGCAGGCCGGGCGCGAGCTGGAGGACGCCTCGGCCCTGGAGATCCTGCGCTGGGCCGCGGACACCTTCGGCGCGAGGTTCTGCGTGACCTCGTCCATGGAGGACGCGGTGGTCGCTCATCTCGCCTCGCGTGCCCGGCCGGGTGTGGACGTGGTGTTCCTCGACACCGGCTACCACTTCCCGGAGACGATCGGCACGCGGGACGCGGTCGAGGCCGTGATGGACGTCAACGTCATCACCCTGACCCCGCGTCAGAGCGTCGCGGAGCAGGACGCCGAGTACGGGCCGCGTCTGCACGACCGCGACCCGGACCTGTGCTGCAAGCTCCGCAAGGTCCAGCCGCTGGAGGAGGGCCTGACGGACTACCAGGCCTGGGCGACCGGCCTGCGCCGCGACGAGTCCCCCACCCGGGCGAACACCCCGGTCGTCGGCTGGGACGAGAAGCGCCGCAAGGTGAAGGTCTCGCCGATCGCCCGCTGGACGCAGGACGACGTGGACGCGTACGTCGCCGAACACGGCGTACTGACCAACCCGTTGCTGATGGACGGGTACGCCTCCGTCGGCTGTGCCCCGTGCACCCGCCGGGTGCTGGAGGGCGAGGACGCCCGCGCCGGCCGCTGGGCGGGCCGAGCGAAGACCGAGTGCGGACTGCACGGATGACGACGACCACGACGAACACCGCGCCCGGCGCGGACCGGACGATTTCTCAGGAGCGGGAAGTGACGAGCGGAGCCACCGTCTGGCTCACGGGTCTGCCGAGTGCCGGCAAGACCACCATCGCCTACGAGCTGGCCGGCCGGCTGCGCGAGGAGGGCCACCGCGTCGAGGTGCTCGACGGCGACGAGATCCGCGAGTTCATCTCGGCGGGCCTCGGCTTCAGCCGCGAGGACCGGCACACCAACGTGCAGCGCATCGGCTTCCTCGCCGAACTGCTCGCCCGCAACGGCGTCAAGGCGCTCGTCCCCGTCATCGCGCCCTACGCGGACAGCCGCGAGGCGGTGCGCGGGCGTCACGACGAGAACGGCACGACGTACCTGGAGGTGCACGTGGCGACCCCGGTCGAGGTGTGCTCCGTACGCGATGTGAAGGGTCTGTACGCCAAGCAGGCCGCGGGGGAACTGACGGGGCTCACCGGGGTCGACGACCCCTACGAGGCGCCCAAGTCGCCCGACCTGCGCATCGAGTCGCACACCCAGACCGTGCAGGAGTCCGCCGCCGCGCTGCACGCGCTGCTCACCGAGAGGGGTCTCGCATGACGACCGTCGCCAGTGTCTCCGAGGAGACCGAGAGCAGCCCGTACGCGCTGTCGCACCTGGACGCGCTGGAGTCGGAGGCCGTGCACATCTTCCGTGAGGTGGCGGGTGAGTTCGAGCGGCCGGTGATCCTGTTCTCCGGTGGCAAGGACTCGATCGTGATGCTGCATCTGGCGTTGAAGGCGTTCGCGCCGGCGGCGGTGCCCTTCACGCTGCTGCACGTGGACACCGGGCACAACTTCCCCGAGGTCCTGGACTACCGGGACCGGACGGTGGCCCGGCACGGGCTGCGGCTGCACGTGGCCTCGGTGCAGGACTACATCGACCGCGGTGTGCTGCGCGAGCGTCCGGACGGCACCCGCAACCCGCTCCAGACGCTGCCGCTGACGGAGAAGATCCAGGCGGAGCGCTTCGACGCGGTGTTCGGCGGCGGGCGGCGTGACGAGGAGAAGGCCCGGGCCAAGGAGCGGGTGTTCTCGCTGCGCGACGAGTTCTCGCAGTGGGACCCGCGCCGTCAGCGCCCGGAGCTGTGGAACCTGTACAACGGCCGGCACGCTCCCGGTGAGCACGTGCGGGTGTTCCCGCTGTCCAACTGGACCGAGCTGGACGTGTGGCAGTACATCGCCCGCGAGGGCATCGAACTGCCCGAGATCTACTTCGCCCACGAACGCGAGGTCTTCCAGCGGTCGAACATGTGGCTGACCGCCGGCGAGTGGGGCGGTCCGAAGGACGGCGAGACCGTCGAGAAGCGGCTCGTCCGCTACCGCACGGTGGGTGACATGTCCTGCACCGGCGCCGTCGACTCCGACGCGACCACGCTGGACGCCGTCATCACCGAGATCGCCGCGTCCCGGCTCACCGAGCGCGGCGCGACCCGCGCCGACGACAAGATGTCCGAGGCCGCGATGGAAGACCGCAAGCGCGAGGGGTACTTCTAGACATGACCAGCACCACCGAACCCACCGAGCACCTGTCGGTCGAGCAGCTCTCGGCGACCACTCTGCTGCGCTTCGCGACCGCGGGCTCCGTCGACGACGGCAAGTCCACCCTGGTCGGACGGCTGCTGCACGACTCGAAGTCGATCCTGACCGACCAGTTGGAGGCCGTCGAGCACGCCTCCCGCAACCGCGGCCAGGACACCCCCGACCTCGCGCTGCTCACCGACGGCCTGCGGGCCGAGCGCGAGCAGGGCATCACCATCGACGTCGCCTACCGCTACTTCGCCACCGCCCGGCGCCGCTTCATCCTCGCCGACACCCCCGGCCATGTGCAGTACACCCGCAACATGGTCACCGGCGCCTCCACCGCCGACCTCGCCGTCGTCCTCGTCGACGCCCGCAACGGCGTCATCGAGCAGACCCGCCGCCACGCCGCCGTAGCCGCCCTGCTGCGCGTCCCGCACGTGGTCCTCGCCGTCAACAAGATGGACCTCGTCGGCTACCAGGAGTCCGTCTTCGCCGCCATCGCCGAGGAGTTCACCGCGTACGCCTCCGAGCTGGGCGTCCCCGAGATCACCGCGATCCCGATCTCGGCGCTCGCCGGTGACAACGTGGTGGAACCCTCCGCGAACATGGACTGGTACGGCGGCCCCACCGTCCTGGAACACCTGGAGACCGTGCCGGTCACCCACGACCTGGCGCACTGCCACGCCCGGCTGCCCGTCCAGTACGTGATCCGCCCCCAGACCGCCGAGCACCCCGACTACCGCGGCTACGCCGGCCAGATCGCCGCCGGCACCTTCCGCGTCGGCGAACAGGTGACCGTGCTGCCCTCCGGACGCACCACCACGATCTCCGGCATCGACCTGCTCGGCAAGCCGGTCGACGCGGCCTGGACGACCCAGTCGGTGACCGTCCTGCTCACCGACGACATCGACGTCTCCCGCGGCGACCTGCTCGTGCCGAGCAAGGACGCCCCCGCCACCACCCAGGACGTCGAGGCCACCGTCTGCCACGTCGCCGACGCACCCCTCACCGTCGGCCACCGGGTACTCCTCAAGCACGGCACCCGCACGGTCAAGGCCATCGTCAAGGACATCCCCTCCCGCCTCACCCTCGACGACCTCTCGCTGCACCCGCACCCGGGCCGGCTGGTCGCCAACGACATCGGCCGCGTCAAGATCCGCACCGCCGAACCCCTCCCCGTCGACTCCTACGCCGACTCCCGCCGCACCGGCGCCTTCATCCTGATCGACCCCGCCGACGGCACCACCCTCACCGCGGGCATGGTCGGCGAGTCCTTCGCCGCGCCTCAGCCGGTCAAGGACGAGTCCGACGACGACGGCTGGGACTTCTGACATGAACCCCATCGACATCTACGCGACGTTCGCGAAGGAGGGCGGCCGTGTCGGCAGCGGCGCCCTCGGCAGCGGGCAGGGCGGAGTGGCGCGATGTGCGCGATGACGTACGCGCACCGCTTGCGCGCCCTGTCCCCCCACCCGACGTCCCGGTTACGACGAAGACCTGCCGACCTCCCGGCCACGACCTGAGAAAGGCGTGACCGCCGGGCCACCGAGAGGAACACCTCCCGTGTCTGCCATCCGCTCCACGCGCACCAAGCTGCTCGGCCGCGGTATAGCCCTCGTCACCGCTCTGCCCCTCCTCGCCCTCGCCGCGTGCAGCTACGGCTCCGACGCGAAGGACGACAACGCCGCGGCCAAGGTCGCCGCCGGTTCGAAGAAGATCGACGGACTCGACTCCGTGAAGATCGGCTACTTCGGCAACCTGACGCACGCCACCGCGCTGGTCGGCAACCAGAAGGGCATCTTCCAGAAGGAGCTCGGCGCCACCCAGGCGAAGTACCAGATCTTCAACGCCGGGCCCTCCGAGATCGAGGCGCTCAACTCGGGCTCCATCGACATCGGCTGGATCGGCCCGTCGCCGTCCATCAACGGCTTCACCAAGTCCGAGGGCAAGAGCCTCAGGATCATCGGCGGTTCGGCCTCGGGCGGCGTCAAGCTCGTGGTGAACCCCAAGAAGATCAAGTCACTGAAGGACGTCAAGGGCAAGAAGATCGCGACGCCGCAGCTCGGCAACACGCAGGACGTCGCGTTCCTCAACTGGGCCGCGGAGCAGGGCTGGAAGGTCGACGCCCAGAGCGGCAAGGGTGACGTGTCGGTTGTCCGCACCGACAACAAGATCACCCCCGACGCCTACAAGTCCGGCTCCATCGACGGCGCCTGGGTGCCGGAGCCGACCGCGTCCAAGCTGGTCGCCGAGGGCGGCAAGGTGCTGCTCGACGAGTCGGACCTGTGGCCCGACAAGAAGTTCGTGATCACGAACATCATCGTGTCGCAGAAGTTCCTCAAGGAGCACCCGAAGGTCGTCGAGGCGGTCCTGAAGGGCTCCGTCGAGACCAACAAGTGGATCAACGCCAACCCGGACGAGGCGAAGGCCGCGGCGAACAAGCAGCTCGAGGCCGACTCGGGCAAGGCGCTGCCGGCCGACGTCCTGGACCCGGCCTGGAAGTCCATCCAGATCACCAACGACCCGCTGGCCTCCACCCTCAGCACCGAGGCGGACCACGCGGTCAAGGCCGGTCTCCTGGACAAGCCGAACCTGACCGGCATCTACGACCTGACGCTCCTGAACAAGGTCCTCGCCGCCGCGGGTGAGAGCAAGGTCGACGACGCCGGTCTCGGCGTCAAGTAAGTCCGGATCCCGATGAGTTCCCAGGAGGTGACGACCATGGCAACGACGCTCGCCAAGGCCGCCGACGGCGCCGACACGACGGAGTACGCCGCCCGCATCGAGCACGTCTCGAAGTCCTTCGCCGGACCCGCGGGTCCCCAGCTCGTCCTCGACGACATCACCCTCGATGTCGCGCCGGGTGAGTTCGTCACCCTCCTGGGGGCCTCGGGGTGCGGCAAGTCCACACTGCTGAACCTGGTCGCGGGGCTGGACAAGCCCTCGGCCGGCACCATCACGACCAACGGGCGTCCGGCCCTGATGTTCCAGGAGCACGCCCTCTTCCCGTGGCTGACCGCGGGCAAGAACATCGAACTCGCCCTGCGTCTGCGGGGGGTTCCGAAGGCCGAACGGCGTGAGCGGGCCGAGGAACTGCTCGAACTCGTCCGGCTGAAGGGCGCGTACGGCAAGCGGGTGCACGAGCTGTCCGGCGGTATGCGCCAGCGCGTGGCGCTCGCCCGGGCACTCGCCCAGGACAGCCAGATCCTGCTGATGGACGAGCCGTTCGCGGCGCTCGACGCGATCACGCGGGACGTCCTGCACGACGAACTCACGCGGATCTGGCGGGAGACGGGCCTGTCCGTCCTCTTCGTCACGCACAACGTCCGCGAGGCCGTGCGGCTCGCCCAGCGCGTGGTCCTGCTGTCCTCCCGTCCGGGGCGCGTCGCCCGCGAATGGACGGTGGACATCCCGCAGCCGCGCCGCATCGAGGACGCGCCCGTGGCGGAACTGTCCATCGAGATCACCGAACAACTGCGTGGGGAGATCCGCCGCCATGGCCAGCACTGAGACGAAGTCCGACGCGGCCGCCAAGCACGACGACGGCCTGGGCGGGCTGGAGGCGGGCCTCGACGCGCTGGAGTCCTCCGTCGCCGGCCGCCGCTCCTTCGGCACGACGTTCCGGCAGAAGGTGCTGCCGCCGCTGATCGCGTTCGTGATCGTTCTGGCGGCCTGGCAGGCACTGATCACCTTCAAGATCGTCGACGACCCGACCAAGCTGCCCTCGCCCTCCGACGTCTGGGGCGAGGTCGAGAACGCCTGGCTCCAGGGCACGCTGCTCGACTACATCTGGACCAGCGTCTCGCGCGGTCTGCTCGGCTTCCTGTTCGCCCTGGTGATCGGGACCCCGCTGGGACTGATCGTGGCCCGGGTGAAGTTCGTGCGCGCGGCGATCGGCCCGATCCTGTCGGGTCTGCAGTCCCTGCCCTCGGTGGCCTGGGTGCCGCCGGCCGTGATCTGGCTGGGCCTGAACAACTCGATGATGTACGCGGTGATCCTGCTCGGCGCGGTGCCCTCCATCGCCAACGGGCTGGTGTCGGGCGTGGACCAGGTGCCCCCGCTGTTCCTGCGGGCGGGCCGGACGATGGGCGCGACGGGTCTGCGCGGGACCTGGCACATCGTGATGCCGGCCGCGCTTCCCGGCTATCTGGCCGGTCTGAAGCAGGGCTGGGCGTTCTCCTGGCGCTCCCTGATGGCCGCGGAGATCATCGCCTCCTCCCCCGACCTCGGCGTGGGCCTCGGCCAACTGCTGGAGAACGGCCGCAACGCCAGCTCCATGTCGATGGTCTTCCTCGCCATCTTCCTCATCCTGTTCGTCGGCATCGCCATCGACCTGATCGTCTTCAGCCCGGTGGAGCGGTGGGTGCTGCGCAGCCGCGGACTCCTGGTGAAGGGCTGACCCCGTCATGAACAGGCCCGAGCGTCCCGTCCTCGTCGTCATCGCCCACGGCAGCCGCGATCCGCGGCACGCCGCGACGGTGCACGCCCTGGTGCGGAAGGTGCGCGCCCAGCGCCCGGGCCTGCGCGTGGAGACCGCCTTCCTCGACTTCAACATCCCCTCCGTACCGGGGGTGCTGAACTCCCTGGCGGCCGAGGGTGTGCGCGACGTGGTGGCGCTGCCGCTGCTGCTGACGCGCGCCTTCCACGCCAAGTCGGACATCCCGGCGGTGCTGCGCCAGGCGCCGTCGCGGCTGCGGATCCGGCTGGCGGAGGTGCTGGGCCCGTCCCCGCTGCTGACGGCCGCGCTCGAACGCCGGCTGTACGAGGCGGGGCTGACGCCCGCCGACAGGTCCCGGACCGGGGTCGTCCTGGCCTCGGCGGGATCCACCGACCCGGAGGCGATCGCGGTGATCGCAGCAATCGCGCGGGAGTGGCGGCACACCGGTTGGTGCGCCGTGCGGCCCGCGTTCGCCTCCGCATCCCTTCCCCGCACCGAGGACGCCGTGCGTGAGCTGCGCGACCTCGGCTGCGAGCGCGTCGCCGTCGCACCGTACGTCCTCGCGCCCGGCTTCCTGCCGGACCGCATCGCCCGGGGCGCCGCCGGGGCGGACGTGCTGGCCGACGTGCTCGGTCCCGCGCCCGAGGTCGCACGGGTCCTGCTGGAGCGCTACGACGAGGCGCGGACGCCGTCGCTGGCCGCGGTCGGCGCCTGACCTCCGCCCGGCATTCTTCCGGCGTTCAGTCGAAGGAGAGTCCTCCGGTGCGGGTCCGCTTGAGCTCGAAGAAGTCGGGGTGGGCGGCGAGGACGCGGAAGCTGTCGAAGAGCTCGACGGCCTTCTCACCACGGGGGACGGCCCGGAGCACGGGGCCGAACCACACCGTGCCGTCGACGTGGAGGGTGGGAGTTCCCACATAGGCGCCGGTGTCCGCCTCGGTCCCGGCGTCGTGGCTGCGGCGCACCGCCTCGTCGTACGAGGGATCGTGGGCGGCGTCGGCGAGGGCGGCCGGAAGTCCGAGCTCGGCGAGGGCCTCGGCGGTCACCGCGTCGAAGTCCTTCACGCCGCGCTCGTGGATGCGGGTGCCGAGGGCGGTGTAGAGGTCGCGGAGCACCTTCTCGCCGTGCCGCTCGGCCGCGGCCACCGCCACGCGCACCGGGCCGATCGACCTGTCCACCAGGTCCCGGTACCAGTCGGGCAGTTCGTTGCCGATGTTGTGCAGGTAGAGACTCATGGCGTGGAAGCGGAGGTCGAGCGGGCGGCTGCGTTCGACCTCCAGGATCCAGCGCGAGGTGATCCAGGCGAAGGGGCAGGCGGGGTCGAACCAGAAGTCGACCCGGGTGGGCGATGTGGTCGTCATACCGTCGAGGCTAGTCACCCGGTGGCATGGAATCCCGGCCCAATTCCGCACGGGAATCATGGGCCACTTTTCGAGCTCAGCTCGTCTCGTGGACGTACGCGCCGGCCTCGCCCGGGCTGTACGGGGTGCCCTGGTGGAAGTAGAGGAGCCAGTCGTCACCGAACAGCCGCCACAGCGAACTCCGGTGTGCCCGGCGGCCGTTGTTGTCGGTGTCGAAGGTCAGGTGGACCAGGTCGGAGGCGAGCTGCACCCCTTTCACCCGTGAGGTCGTGGTGCGGCTGCCGTCCTCCGTCCCGGCGGCCAGCAGCGCGACGATCGAGTCGCGGTCCCAGATGCGGCCGGACGCGCCGAACTCGTAGAAGTCGGGATGCAGCAGCGCGGCGACGAGGTCGGCCGAGCGGCGGACCTCCGGGTCGAGCAGGCGCAGTTCGCCCTCGATGGCGGCCTCGACGGCGGGATTGCGCTCAAGCACCGGTCAGCTCCTCCAGTTTGACGACGGTGTTCCAGTTCCGCGTGGTGGCGAGGAGGCCCTTGAGCAGTCGGGGCTTCGCCAGGGCCTCCGCCAGCTTGGAGCGGCCGAGGCCGTCGGGCGCGTAGAGGTACAGGACCCGGTCGCCGAGGCGGAACTCCTCGGGGAGGAATCCCGCGGGCTCGACGGAGGCGAAGCGCTCGGCGTCGACGGGGTGCGAGAAGTAGGTGACGTGGAGCTGCTTGGCCTCCAGCTCGGCGGCCGGGAACGGGCAGGCCTCCCTGACGGCCCGCAGATAGGCGTGCTCGCGCACGAGGACGCCGACACCGAAGCCGAAGTGCTTCTCGATGGCCCCGGACAGCTCCTCGGCGAGGGATTCCTCGTCCCCGCCGGCGCTGCTGAACACGGCGTTCCCGCTCTGGAGATAGGTGCGGACATCGCCGTACCCGAGTCCTTCCATCAGGGTGCGCAGCTCGGCCATCGGCACCTTCTTCGCGCCGCCCACGTTGATGCCGCGCAACAGCGCCGCGTACGTCGTCGTCATCCGCCCACCATAGGCCGGGCGCCACGCCCCTCGGGGTGGGCGCGACGGCCCGGCCCCGCGAGACCGCCCGTCGGCCGCGAGGAAGCGGGGCCGGTCCCTGAGCGGCACCCCCGAGAAGTGCCGTTACGTGTAAGGGGCTTCGGTCCTCCCCAGTGCGGAGGAGCCGGGGTCCGCGGGGAGGAGCGGGAGGTCCCGCGGTTCACCGGACAGTACGAGGAGAAGCGTTTATCGGGCCCATACCTTCATTACGGAAGGTGGCGGCAGGGGGCTGTCACCGTGCACAAGGGGGCAGGCCCGTCATGGGGAACGCAGACACACGGGTGCGCGGCATCGCCGCGCGAGCAGGCGGCTGGAGCGCCCGCCACCGATGGGCGGCCGTCGGAATCTGGGTGCTGTTCGTCGTCCTGGCGATGGGCCTCGGCTCCGCGGCGGGCCGGGTCGACGTCAAGGAGAGCGACCAGCTCAAGGGCGAGACCCACACCGCCGCCAAGATCATCGAGGATGCCGGCATCGAGGAGCCGGCCAGTGAGACGGTTCTGATCCAGGCGAAGGACGCGGGCACCAAGGCCACCGACGCCGAGTTCAGGAGCGCGGTCACCGCGGTCGTCGACGCGGTCGGCGCCACCGGCAAGGTCAGCGACGTGACCTCGCCGTACGACACCAGGTCGATCTCGAAGGACGGGCGCAGCGCGCTCGTCCAGTTCGACATGCGCGGCGACTCGGAGACGGCGGGCGACCGCGTCGCGCCCGTGCTGGACGCCGTCAAGGGCGTGCAGAAGGACCACTCCGGGCTGCGGATCGAGGAGATCGGCGCCGCGAGCATGATGAAGCAGTACGACGAGGCGTTCGGCGACGACTTCCAGAAGGCCGAACTCTCCGCCGTCCCGGTGGCGCTGGGCATCCTGCTGATCGCGTTCGGCGCGCTGGTGGCGGCCCTGCTTCCGGTGGCGCTCGCGGTCACCGCGATCATGGCGACGATGGGCCTGATGGGCATCGTCAGCCATCTGATGCCGATGAGCGACACGGCCAACTCCGTGATGCTGCTGGTGGGTCTGGCCGTCGGCGTCGACTACTGCCTGTTCTATCTGCGGCGTGAGCGTGAGGAGCGCGAGGCGGGCCGCGACGCCGGTACGGCCCTGCGGATCGCCGCCGCCACCAGTGGCCGCGCCATCATCGTCTCCGGCGTCACCGTGTGCGTGGCGATGGCGGGCATGCTGTTCACGGGGCTCGCCGAGTTCGAGGCGATGGGCCTGGCCTCGCTGATGGTCGTCGCGGTCGCCATGGTCGGCTCGGTGACCGTGCTGCCCGCGCTGCTCTCCCTGCTCGGCGACCGTGTCGAGAAGGGCCGCGTCCCCTTCCTGCACCGGGCCAAGCGGCGCTCCGCCGCCCAGGGCACCCGCCGTCCGGCCGACGAGGGCAGCCGGTTCTGGGGTGCCGTCCTGCGCGTGGTGCTCGCGAAGCCCGCCGTCGCCCTGGTCGTCGCGACGGGCGCGCTGCTCGCCATCGCCGCTCCCGCGCTCGGCATGAAGACCCAGCAGCTCACCCTGGACAGGAGTTCGGCGACTCGCTGGCGATCGTCGGCACCTACAACCGGGTCAACGAGGCCTTCCCCGGCGGCTCCGAGCCGGCCGAGGTGGTCGTCAAGGCCCGGGACATCGACGCCGCCGACGTGAAGGCCGCGATCGCCGACTTCCGTGCGGCGGCGGTCAGTTCGGGTGCCTCCCGCGGTCCGGTCGACGTCAAGGTGCACGCCGAGGACAACGTCGCGTTCGTCTTCGTCCCGCTGGTCGGCGGCTCCGACCAGGACAAGGCGGAGAAGAGCCTGGAACTGCTGCGCGACGAGGTGCGACCGCGAACGCTCGGCAAGGTCGACGGCCTCCAGGCGCCCATCACCGGTCAGGTCGCGGGATCGCACGACTTCAACGACCAGCTCGTCGGCTCGGTGACCCCGGTGTTCGCCTTCGTGGTCGTCTTCGCCTTCGTCCTGATGCTGCTCTCCTTCCGCTCGCTGACCATCGCGATCACCTCGATCGTGCTCAACCTCCTCTCGGTGGCGGCCGCCTACGGCATCCTCGTCGCGGTCTTCCAGCACGGCTGGGGCGCCTCCCTGGTGGGCGCGGCGGGTGTGGGCGCCATCGTCACCTGGCTGCCGCTGTTCCTCTTCGTGATCCTCTTCGGGCTGTCGATGGACTACCACGTGTTCGTGGTGTCCCGGATCCGTGAGGCACGGCTGCGGGGCCGCAGCACCAAGGACGCGATCCGGCACGGGGTGGTCACCACGGCGGGTGTCGTCACCAGCGCCGCCGTCATCATGGTCGCCGTCTTCGCGATCTTCGGAACGCTGTCCATGCAGTCCATGAAGCAGATGGGCGTGGGCCTGGCGGCCGCGGTGCTCATCGACGCGACGATCATCCGGGGTGTCCTGCTCCCCGCGGTGATGGCGCTGCTCGGCGAGCGCAACTGGTACCTGCCGAAGTGGCTGAACCGGATGCCCGACCTCACCCACGACGAGGCCCCCGAGGCCGTCGCGCCGCCGGTACGGCCCCAGGGCGAACGGGCCGGGGTCTAGCCGGCCGACGCCGGTCGCCGGAGCGCCTCGTCCGCCCAGGGCCCGTCGGTCTCCTCCTCCCGGAGGGGCCGACGGGCCCTTCGGCGTTCCGGTCCGCCGGAATGGGAGACTGGCCGACGGACGGCACGCACCCCGGAGCCGTCGTACGCGAGGACACGGAGGCGGAGCGATGGACGAGGCACGGGCGCGGGACGTGCTGGCCGCGGCGAAGGTGCTGCCGGGGCCGGTGCGGGACGCGTCACTCCTCGCCCTCGGCGAGAACGCGGTGTTCGGCGCCGGTGATCTGGTCGTCAAGGTGGGCCGTGACGCCGAACTCCACGACCGGGCCCGCCGGGAGCTGGCGATCGCCGCGTGGCTCGCCGCGTCGGGCGTCCCCGCGGTGCGGGCCGCCGAACCGGAGGCGCTGCTCGTCGACGGGCACCCCGTGACGGTGTGGCACCGGCTGCCCGACGCCGTCCGCCCCGCCGAGCCGCACGACCTGGCGGAGCTGCTGCGGATCGTGCACGCGCTGCCCTCCCCGTCCTTCCCGCTGCCGCCCCGGGAACTCCTCGGCGGTGTGGAGCGCTGGCTGCGGCTGGCGGGCGACGCGATCGACCCCGCGGACGCGGCGTACCTGCGGGAGCGGCGCGACGGCTTCGCCGCGGCGGCCGCCGCGCTGACCCCGCACCTCCCGCCGGGCCCGATCCACGGCGACGCGCTGCCCCGCAACGTGCACGTCGGTCCGGACGGCCCGGTCCTGGTCGACCTGGAGACCTTCTCCGCGGATCTGCGCGAGCACGATCTGGTGGTCATGGCCCTGTCCCGCGACCGCTACGGGCTTCCCGCCGAGGCCTACGAGTCCTTCGCCGGGACGTACGGCTGGGACGTGCGGGAGTGGGAGGGCTGCTCGGTGCTCCGGGGCGCCCGCGAGACCGCGAGCTGCGCCTGGGTCGCCCAGCACGCGCCGACCAACCCCAAGGCGTCGGCCGAGTTCGAACGCCGGGTGGCGTCCCTGCGGGACGGCGACGAGACGGTGCGCTGGTACCCGTTCTGACCTGCCGCCGGGGTGCCGCCCGGACGCCGGGTGGCCGCCCGCCGAGGGCGTGACAGGAGTCCCGGCCCCGCGGTCGGCGCGGACGCCGCGGTCGGCTCAGACGCGTTCGTCCGCCAGGTCCCGCAGGGGCCAGGTCCCGTCCACCACCGCGTCCGTCTCGCCCTTGCGGCGCAGGAAGGACTGGAAGTCGGCCGCCCAGTCCGCGTACCACTCGATCTGGCGGCGGTGCAGCTCGACCGGGCCGAGGGCCGCGACCTTGGGGTGGCGGCCGGCTATCGCGCAGGCGAGCCGGGCGGCGGCGAGGGCGTCCGCCGAGGCGTCGTGGGCGGAGTCCAGGACCACCCCGTACTCGGTGCAGACCGCCTCCAGGTTGCGCTTGCCCCGGCGGTAGCGGTCCACGGAACGGTCGATCGTGTACGGGTCGATGACGGGTGCCGGGTCGACGCCGCCGAGCCGCTCGCGCAGCGAGGGCAGTCCGTGGCGCAGCAGCTCGGCGGAGAGCAGCGTGAGGTCGAAGGCCGCGTTGTACGCCACGACCGGGACGCCGGTGCGCCAGTAGGTGACGAGGACGTCCGCGATGGCGTCGGCGACCTCGTCCGCCGGGCGGCCCTCCGCGGTCGCGCGTTCGTTGGAGATGCCGTGCACCGCCACGGCGTCGACCGGGATCTCCACGCCCGGATCGGCCAGCCATTCACGGCGGCCCAGCGGCTCCCCGTCCCTGACCTCTATCACGGCACCCGTGACGATGCGCGACTCGCGCGGATCGGTCCCGGTCGTCTCCAGGTCGAAGCCGATCAGCAGCTCCCGGTGCCAGCCCATGGGCGGCCCCCCTTCTTCGTGGTGCTTTCCCCCAGTGGTCCCCACGATCCCATGAGCCACTGACAATCCGGGGACCGCGTTCCACCCGGCCACGGGGAACGGCCTTTCAGGACACAGGCCGCGAATCCGCCCAAGCCACCTCGAACTCTTCGCGATAGGTGGGGAAAAGTCCCTCTTCGCCGATCTGGTCCGGTTTGAGCAGGCGGCTCCCGCCGCGCAGCACCAGGACCGGCGCCTCCATGCCCCGCGTCCGGCGCAGATAGGACTGCACGACCGCGATGCCGTCCGAGCCGTCACCGTCGACGAGGTACGCGGTGAAGCGGGGCGTCTCGTCGTAGACCTGGATCTCGAAGGCGTCCGGGTCGCGCAGCCGGGACCGCACCCGCCGCATGTGCAGGATGTTCATCTCGACCGACCGGCTCAACTCGCCGCGTTTGATGCCGAGTTCGCGCTCGCGCCGCTTGACGGCGCTGGAGGCGGGGTTCAGGAACAGCAGTCGCGTGCGGCAGCCGGCCTCGGCGAGCCGGACCAGCCGGCGCCCGGAGAAGTTCTGCACCAGCAGGTTCAGTCCGATGCCGACCGCGTCGAGCCGGCGGGCGCCGCCGAAGAGGTCCTCGGCGGGGAACTGGCGCAGCAGCCGCACCCGGTCGGAGTGCACCCCGACGACGTCCGCGTAGCGGTCGCCGACGAGGTCCTCGACGGCGTCCACGGGCAGCCTGCGCGCGGAGGGCACGTCGCTCCCGGCGCCGAGGATCTCCAGGAGTTTCGCCGCGGCCCGCTCGGCCTGGTTCAGCACGGCCTCGGACAGGGCGCGGTTGCGTGACACGACGTTCCGGGTCACTTCCAGCTCGTCCAGGGCGAGTTCGACGTCCCGGCGTTCGTCGAAATAGGGCTCGAAGCACGGCCAGTGCTGGACCATCAGCTCACGCAACTGGGGCAGCGTGAGGAAACTCAGCACGTTGTCGTCGGCCGGGTCGAGCAAGTACCCCTTGCGGCGGCTGACTTCGCGCACGGCGACGGCGCGCTGCACCCACTCCTGGCCGGCCGGTCCCGCGGCGGCGACCACCCAGTCGTCACCGTGGACGGGTTCGTACACGGGCCGGAGAACAGCGGCCACGACCGCGCGCAGCCGCTGTTCCACCAGGTTCAGCCAGATGTAGGCGCGCCCGGCCCGCTGGGCGCGCGTACGCACCTCGCGCCAGGCGTCGGCGCCCCAGTCCAGTTCCGGTCCGATGGATCCCATCTCCATCGGCCGTGCCAGGGACACCGCGCCGGGTGGGACATCTGTGGAGTTTCCCTCGTGACCCTCGTCACCAGGAGGCAGCTCCAGCCCTCCCGAGCCCACCCACGCACCGCCTTCCGCTCCCCCGAGCACTCCCCAGGGCCAGGCCCCAATCAACGATCAAGGAAGGGTACTCCGGGAGCGGCGAGCGGTGCAGCCCGATGCACAGGTCGTTTCCCAACTACCTAGGTTCGACATGCCCGTTCTGGTCCGCGAGCTCCGGCGGAGTGAGCGGATTCATAGCGGTGACGTCACGCGGGGCGATGGAGAATCCCTGCCAGTGGACCGGCATCGGCTGCTGGTCCTCGTCGCGGGCGATGTGGTGGAAGCCCACGTTGACCCAGACCACGGGGTGGGTGAGCGTCTGTCCGTCGACCCACTTGTCGACGGATTTGCCGTGCCCGGCACCGCAGTTGCGCAGGTTGTCGCTGGCGAACTGCTCGCACTTGTTGTACTCGGTGAAGTAGACGTCGTGCTTGGTGAAGGCGCGGCCGAGGTACTTGGTGGTCGCGCCCGGGACGAGCTCGTAGGAGCGCGCGTGGTTGTCCTTGTTCTTGCCGGTGTTGCTGACCAGGCGCCACCAGCGCATGTTCTTGGCGTCGCCGGCGAGTTCCTTGCCGACCTTGGTGACCGTGGTCTTGTTGCTGGGGGCCTCCTGGCCCGAGGCGGGCGGGCTGACCACCGAGTCGTACTGCTCGACCTTCGACTTGGACGAGCCGTCCAGGTTGAAGTTGAGCCGCCAGAAGATGTTGTGGCTGTGGCTCGTGGCGTAGTCCTTGGCGCCCTTGCCGAGCGGCCAGCCGCGGCCGTCGCCCGCGTCGTAGTCACCGGGCGAGAGGCTGCCGGTGGCGCCGACGTTCATGTTGAGGGTGCCGTCGTCCTGGAAGCGCCACTCGGTGATGTACTCGTACCAGCCGACCTTGTTGACGGTGTAGACGAGCAGGTCCTTGCCCTGCTTCTGGAAGACCTTGTTCCCGGTGTCGGCCTCCATGCGGTAGGCGTGGCCGCGTGAACGGGTCGTGGTGCACAGGCCCTTGACGTTCGCGTGCTGCGGGTCCCAGGCGTCGGGGACCTTGACCGTCTTGATGGCGCCGCCGGGGCACTCGGCGGGGGCCATGTCGACCAGGCCCTGGCCGAAGCCGGCGCCGGTGAGGTCGCTGTACTCGACCGAGCCGTCGTCGTAGGGCACGTCGATCTGGGCGAGCTTGGCGGTGGCCAGGACCTTGATCGGCTGGGCCTCGCCGGGGGGCTGGTAGGAGATGTCCTCCAGGACGAGCCCGGCCTCGCTCTCGTAGTGCCAGCACATCCGCCAGGTGGTGCCGGTGGCGAGCTTCTGTTCGATCCGGAACGCGGCGCTGCAGTCGGGGGCCGGAGCGGGCGCGGACCGGGGCTGGGCGACGGCCGGTCCCGCGGCCGTCGTCGCGCCGGCGGCCAGGGCGAGCGCGGAGAGGCCCACGGCGGCCCGGCTGCGGGCACGGCTGTTTCTGTTGACGCGCATGAAGACATGACTCCTTGCGGAAAGCTGTGAAGGTGGGAAGGAAAGAAAGGCGGCGCTCAGCCGAGCCTGCCGACCTTGCGGGCGCTCAGGTCGATCACCAGGTCACGGCTGTCAATCCAGGGCCCGTTCTTGACCTTCGGGAAGAGCCGGACGCACCGGTGCTCGCCACAGGCGCCGAGGGCGGCGGGCCGGACGCCGGGGGTCGCGCGGTAGACCATGCTGTTGAGCATGAGCTGATCGGGCGAGGTGAGTTCCTTGCCGGTCGCGTCCTTGAAGTCGGCCTTCAGGCCGGCGCCGAGCGGATCGGCGATCAGCAGCTTGGCGGCCTCGGACATCTCGTCCCGGCTGATCGGCGGCTGCACGCCGTGCTGGACACCCGTCTCCACGACCTTCTCCGTGTCGAGGTCGACGGTCTTGGTGACGAGCGTGTCGTCCTTGTAGTCGTAGAACGTGATGTCGGCGCGGCGCGGCGCGTCCGGGTTGTCCAGATCGGCCGTGTCGGGTTCGGCGAGGTCCACACCGATGCGCTGCGGTCCGCGCGCGCCCTCGACGTTCTCGCTCGAGTTGAAGAGCTGCCGGTTCACCGCGATCCGCTCGGCGCGCCGCATCTCGTCGTCGGTCAGCGGGTCACGGCCCCTGCCCTTGTCCCCCTCGGCCGGCGCCCGCTCGACGACGCCGGGCCGCACGACGCCGCCCTGCCCGTCCTGCGCCGCCTGCTGCGCGGACCCGCCGTTCGCGCCGGTCCCGCTCGTTCCGCCCGATTCGTCGGCCCCCGCCGACCCCGGAAGGGTGATCCCGATCATCACGGCCGTGCCGGCCACCGCGATGGCCGCACCCGCCACCACCTTGCCCAGATGGCGGTGCACTATCTTGCGCACATTTCCCCCTACTCCCCCTACATCCCCAGGAGTCGTTTGAGTCCCACTGGTTCGGCATACGAGATATGCCTGGTCGCGGGGTAAGAGGGATGTAAGGCATGTGAGGTTCCATCACTTTCGGGGAGACTCGGTTCGGACTCGCCCCCTGGGGCACGGAACTACTGGAAGAGTCATATCCATGCAGGTCTGGCCTGGCGAGGCGTATCCACTCGGTGCCACGTACGACGGCGCCGGTACCAATTTCGCGGTCTTCTCGGAGGCCGCCGACCGTATTGAGCTGTGTCTTCTGCACGACGACGGGTCGGAGACGGCCGTCGAACTGCGGGAGACCGACGCGTTCGTGCGCCACGCGTACCTGCCCGGCGTCATGCCCGGGCAGCGGTACGGCTTCCGGGTGCACGGGCGGTACGCGCCCGAGCGCGGGCAGCGCGCCAACTCCGCGAAACTGCTGCTCGACCCGTACGCGCGTGCGATCGCCGGCGCCGTGAACTGGGGCGAGGAGGTGTACGGATACCCCTTCGGGTCACCCGACAAGCGCAACGACCTCGACTCGGCGCCGCACACGATGTCCTCGGTCGTGGTCAACCCGTACTTCGACTGGGGCGACGACCGGCGCCCCCGGACGGAGTACCACCACACGGTGATCTACGAGGCCCACGTGAAGGGCCTCACGATGCTGCACCCCGAGCTCCCGGACGAGCTGCGCGGCACGTACGCGGCCCTCGCCCATCCGGCGATCATCGAACACCTGACGGAACTGGGTGTCACGGCGCTGGAGCTGATGCCCGTGCACCAGTTCGTGAACGACCACCGGCTGGCCGACATGGGCCTCAGCAACTACTGGGGCTACAACACGATCGGCTTCTTCGCCCCGCACAACGCGTACGCCTCCTGGGGCGACCGGGGCCAGCAGGTGCTGGAGTTCAAGTCGGCCGTCCGGGCGCTGCACGAGGCCGGCATCGAGGTCATCCTCGACGTGGTCTACAACCACACGGCCGAGGGCAACCACCTCGGGCCGACGCTGTCCTTCCGGGGCCTCGACAACGCCTCGTACTACCGTCTGGCGGACGACCCCCGCTACTACATGGACACCACGGGCACCGGCAACTCGCTCCTGATGCGCTCGCCGCACGTCCTGCAACTGATCATGGACTCGCTGCGCTACTGGGTCACCGACATGCACGTGGACGGCTTCCGCTTCGACCTCGCGGCCACGCTGGCGCGCCAGTTCCACGAGGTGGACCGGCTGTCGTCGTTCTTCGACCTCGTCCAGCAGGACCCGGTGGTCTCCCAGGTCAAGCTGATCGCCGAGCCCTGGGACGTCGGCGAGGGCGGCTATCAGGTGGGCAACTTCCCGCCCCTGTGGACGGAGTGGAACGGCAAGTACCGCGACACCGTACGGGACCTGTGGCGCGGCGAGCCGCGCACGCTGGCCGAGTTCGCGTCCCGGCTGACCGGCTCCTCCGACCTCTACCAGGACGACGGACGCCGTCCGCTCGCCTCGATCAACTTCGTGACCTGCCACGACGGCTTCACCCTGAACGACCTCGTGTCGTACAACAACAAGCACAACCAGGCCAACGGCGAGGACAACCGGGACGGCGAGAGCCACAACCGCTCCTGGAACTGCGGCGCCGAGGGCGACACGGACGACCCCGACGTGCTGGCGCTGCGGGCCCGGCAGCGGCGCAACTTCATCGCCACCCTGATGCTCTCCCAGGGCGTGCCGATGCTCAGCCACGGCGACGAGTTCGCGCGCTCCCAGGGCGGCAACAACAACGCGTACTGCCAGGACAGCGAGCTGGCCTGGGTGCCGTGGCCGGAGGAGGACTGCGAGCTCCTCGCGTTCACGCGCGCGATGGTGTGGCTGCGCCGCGACCATCCCGTCTTCCGGCGGCGGCGCTTCTTCCACGGACGGCCCGTCCAGGGCACCCACGACGAGCTCTCCGACATCGCGTGGTTCACCCCGGAGGGCCAGGAGATGACCCAGCGCGACTGGGGTTCCGCGCAGGCCAGGGCGCTGTCGGTGTTCCTCAACGGCAACGCGATCTCCGAGCCGGGCGCCCGCGGGGAGCGCATCGCGGACGACTCCTTCCTGCTGATGTTCAACGCCTCCCCCAAGCCCCTGGAATTCGTCGTACCGGCCGACCACGGCCGCCAGTGGCAGGTCGTCGTCGACACCTCCCTCGCGGAGGGCGTGGCCCCGGGTACGGGCGCCAAGGTCACGGCCGGTGACCGGCTGACCCTGGTCGACCGGAGCATGACGGTGCTTCAGCGGCCCGCGTAGGACGGCCCTCCCGGGAGCACGCGCGCGTGGACCGCTTCTCCGGCGGACACGCGCGCGTGGGCTCTCCCACGAGACCCGCGCGCGTGCACGGCTCCCTTGGCAGCGCGCGCGTGGGCCTCCTAGGGGGGCCGTGCGTGCCCTTCTGGAGGCGCCGGTGACAGAAGTCCGGCCGGACGGGTACGTAGACACGCATGACACCTGAGCGCCCCGAACCGGCGATCGCGCACTCGGTCGTCCCCGGCCCGGTCGTCCCCTACGTGCCGACCGCCACCTACCGGCTCCAGCTCCAGCCGCAGTTCCCCTTCCGCCGCGCCGAGGCGGCCGTGCCCTATCTGGCCTCGCTCGGCGTCTCCCACCTGCACCTGTCCCCCGTCCTGGAGGCCGTCCCCGGTTCGACGCACGGCTACGACGTGGTGGACCACACGCGCGTACGGGACGAACTCGGCGGCGAGGAGGGGCTGCGTTCCCTGGCCCGCACCGCGCGGGAGCACGGTCTCGGGCTCGTCGTGGACATCGTCCCGAACCACATGGCGATGGCGCCGCGCCACAACCACGCCCTGTGGGAGGTCCTGCGCGAGGGCCCCGATTCGCCGTACGCCCGCTGGTTCGACATCGACTGGGACGCCCAGGACGGCCGGCTGCTGCTGCCGGTGCTCGGGGACCGCCTCGGCGCCGAGATCGGCGAGCTCAAGGTCGACGGCGACATACTGCGCTACTACGACCACGTGTTCCCGCTGCGCGAGGGCACCGCGAAACTGCCGATGCCCCGGCTGCTGGACGCCCAGTGGTACCGCCCCGCGTGGTGGCGGCTGGCCCGCACCGAGCTCAACTACCGGCGCTTCTTCAGCATCTCGGAGCTCATCGGGGTGCGCGTCGAGGACCCCGAGGTGTTCGCGGCGACCCACGCGAAGATCCTGGAGCTCGTCGCCGACGGGGTGATCGACGGTCTGCGCGTCGACCACCCGGACGGGCTGGCGGACCCGGACGCCTATCTGCGCCGGCTGCACGAGGCGACCCGCGGCCGCTGGACGGTCGTCGAGAAGATCCTCGCGGACGGCGAACCGCTCCCGCCAGCCTGGCCCGTGGCGGGCACCACCGGCTACGACGCCCTGCGGCACGTCGACGGCCTCTTCACCGACGAGGCCGGCGCGAGCCGTCTCCTCGGCCGCTACCGGCGCTTCGCCGGCCCGCAGGCCGACCGGGGCGGCCACTGGGAGAGCACGGTGCGCCGGGCGGCGTACAAGGTGATCACGTACGAACTGGCCACGGAGGTCGAACGCCTCACTCGCGAGGTGAGCGCGCTGTGCGCCGCGTCCCCCGACCCCGCCGCCCGCGACCACGCCCCCTGGGCCCTGGGCGCCGCGCTGCGGGAGCTTCTGGTCCGCCTGGAGGTGTACCGGCCCTACCCGTCCACGGACGCCTCCCGGGTGATCACCGAGCGGGCCGCCGCCGAGGCCAGGTCGGCGTTCCGGGTGCCCGAGGAGGCACACGCCGTGGACGTCGTACGGGATCTGCTGCTCGGCGACGGCGACGGACCCGGTGAGGCCGCCTTCCGGGCCCGGTTCGCGCAGACGTCGTCGGCGCTGCGGGCCAAGTCGGTGGAGGACACGGCGTTCTACCGCTATGTGCCGCTGCTGTCGGCGAACGAGGTGGGCGGCGACCCGGGCCGCCCCGCGGTGTCCCCGGACGACTTCCACGCCTACTGCGCGCGCGTGCAGCGCGACCGGCCCGCCACCGGGACCGTCCTGTCGACCCACGACACCAAGCGCAGCGCGGACGTGCGCGCCGCCGTCGCCGTCCTCACCCAGTGTCCGGAGGCCTGGTCCGAGGTCCTCGCGCAGGTGGCGGACGAAGTACCCGGGAGCCCCGACCCGCAGGTGGCGTGGGCGGCGTGGCAGACGGTGTTCGGGCTCGGCCCGGCCGCCGGCGAGGACGGGGCGGGGGCCCACACCGAGCGGGTCCGGGACGCCCTGCTGAAGCACATCAGGGAGGCCGGGACGCGCACCGCCTGGACCGAGCGCGACCCCGCGTACGAGGACGCGGTGACGGCGTTCGTCACGGACGGGCCGTGCGGGCCCCCTGGACGGCACGTGGCCGCCCTGCGCGCCTCGCTGGCCCCGCACGTCCGGGCGAACGTCCTGGGGGCCGCCCTGGTCCATCTGACGATGCCCGGGGTGCCGGACGTGTACCAGGGCACCGAGGACGAGTATCTGGCCCTCGTGGACCCGGACAACCGGGAGCCGTTCGCGCCGCGCGACCCGTCCGCGGAGAAGCCCGCGCTCACGGCTGCCGCGCTGCGGCTGCGCGCCCGGCGGCCCGACGTCTTCGGGGAGGCGGCGACGTACGCGCCACTGCATGCCGAGGGGCCGGCGGCGGAGCACTGTGTGGCGTTCGCCCGCTCCGGAGAGGTGATCGCGGCCGTCACCCGGCTGTCGCTGGGGCTCGCCGAGGCCGGCGGCTGGCGGGACACCGTTCTCGTGCTCCCCGAAGGACGGTGGGCCGACGTGCTCCCCTCCGGCACCGGGGAGCGGGAGTTCACGGGGCACGCGCGCGTGGCGGACCTCTTCGAGCGGTCTCCCGTCGTCCTGCTGGAGCGCGTCAGCGCGGACACACCGGGAGGGTCCGGGGAGAGCGGCTGACCAGGCCCTCGGGGCGCGGCCGGGGCCCGGGGGCCCGGCGCAGGCCCGGCAGCACGTCCAGCAGGGCGAGCAGCCCGGCCTCCGCCGTCAGCCGGGCCAGCGGCTCGCCGAGGCAGTGGTGCGGTCCCGCGCCGTACGGGAGGGCGCCCGGGTCGGCGCGGAAGAGGTCGTAGCGGTCCGGGTCGGCGAACCGTGCCGGGTCGCGGCCCGCGGCGCCGAGCAGACACGCCACGGTGGCGCCCTCGGGTATCGGGCCGATCGGTTCGAGCGCCCGGCGCGGCACGATCTGCACCGGGGGGTCGCGGCGCAGCGACTCGGCCCAGGCGGCGCCCGTCAGTCCGGGGCGGGCGCGGATCAGGTCGAGCAGGCCCGGGTGGTCGAGCAGGTTGGCGAGGAACGAGGCGAGGGCGCGCGCGGTCGTGCCGCCGGCCGCGCCCAGCACGGTCCCGGCGACAGCGGTCACGGTCTCGTCGGGCAGCGGTCGTCCGCCGGGCCGGGCCGCGCACAGCGCGGAGAGCAGATCGTCGCCGGGGTGGGTACGACGGCGGGCCAGGTGGGGGCGCAGGTAGGCGTCGAGTCCGGGACGGTGGCCGAGGTGGTCGAGGCCCGTGCGGCACCAGGCGTGTACGCGCGCGGTGTCCTCGTACGGCAGTCCGAGCGCGGTGACGGCGGCGGCGACGGGCAGCCACTGGCAGAACTCGGACACGAGGTCGGCTTCCTGACGGCCCGCCAGGCGGCTGGCCAGGACGTGGGCGGTGCGCTCGACGCCCGCCCTCAGGCCGGCCGGCATCCCTTCCGCCAGCGCCGCGGAGACGGCGGCCCGGTGCGCGGCGTGCGTGCCGTCCTCCCCGTGGTCCGGCCCGGGTCCGGGTGACGGCGGGGCGAGCCGGGGGTCCGCGAGCGCGGCGCGGACGTCGGCGTGGCGGCTGATCAGCCAGGCGCCGAACGGTTCGTCGAGGACCAGGGGGAAGTCCCGGCGCAGGGTGCGGTGGAGCGGGTGGGGGTCACGCTCGGTCCCCGGGTCGAGCAGGCTCGCGGGGGCGTCCGCGCGCGCGGACGGCCCGCTCGGCGGGGTGTACGGCCCGCAGGGCCCGTCCGGCGAGGGGCGGGGCCGGACCGCGGGACGGGACGGGACGGAGGGGCGGGCCGGGACGGGAGGGGAGGGGACGGGAGCGGACGGGACCAGCGACGCGCGCGCCCGGGCCGGTGGGCCCGTGGGGGTCGCCGTCGGGGCGCCTTCGCCGGGAAGGCCGTGTGGACACAGCACCGCGGGCCACCACCTCGGGTCTGCGCGCCGGACCCGCGCGCGGTTGTTCCGAGTGGACCACCGCCCGCCCCGCACCGCAGTTCCCGTACACCCGGACGAGTGAATCGTGTACGTAGAAACGGCTTGTCCGCCGGGGGTGCGCGCGTACGCCGGTCGTCCCCTCCGGGGCGCCCTCTCTCGCGGCGCGCGCCCCCGTTCTCCGCAGGCCTGCGGGACGCGGTCCGCCGGCAACGGGCAGGCCCGCGCACCTTCCGCCGCCCGTTGCCAGCGGAAAATGCCACCCGGGCTCCCTCCGGGCCGCGCCGACGCCTGCTTGACAGTTCTCCGAGACCGTGGAGTACTGCCAAAAGCGACGCAGGGCGGACAAGTCGGGGGTGAGTCATCTGCCGGAGTTGCGCTACCCCAGTGTGACCGAAATCGTGTCGTCCGCCCGCGCGCTGGCGGCCCACCGGCCCGATCTCTGCGTCCTCAGGCAAGTGGGCACCTCCCGCGCGGGCAGACCCCTCCACCTGCTGTCCGTCGGCCATGCCCGGCGCACGGTGCTCGTCGTCGCGGGGGCCCACGCCAACGAACCCACGGGCGGCTCGACGCTGCTGTCACTGGCCGAACGTGTGCTGTTACGGCGGGAGTTGCGCCGGGACACCTCCTGGCACTTCCTGCTCTGCGCGGACCCGGACGGGGCGAGTCTCCACGTCACCCCCGCGCCGCGGACCCTCCTCGAGTACCACCTGGGGTTCTTCCGTCCGGCCGGACCCGAACAGCCGGAGTGGTCGCCCTCCGTCCTGCCGCCGGACCGGCTGCCGCCGGAGACGCGGACGCTGACCGGGGTGATCGACGAGGTGCGGCCCTACCTCCAGGTGACGCTGCACGGCACCGATCTGGGCGGTAGCTGGGTGCAGTTGACCAAGGACATCCCGGGTCTCGCGGAGCCGTTCGCCAAGTCGGCCGCGGAGCTGCGCATCCCGGTGGAGACGGCCGCCTCGGACGCCGCGGGCTGGCCCGCCTCCGGGCCCGGGGTGCACGTGATGCCGGCGCCCGGCTCGGACACGGCGTACCCGAGCATGCCGGACGACGCCCGGCACAGCACCTGGTACCACGCCCACCGGTACGGCGGTCTGACGGCCGTCGTGGAGGTGCCGATGTGGGCCAGCGACCTCGTGGACGACCCGGCGCCGCACCCCGCGCCCGCGGCGGCGATGCGGCGCCTGGCCCACCGGCTGGTGACGGACGCGGAGCAGGTGGAGGCGGTGCTCGGACGGGCCCGGCCGCGGCTGCGGGGACCCGACGGGCCTCTGCTGCGAGCCTCGAAGTGGGCGCTGGAACTGGTGCCCGGACTCGCCGCGGACTGGTCGCAGCCGCTCCCCGCGGACACCACCATGGCGTACGTGGGCAGTGTGGACGCCTTCGGCCGGCGGATCCCGCTGCGGGCCGCGTCGATGCTGCTGCGCGTCCTCCAGGAGGCCGAGGACCGCGAGGCACCCCGCCTGGAAGAGCTGGTCGCCGACTGGAGCGACGCCTTCGCCCGGCGTTTCCGCGCGCGCTGGGTGCCACTGGAGAACCAGGTCGAGCACCAGGCCCGTACGGTGATGGCGGCCGCCCGCCACGCGCGCGAGGGTGCCGCCTGACTCAGGCCGACAGGTCGAACACCGCGCCCGTCCGCGCCCCCAGCGCGCAGGAGTTGGAGAACGCGTGCCGGTAGTCGACCCGGCGGCCCTCCCAGACGCCGTGCGCCGACGCCGTCACCGGCGCGTACAGCATCGGGCACCTGACGCCGGACCGGCGCGGGATGCGGTCGATGTCGCCCCCGGCCGCGGCGAGTTGCCGGCAGGCGCGGGCGGCGTGGGCGTGGCCCTGGGGCGGGTCGCAGAGCAGCAGGACGCCACGGGTGTCGCTGGAGCGGGCGTCGCCGCGGGTGACGGCCAGGCGGAGCCAGTTGCCCGGCAGGCCGTGTCCGGGGGTCGCGTGGGCCGCGGGAGCCGCGCCCGCCAGGAGGAGCGCGAGCGGGAGCAGCACGGCGGCGCGGATCGCTCGAAGGGTTGTCGTCATTCCCGGTGCATCGGCACGGTGGCCCGCGCGGTCCAGCCGGAATCACCCGAACGGGAACGCGTGCCGCGGGGACGCCCCGCCAGGTCGAACGCGGCGAGCACGACACGCGCCTGGTACTCGACCTGGCGCGCCACCGGGATCCAGCGCGCTCCGCAGCCGTCGCGGTAGTCGGCGCACCACGCGTCGATCAGACGGTCGAGCTCGGGCAGCGCCCCGCCCGGGTCCCGCCCGGAGGCGGTGACCAACTGGTGCAGCAGCCCGGCCGTGCGCAGCGCGACCCGCCGTCCGGCGAGGCGCAGGGCGGTCAGCCGGGCGGTGTCGAGGGAGGGCAGCGCGCGTCCCCCGGCGTCGCGTACGTCGGGGTCCCAGGAGTCGGCGAGTCCGGGGCCGACCAGTAAATAGTCGTCGACGGGCGCCAGCAGGCGGGGCGCGTCGGGCGAGCCGCCGACGCCGGGCCGCACCCGGGCCAGGATGTCCTCCAGGACCTCGGTGTCGTGCCGCAGGGTGCGGCTGACGGAGCGCAGCACGGCGTCGGGATCGGCGGGGCGCGTCGGGTCCTCGACGGCGCCGACGCCCCACATGGGTGCCTCGACGATCGCGGTGACCGTGCCGTGCGGCTGGGGGTGGAACCAGGTGGAGTCGACCGCGGCCTCCGTGATGGCCGCGGCGAGGTCTCCCCCGCGCGGCGGCGGGACGCGGTAGACGGCCGGGCCCAGCGCGGGCCAGTACAGGGTGTCGTAGGGGCCGAGTTCGCGCGGGATGCCGAGGCGGGCCGCGCTGTGCGCGACGCGCTGGGCGAGTCCCGGCAGGTCGCGGGTGAGTTCGACGAAGGCGCCGCCGACGTCGACGCCGTGCAGGGAGCACTGGAGGAACGGCCTCAGCTCGTCCTGGAGGGCGAGCAGGACACGGGTCTCGGGCAGGGCGGCGCGCCCGGCGCCGTCGGGCAGCCATTCGGGCTGTTCGAGGAAGCCGGGCCGGAAGAAGTTCCGGAAGTAGTGGCCGAGCGTGTAAGGGCCCTGGAGCCAGGCCTCGTTGCGCCGGGAGCCGTCGGGGTCGAGACAGAGCAGCAGGTTCCAGGTGGCGTCCGCGCCCTCGGTGAGGCGGGGGTCGGCGAGGGCCCGTTCGGCCAGCCTGAGGGCGGTCGCGCCGCCGACGGGTTCGTTGGCGTGCGGTCCGGCGACCACGAGGACCTGGCGGCTGCCGCGTCCGACGGACAGGAGCAGCATCGGGGTGCCCGCCCGGGAGGTGCCCACCTGGCGCAGCCGGGCCTCGCCGGGGCGCCGGGCGACGAGCGCGGCGGCGCGGACGCCGAGTTCGTCCACGGTCGGATAGCGGCGGAGTGGCGGCAGGGCACACCTCCACTCGTACGGTGCCGTCGTTTCACCAGATGTACATGAAGTACACACAGTCAGTCACGAGTCGAGGGGTACGTCAACACCGCTGCGGCGAAAGGATGTTGTGGACGCCGGGCGCGCGGGACTCCGCCGGGCGCCCCACGCGGCACCCCGGTCGGGCCGGGGCGCGGAGCCCGGGTTCAGACCGGGGCAGGTGCCGGAGCTCGGGCCGCGGCGCCCGGGTTCAGGCCGAGGTGAGGCGGAACAGCATGCGGCCGAAGCCGATCTGGTCGCCGTCCTTCACGACGGACGCGCCGATGACGCGCCGCCCGTTGACGGTCGTGCCGTTGGTCGACCCGAGGTCGCGCAGCACCCACACACCGTCCTGGCGGCGCAGTTCGGCGTGCACCCGGGACACCGTCTCGTGGTTGAGGCGCAGCCCGCTGGCCGGGTCCCGGCCGATCCGCAGCGGGTAGGCGTCGCCCGGGTCGGGCAGTTGCAGCTTCGGCAGCCGCTCGGCCTGCCAGGCCCGGCGCAGCCGGACCGTGAAGCCGGAGACGGCCTCCACGGTGCCGAACACCACCTTCGACCAGCGCCGCCCGGCTGGCTCGTCGCCGGCGGGCAGGTCGGCGGTGAGCACGGCGAGTTCCTCGGACCGGCGGGCGGACAGGACCAGCTCCATGCGGCGGACGAACGTGTCGTGCGAGAGGCGGCCGAGCGCGACGCCGTCACGGAGGGACTTGAGCGCCCGGTCGCGCTCCGCGTCGGACAGCCGCGCGGGGTACGGATGGAACTCGAAGGACGACGTCACGTTCGTGATTGTCGGCCAGTAACGACAGGGTGTCCAGAAGACCCGGAAACGGCTGGTGGGGCCGGGTGCGGCCGTTCGCGCGACCAAAGGGCGACGAACACGCGGCAAAAGGGTGGATCCGAAAGCGAATTGATCTCCCGTGGAGCACCATGGACGGGCTGGGTCACTGCGAGCCGACAAGGGGGAAGCGTCCATGCGATTCGAGGTGTGGGCACCACGGGCCGAGCGGATGACGCTCCATTGCGCCGGTGTCACGCGCGCGTTGGACCGTGATCCCGGCCGTTCCGGATGGTGGTCGGGCGAGGCGGAGGCGGCGGAGGGAACCCGGTACGGGTTCGCCGTGGACGACGGTCCCGTCCTGCCCGACCCCCGCTCGCGCCGCCAGCCGGACGGACCGGACGGACTGAGCGCGGTGGTCGACCAGGGCGGGTACGCCTGGCGGGCCGACTGGCCCGGCCGGGCGCTGCCGGGCGCGGTCCTCTACGAACTGCACGTGGGGACGTACACCCCCGAGGGCACCCTGGACGCGGCGGCGGAGCGGCTGGAACACCTGGTCGAACTGGGCGTCACGCACGTCGAGTTGATGCCGCTGTGCCCGTTCCCCGGCCGGCACGGCTGGGGGTACGAGGGGGTCTCCCTGTGGGCCGTGCACGAGCCGTACGGCGGTCCCGAGGCGCTGAAGCGGTTCGTCGACCGGGCGCACGAACTGGACCTGGGCGTGGTCCTCGACGTCGTGCACAACCATCTCGGCCCGTCCGGCAACCATCTGCCCGCGTTCGGGCCCTACTTCACGGACACCCACCAGACCCCGTGGGGTTCCGCGGTGAACCTGGACGCGCCCGGCTCGGACGAGGTGCGCTCGTATCTCCTGGGCAGCGCGCTGGCCTGGCTGCGCGACTACCGCCTCGACGGGCTGCGTCTCGACGCGGTGCACGCGCTGCGGGACACCCGGGCGGTGCACTTCCTGGAGGAGCTGTCGGCGGCCGTGGACGCGCTCGCCGGCGACCTGGGCCGGCCGCTGTTCCTGATCGCCGAGTCGGATCTCAACGACCCGCGGCTCATCACGTCCCGCGAGGAGGGCGGCCTCGGGCTGCACGCCCAGTGGAACGACGACTTCCACCACGCGCTGCACACCACGCTGACCGGCGAGGCGCAGGGCTACTACGCGGACTTCGCGAACCCCCCGCTCGCCGCCCTGTGCAAGACGCTGACGTCGGGCTACTTCCACAACGGCACCTATTCCAGCTTCCGCGGGCGGCACCACGGCCGTCCGCTGGACCGGGCCCGGGTCTCGGCGCAGCGGCTGCTCGGCTACACCCAGACCCACGACCAGATCGGCAACCGCGCGCAGGGGGACCGGCTGTCGGCGTCCCTCTCCCCCGGGCTGCTGGCCTGCGCCGCCGCGCTGACCCTCACCGCGGCGTTCACGCCGATGCTCTTCATGGGCGAGGAGTGGGGCGCCACGACCCCCTGGCAGTTCTTCACCGACCACACCGACCCCGAGCTCGCGGACGCCGTACGGCGGGGCAGGCGGCGGGAGTTCGCGGCGCACGGCTGGGCCGAGGAGGACGTGCCGGACCCGCAGGACCCCGCGACCCGGGACCGCTCGTGCCTCGACTGGTCGGAGCCCGGACAGGCCCCGCACGCGCGCCTGCTGGCCTGGTACCGCGAGCTGATCGCCCTGCGCCGGAGCCAGGCCGACCTGTCGGACCCCGATCTCGCGGCGGTCAGGGTCGCGCACGATCCGGCCGCCCGCTGGATCGCCGTCCGGCGCGGGGACGTACGCGTAGCCGTGAACCTCGGCAAGGACCCGGCGGCGATCCCCCTCGGTATCCGCCGCGCGCGGGTCCTCGCGGCCTGGGATCCGGTGGAGGCGCCGGGCACGGACGGGGTGCTGAGCGTGCCGGGCGAGTCGTGCGTGGTGCTGACCCAGGCGTGAGGACGTCCGGCGCGGGACGCCCGCGTCGGACAGGGCCTAGGGCGCCTCGTCCGGCGCGTCCCTCAGGTCCGTGACCCGCTCCAGCAGGATCGACTCCCAGGCGCGCGCCAACCGGGCCTCCAGGAGCGGCAGTTGTCCCATGCCGCGATCCTGGAGGCGGTCGGCGAGCCGGATGACGGTGTCGCAGCGGGCGAGCCACAGGCCGCGCAGGCAGGGGCGCGCGCCGTACCCGGCGAGGGTGGCGGCGCGTACGGCCGCGGGGGCGCCGACCGCCAGGGCCAGCCCCGCGATGTCCTCGGCCGGATCCCCGGTCACCGCGCCGGTCCAGTCGAGGACGCCCCGCACCCGGCCGTCGGGGCTGACCACGAGGTGCTCGCCCAGCAGGCCGTGGTGCACGAGGACGGCGGCGCCGGGCTGCGCGCCGAGCTGGACGGCGGCCGGCGCGGCGAGCTGGTCGAAGCGGGCGGGGTCGAACTCCTCGGCGGGCAGCCGTCCCGCGGCCCGTACGGCAGCGGCCCGCAGTGCCTCCAGGGAGCGCGGCGGGGTCCGCGGCACCCCCAGTGTCTCGGCCTGCGCTACGGGGACCTCGCGCAGCCCGGTCAGCAGGTCGGCCAGGTCCGCCTCCCCGAGAGCCGAGACGGCCTGCTCCTCGCCGGAGACGCCGGGCACCTTGGTGTCGAGGGTGAAGCTCAGTCCGCTCGCCCACTCGCCCTGCGCGACGCTCATGGGCACGGCGCCCCCGACGAGGGGGCGGACCAGGTCGCGCAGCCGCAGCTCACGCCGTTGCCGCAGGGAGGCCTCGCGGTCCGGGGCGAGCCGCAGCACATGGCGTCGGCCCACCCACCAGGTGAAGCGTCCGCCGTGTTCGCGCACGGGCCGTACGTCCGGTCCCGGGCCCGGCGCGGCGTCGTCCGAGAGCAGGCCGCGGACCAGCCGACGGACCGCGTCCGGGGTGGGTTCCGGAGCGGGGGTCGGTGCGGGTGCCGGTGTCCGGTTCATGGTCGCGCCCTTGTCGTCCGGGAGCGGTGGAGGCTGCGGGTGGGGTCGAGGCTACGGGTGGGGTCGAGGCTACGGGTGCGGCGGCCCGGCCGCTCGGTCGGTGGGGGCACGTCAGTCGACGATCACCATCTCGCGGGAGGTGTTGTTGAGCCGGCGTCCGCCGTCCCCGGTCACCGTGACGATGTCCTCGATACGGACCCCGAAGCGGCCCGGCAGGTAGATGCCCGGCTCCACGGAGAAGCACATGCCGGGGACCAGGGGCTGTTCCTCGCCCTCCACCATGTAGGGCGGTTCGTGGGTGGTGACGCCGATGCCGTGCCCGGTGCGGTGGATGAAGTACTCGCCGTATCCGGCGGCCTCGATGACGGCGCGCGCGGCGCGGTCGACGTCCTGGCAGGCGGCTCCGGGCCGCACGGCGCGGAACCCGGCCTCCTGGGCCTCGCGGACGATGTCGTGGACCTTGCGCTCCTCGTCGTCCGGTTCGCCGACGTGGACCGTGCGGGAGGTGTCGGAGCCGTAGCCGTCCTTGAGGCCGCCGAAGTCCAGGACCACCATGTCGCCGGCCTCGATCACGCGCTCGTCGGCCTCGTGGTGCGGGTTGGCGCCGTTGGGGCCCGAGGCGACGATGGTGAAGTCCACCTGGGAGTGCCCGAACCGGCGCAGCAGGTCGGCGAGGTCGTTCGACACCTCGGTCTCCCTGCGGTCGGCGAAGCGGACCTTGCGGATCTCCTCGAACGCCTCGTCGGCCGCGGCTCCGGCGGACGCCAGCCGCTCCAGCTCGGCCGCGTCCTTGACCGCCCTGAGCATCGGCAGGACCTCGGTCAGGGCCGCGTAGCGGGTGTCGGGGAGCCGCTTCTGGAGGCCGAGCAGGTGCAGGGCCCAGCCGTTGTCGCTGACGCCGAAACGGCCGGCGCTGTCGAGGAGGGGCGCGGCCGCTCCGTAGGGGTCCTGGCCGTCGGTCCAGTCGTGCAGGGTCATTGCGGGCGCGCCGGCCGACTTGGCCGCGTCGGGCGCCTCCAGCGTGGGCACGACGAGGGCGGGCTCCGCTCCCGCGCGCAGCACCAGCAGGGTGAGCCGCTCGGTCTCCACCGGGCGGTACCCGGTCAGCCACACCAGGTCGGGCCCCGGCGCGACCAGGACGCCGTCGAGCCCGGCGGCTGCCGCGGCCTCGGCGGCGCGCCGCATGCGGGCCTCGTAGTCGGCGGCGGTGAAGGGCGCGGGTGTGGCGGCGGTCATCCATGCCTCCGTGTGTGCGGAGTTCCCCAGGGGGCTACGGCAGCATCCTGCCCCTCCGACGGGGTGCGCGCGAGCCGGTTCTCGCCCGCCCCGGGGGGTCAGCCCTCCAGGGCGAGGCGGGCCCCCAGGAGCAGCAGGACGCCTCCGGAGACCTGCTCCAGGCGCCTGCGCACGCCCGTCCGGGACAACACGGTCCGCATCCGGCCGACGAACCACACGTAGACGCCGTAGTACCCCACCTCGTAGACCGCCCACAGCGCGGCGAGTCCGAGCATGGCGGGCAGGTGCGGGGCGCCCTCGGGCACGAACTGGGGAAGGAAGGACATCGCGAAGACGGCCGCCTTCGGGTTGGCGAGGTTGAGCAGCAGGCCGCCCCGGTAGGACGCCCAGGCGCTCCTCTCCGCTCCTTCCCAGCCGCCGTCGGCGGCGCCCTTGGAGCGGCGTGCCTGCCACAGCGTCTGGACGCCGAAGCCGACGAGCACGACGGCGCCGACGACCCGCATGACGCCGTACGCCATCTCGGAGGCGGCGAGCAGGGCGGTGAGGCCGAACGCGGCGACGGCTCCCCACAGGAAGACGCCGGTCTCGTTGCCGAGCACGGTCATGAAGCCGGAGCGCCGGCTGCCCAGTGACCGTTTGATGATCAGGACGGTGCTGGGTCCGGGCGAGGCCGCGATGAGGGTGCAGGCGCCGAGGAAGGCGAGGAGGGTGCTCAGCATGCGGCCATGATGACGGGCCGCGGGTCCGGTGACCAGGGCTTTTCCCCTGTACTTCGGGGAGGGGCGCTGTGCCCGCTGCTCGCGCCCGCGGGGAAGGTTCGCCGTGCCCCGCGCGGTGGCTCGGGCCGGGGCCTCAGGTCGCGGTGCCGGGGACGGCGGACAGGTACGCGCGGCCGCCGCCCGCGTGGCGCACGCGCAGGGTGACCTCCCGGCCCGGCGTGGCGTCCGCCACCGCGCGGGCGAGGTCGGCGGCCGAGGTGATCCCGGTCCCGTCGACGCCGAGCACGACGTCGCCGCGGATCAGGCCCGCGGTGTAGCCGGGACCGGGCAGGTGCACGCCCACGACGAGCGCGCCGCCGCCGGGTGCGTCGACCGCCTCGACGCCGAGGGTCCCCCGTACGAACTGCCGCCCGGACTCCCCCGGCCGGAGCGGACCGCCGTCACCGGACTCCGCCGTGGAGCCGCCGGCCCCCGGCGCCCCGGAAACGCCGGCCCGGGGCCCCTGGGACGCGCCGGGTTCCCGCGCTCCGGAAGCGGCCGGTGCCGGCCCCCCGGACGCGCCCGGTTCCCGCGCCCCGGACGCTTCCTGTCCCGGCGTCTCGGCGGCGGAGGCCTGCCGAGGCTGCCCGGCCGCACCGGTCTGCCGCTGGAGGTCCGCCGCCCTGCCCACGCCGATCACGGTCGCGCCCACCGCGCCGAGCCCCACGCCGGACAGGACGAGGACCACCCCGGCGGACACCCCGGCGAGGACGGTGACCAGCCGCCTCCCGCGCCGCCGCGCCACGCGCGGGCGCCCGGCCCCGCCGGCCGGACGGGCGCGGCCGCCCGGATCCCGGCCGGGCATCGGCTTGGGGCGCAACGCGGTCTGTTCCATGAGTCGCCTCCGGCAGATGTTCCGAGGACCGCCTTCGGCTCTTGCCCTACCCCGCGCCCCGGCGCGCGACGATCCCCGAACGAGTGAGACTGACCCGGCCGTTCCCCGGACGAGTGGATTGGCGTCCCGTCAGAGGGGAACGGGCTGCGCCCGTCGGGGCAGGGGCGGTGCGGGCGCCCGGTCCGGTACGAAGCCGTGGGCCCGGCGGGCCAGGTCCGCCGCGCCGTAGCGCCGGCAGTCCTGGTGCCACTTGAGGATTCCGGCCAGCCAGTTCTCCAGCTCCGTCACATAGCCCCGCATGATCCCGCGCGCTTCCTCCGAGAGCTTGAAGTCGTCGTACAGGACGGGCAGTTCGTGAGCGGCGACGTGCTGGAACTGCTCCATGCGCCGGGTCATCAGGTCATGGACGACGCCGAGCGCGGTCGGGTAGTCGCAGCCGAAGAAGTTCTGCACGACGAGGATGCCGTTGTGGATCTCTCCCTCGTACTCGATCTCCTTCTGGTACGAGAAGACGTCGTTCAGGAGCATCGCGTAGTCCATGGCCGCGTTCTCCAGCGACCGGACGGGACCGCTGCGGTAGACCTCCGGCGGGACCGTGCGGCCGTGTCCGAGGCGGCACAGGCTCATGGTGAGCTCCGAGCCGAACGTCGCCCGGCGCATCTCCAGATAGTCGACGGGGTCGGGAATGCGGTTCTGCGTCTGGTTGGACAGCTCCCACAGCCAGCTCTCCGTCATCACGTCCACCGCCGCGCGCAGGGTGGTCCTGGCCTCCGGCGTCATCTCCTCGGTGGTGCGCCGCCACAGGTCGATCAGTCCGCGCTCCATGCCGTTGACCGGGACGGGTGTCTCCTCGCCGTCGACGGGCATGCAGGCGGACAGCCGCGCGGTGGTCAGCCTGGCGGCGGCGAGGTCGCGGCGGTTGCCGTAGTACAGCGGGTAGTAGTCGTCGCCGTAGGTGCCCCAGGCCAGCCACTGCGAGCTGAGGTCGAGGGCCTCGGGTGTCGCGTCGGGATGGATGCCCGCGGCGCACAGCGGGAGGTCGTAGGCGATGAGTTTGTCCTCGTCCCAGACGCCCTCCTGGAGCATGCCCGTCGCGTGCATCCAGGTGCCGAGGCGGTCGCGGGCGCCCGCGAGGTGCGGGCTGAGGGTGACCTCGAACGGCATGAGGAAGTCGGGGAGCCGGGAGGGTCCGACCTTCTGGAACGGGACGTGGGTGTACGCGCGCAGCCGCTCCGCCCCGGCCGCGGAGAGCAGCGCCGCGACGTCCGCCGCGGACGTCCCGAACCCGCTCGTCCCGAAGGGCCGCGCCTCCTCGACGGCGCCCTCGTTCATGTAGCGGCTGGAGCGCATGTGCCATTCGTGTCCGCCGGACTGCCAGTCCTGGAGTCCTTGCGTGTACGCGGCGACGGCGCCGATCTCCGCCGGGGTGAGCCCCTTCTCGGCGACCAGGGCGGGCACCTCGGTGAGCGCCGTGTGCTCGAACTGGTGGAGGCGTGAGGTGAGTACGTCGTTGACGGTCTCGGCGGCCTGCTGGGTCGTGCAGCCGAAGAATGTCTCCAGGACGAGGACGCCGTTGCTGAGCTCGCCCTCCTCCTCGACCTCGCGCTGGTAGGAGAAGAGGTCGTTGCGCAGGTGGACTCCGTCGGAGAACGTCTCCATCAGGACGCGCAGGGGCCTCGACTCCGCGACGGACGCGGGCACTTCGGAGGTCGCGTACTCCACGAGTCCCGCCGACCAGGGGGCCCCGCCCACCTTGCGGCGCATCTCGATGTACTCGACGGGGTTGGCGATCCGCCCCTCGTCGATGTTGGACAGCTCCCACATCGACTCGTTGAGCAGGTGCTCGGTGGACACGGCGAAGCGCCGGCGCCAGGCCGCGGACATCGAGGGCACCGTGCGGGCCCACAGGTCGGCCAGTCCCGCCTCGACGGGATTCTCCGGTTCGGGCACGGGGGTGGACAGGTCGAGGGGCATGAAGAGGGGCAGGCGGTCCAGGTAGGCCCGGCCGCCGGCGCGGTCCTGGGTGCGTTTGAAGGTCTCCAGGAAGTGGTCGTCGAAGAAGAACACCCACACGTACCAGTCGGTGATGAGCGAGAGGGCCGGTCCGTTGCAGTCGGGGTGGGTGTAGGCGCACAGCAGGCCGTAGTCGTGGGCGTCGAGGTCGGACTGCTCCCAGATGCCGGAGCCTTCGAGCATGCCCATGTCGCGGGCCCACGCGGTCGAGTGCGCCCGCGCCTCGTCCAGGTGCGGGTTCAGCCGGGCGGTGTACGGCATGTAGAAGTGCGGGAGTTGGAACGGCTGCGTCATGGCCGGGCCCTACCCAGGCCTCCGCGGGCACATCCGCAGGCCAGGACATGATCACACCATCGCGTGAACCGAGCCGAAAGCCGCCCGTGACGGGCCTTCCGCCCACTCGACGCCGCCGGCGCGGCCGAGCGCCTCTTCTGTACGGCCCGCCCGGCATCCCCCTCCGCGGCCGGGCGTCCCGCCGACGCGGCCCGGCGTCCCCCCTTCGCGGCCCGGCGTCCCTCCCTCGCGACCCGGCGTCCCCGCGATCCCGGCCCCCGGATGGTCAGCGGCGTCTGGCCTGGATCAGGGCGTGGGTTCCGCCGGTGCGCCAGCGGTGGTCCTCGGCGGCGTCGAGGGCCGCCTCGACGGCGGGGGTGAGCCCGACGACGACATCGGACTTGAGGGTCCGCAACGCGGCCACCGCACCGGGGAAGCAGGCCGTGGCGACGGCGAACGGGGTGGTGGCGGGGTACAGCCGGTCACCGATGAGCCGGCGGTAGTTCAGGTCGCCCTTCAGCAGGGTCACGTCGGCGGCGGCGAACTCCCGCCGCAGGTCGTCGGGCAGATCGGCGTACGGCAGCGGGCCGCAGGCGAAGGGGTGGGTCCGGACGGTGAGCCGGCCCTCGGACAGGGCCGCCCAGAGACGGTTCCCGGCCTCGCCGGCCGCTCCCTTCGCGGCGGTCAGCCGGCGCAGGGCGTCCAGCACGTCGGCCGTCGTGGCGTCGGACACGTAGTACGGGTACGGCTTCACGTGCAGGGCGGCCCGTGCGATCCGGCCGTGCCGCAGGAGGTGGTCGACGAGGAGGAGGTCGGGAATGAGTTCCCGGCCCGCGTTGTCCGCGACGAGACAGAGGGCACCGCCGTCGAACAGGGACCGCAGCACGTCCGCGTCGTTCGCCACGAGCTGGGACGTGGCCGCCGGCCCGCCCCCGGTGCCGGCGAGGCTGAATCCGAGGTCGGCGCGGTTGCCCCACAGGGAGCCGTGCAGCAGCGCCTCCTCCTGTTCCCCGGGCGGCCGCCGGGCGAGGTCGTCCAGCGCGGCGAGTTCCTCGTCGGCCTCGGGGGTGTCCAGTTCGGCGAGCTTGAAGGGCCGGAACGGGTCGATGCCCTGCCAGGGGCCCGGTACGAAGTAGCCGACGGCTTCGAGGAGCTGCCGGTAGAAGTAGCTCTCGGACCACAGGAAGGGCAGGTCGAACCAGGACCGGCCGTAGTACTCGCGGCCGCCCCAGGCATCCCAGCGGCCACGGTCGGCCGCCGTCTCCGGGAGCGGTTCGACGACGCCGTCGGCGCAGTTCTCGAACAGCGCGTCGAGCGCGTGGCGCTGCTCGGGGCCGTACGGGAAGGCGTCCGCCACCTTGCGGATGAGCGCCGGATGCCGCTCGGCCAGCACGCTCCAGGGGAACGAGCCGCGCACCGAACTCACCACCACCGGGGCGTCGTCGGGACCGGGGGCGAAGGGGCCAGGGGCGGGGGCAGGACCGGGGGCGGGGGCAGGACCGGGGGCGGCGGGATCGTGCATGCGGCTCACCGTAGCCGCTGCGCAGAAGGGGCCGTCCGACGCGATGCGCGCCGGGCGACCCCTCCCCCCGTAGAGCCCAGCGGTCGACTTCGAGCTGTTGACCGTTGCGGGTGCCGCGCGGTCGTGTCCTTGGTCCGAGGTGCGGCGGCCCTCGGCGGTCGCGCTGAACCATAGGCAGGGCGCGGAGCGGAGGGATAGCGGGAAAACCCTCGATCCAGGCGGTGTCCGGCCCTCGTCCGTGCCCGCCGCGGCGCGGTGGTCCCGATACGCGCGGATTGCGGATCTGAACGGACGGCGCCTCACGGCCGTATCCCCCGGTGCCCCGTGCGAGGAGTGCGTCCCGGCCACGCACGGCGGCACACCGCTTCGCCCACGCATCGAGGAGACCCGCCGGATGACCGCCTACCGCACCGCCACCGCGGCCGCTGTCGCCCTGGCGGCTCCGCTGCTGCTCACGACGTGGGCGGCGGGGACCGCGTCGGCGCACGGCGCGCCGACGTCCCCGGTCAGCCGGGTGTACGCGTGCTCGCCCGAGGGCGGCAGCCAGGGCACGGCGGCCTGCCGGGCGGCGATCGCGGCGAACGGCGGCGCGCCGTTCACGGCGTGGGACAACCTGCGAGTGGGCGGTGTGAACGGCCGGGACCGCTCGGTGATCCCGGACGGGAAGCTGTGCAGCGGCGGCCTGCCCGCCTACAAGGGTCTCGACCTGGCCCGCGCCGACTTCCCGGCGACGCGTCTGACGCCCGGCGCGTCCCTGAACATGAAGTACAGCTCGACGATCGCGCACACGGGGACCTTCAAGCTCTACCTGACCAAGCAGGGCTACAGCCCGACGAGGCCGCTGACGTGGTCGGACCTGCCGGAGAAGCCGTTCGCCACGGTCACCGATCCCGCGCTGGTCGGCGGCGCCTACCGGATCAGGGCGACGCTGCCGTCGGACCGCACCGGCCGGCAGATGCTGTTCACGATCTGGCAGAACTCCAGCACGACGGACACCTACTACTCGTGCTCGGACGTGGTGTTCTCCGGCGGGAGCGGGGCGTCGAAGCCGGCCGGGAGCACCGGGACTTCGGGGACCACCGGCAGCGGTTCGACCGGCACGAGCGCCAAGAAGTCCCCCTCGGCGACCCGTTCGGCGACCACGGCGCCCAGCCCGAAGGCCTCGTCGCCCGCCGCCGACTCGCCCTCCCCCGCGGCCAGTTCGGCGGCCGTGCAGACGGGCACCGCCGATCTGACACCCGCCGCCGAGCGCACCTCGGGTGGCGGACCCGCGCTCCCCCTGGTCGCCGGGGGCGCCGGGGCGGCACTGCTGTTCACTGCCGGCGTCGCGGTGGTGCTGCGACGCCGGCAGTGAACCCGGCTCCCGTGGGGATCAGTTGACGTACACCGCCGGGCTTCCCGCCTGGCTGGTGTCGGTCACGGGGGCGTACTTCGCGGTGAAGTAGCCGTTGGCGAAGCAGAGCGACGAGCCGGAGAACTTGGTGAACTGCTGTCCGGTGAAGCTGAGACTGTTGTCGGAGTTGTCCGTCGTGCCGGTGAGGCTCGCCGCCCGGTAGACGCAGGTCAGCGTGCCCAGCAGCGAGCGCAGCTTGACCGTGGTCTGGATGGTGGAGCCGGCGGCCGGGGTGACCGTGACGCTTCCGTCGGAGCCCACCGCGGTGCTGTAGGGCAGGTTGTCGACCGTGATGCTGGTGACGCCGAGGACGCCGACGACGTTGCTGCTGCACGAACTGGCGCCGAAGGTGTGGCCGGTGAGGGTCTCGGTGGCCGTGCCGGGGGACGCCGGGTTGTCGGCGGCGGTGGCGGTGAAGGTCGACGCGGAACAGGAGACGCCGCTCGTACCGGTCGCGCTGGAGTAGAGCGTGGCGTTGGTGCCGCTCGCCAGCGAGGCGGTGAGGACGTCACCCACGGCGACGGGGGTTCCGCCGGCGCTGCCGGTGGTGAGCACCGCGATGTCGTCCGCGGAGGCGGGGACGACCGCGGACGCCGAGAGGGCCGCGACGGCGCCGGCGAGGGCGAGCAGGGATCGAGTACGCATGGGGGGTGCCTCTTCTCCGATGGGGGTGTGGGTGCCTGACCGCGCCGGGGCGCGGTGGTGCGGGGTGCGGGTCGAGAAGCCGGCGCGAAGGTGCGGGTGGTACGGGCCGCGCGCGACGGCGGGCCGGGACACCGGGCCCGCCCGCGGGAGTGGTGCGAGGAGAGACCGCCGCCGGTCCGTGACGCCTTCTCCGTACGCCACGGGCCGACGGCGACAGCCGGGCGGCCGGTACGGCCCTCGGGGGGAAGGTGACCGCGCCGGTGCCACGGGACGGGGAGCGGCCGGGGGGCACGCCGTGTCGGCGTACACGCGAGGGCTGCTCCGGAACACGCCATGACCGCCCCGCAGAGCGGGGTCCGGGAGGTGACGGGCGCGTCGGCCGACGGATCCGGCGCCACGGATCCGGGGAAACAGGGGAAGTTGTAGACCTGATGGAGGGTCAACGTCAAGGCTGTGTAAGGAAGTTGGAGGTCAGAGCGGCTCTCCGGACGGCGGGCGTTCACAGGTGCGGCACAACGGGCACGGTTTTCCCACACGTGCCTTGACCCATGGATGTAACCCCCGGTAACTTCCTCGACGGCTACCGCCGCGTAACGAGAAAGCCCTTGCAACCGCCGGGAGGCGCGAGGAGGCGTACGCGGCGGCTGCTGTCCGCGCCAGGACAACGCGCCACTGGAGCCCCACCCGCATCGACACCCGCATCGAACGTGCCCAGGGAGCAGACATGGCCTCGTCCCCGGACGCCACGGCGTCCAACGGTTCCACGCCCGAGACCCCGGAAAGCGGTTCAACCGCCGGACAGGGCCGCCGCGGGCGGGTCCGGCTGCGCCGCGCCGCCGTGATGGCGATACCGGCCACCGCGGTCGCCGCGGGGCTGATGATCGCCACGGCGGAGGGTGCCCTCGGTGTCCAGTTCGCCATCTCCGGCATGCCGTTCACGGTCACCGCGACCGAGCTGAACGGCACCGGCTTCGAGCAGTTCGGCGGCCTCGACAACATGGCGGAGGACAGCCCGAACGCCGGCGACACGGGCGGTCAGGTCCTCATCGTCACCTCGGCGATCAAGAACGCGACCCTCGACCACCTGTGCCAGAGCGTCGACCTCGGGGGCACCAACCTGCTCATCACGGCCGGCAGCGGTTCGGACAAGGTCCAGGCGACCGACCTGACCACCGACTCCACGGAGCTGTCCGGCAACGCCTCCTTCAACAACATCGAGATCGGCAACGACGCCAGCACGCTCACCAAGGCCGGGGTCCAGGGCCCCAAGGGCGTGTTCAGCCAGCAGGCCGACACCGTGCGCATCGCCAACCTGCGCCAGACCAACTACGCGACGACAGCCGGGGTGTTCAAGCTGCCGGGCCTCAAGCTCCGCTTCAGCGACCAAGGCTGCTGATGAGCACCGAAGCACGGACGGACGACTCCCGGGACCTCAGGGAGACCTTCCGCCGGTGGCGCGCGCACCGCCCCTTCTGGGGCGGGCTGCTGCTCACCCTGGGGGGAGCGGAGATCCTGCTCACCGAGAAGGCGTCACTGAAGGTCGTCCTGCACATCGGCATGCAGGGCCTCGCGGGCTATCTGCTGCCCACCGTGATGCTGCTGTGCGGCCTGCTGATCCTCTTCAACCCGGCCCAGCGCCTGTTCTACTCGCTGCTGGGCGTCCTGCTCTCGCTCGGCACCTGGGTCACCTCCAACCTCGGCGGCTTCTTCATCGGCCTGCTCCTCGGGGTCGCCGGAAGCTGCCTCGCCTTCGGCTGGCTCCCCGACCAGGAGCCGCGCAGAAGGCTGCTGCGCCGCGGACACGCCTGAGGCGGACCCCGCGGCGGGATCCGAACCCCCACTGGCTTGCTCCGTGCGGACCAGTGGGACGTAATTGCCTCCGCGCGCACGGAAGTTGGCACTGCACGCACCGACCCGGCAGGTATCCCGGCGATGCCGCGTCGTCGCGTAGCGTGACGCGGCGTACGCCGAATAGGAGTTCGACTGCCGGGAGGTTCCTGATGGGAAGTCCACGTCCTTTGGTGATCGACGCAACCGGAGGCGACATCCACGGGGAGGCCGCCCGGATCCGCGAGAGAGGACCGGTGGCCCGGGTGGAGCTTCCCGGGGGCGTCGAGGCCTGGGCGGTGAGCGGCCCCGAGCTGCTGAAGCGGCTGCTCACCGATCCGCGGGTGTCCAAGGACGCGCAACAGCACTGGCCCCTGCTGGCGAACGGTGTGATCACGCCCGAGTGGCCGCTGTTCGCGTGGGTGGCCGTGGAGAACATGTTCACCGCGTACGGCGGTGAGCACCGTCGCCTGCGCACGCTGGTCTCCAAGGCGTTCACCGCCCGCCGGACGGCCGCGCTCCAGCCGCGTATCGAGGAGATCACCGGGCAGCTCCTGGACCGCGTGGCGGAAGCGGGTCGCGGCTCCCAGGTCCTCGATCTGCGTGAGGAGTTCTGCTATCCGCTGCCGATCCAGGTGATCAGCGAACTGTTCGGACTGCCCGAGGAACGGGGCCCCGAGCTGCGCGCGCTGGTGGACCGCATGTTCGCCACCTCCGCCGATCCGGGCGAGATGACGGCCGCCTACGGCCGGTTGCTGGTCATCCTGGCCGAACTCGTCGCCACCAAGCGGGAGTCGCCCGGCGACGACCTGACCTCCGGGCTCATCGCGGCCCGCGACGACGAGCGGGGCACCGCGCTCAGCGAGCAGGAGCTGCTGGACACGCTGATCCTCATGATCAGCGCCGGTCACGAGACGACGGTCAACCTCATCGACAACGCCGTGCATGCCCTGCTCACCCGGCCCGACCAGCTCGCGCACGTCCGGGCGGGCCGGGCGGACTGGGACGACGTGATCGAGGAGACGCTGCGGGCGGACGCCCCGGTCGCGAGCCTGCCGCTGCGGTACGCCGTCGAGGACATCGTCCTCTCCGAACTCGGCGGTCCCGAGGGGACCGTGATCGCCGCGGGTGAGGCGATCCTCGCGGCCTACGCCGCCGCCGGGCGCGATCCCGAGCGCCACGGCAAGGACGCCGACCAGTTCGACGTCACCCGCGCCGACAAGGAGCACCTCGCGTTCGGCCACGGCGTGCACCGCTGCCTGGGAGCCCCGCTGGGCCGCCTGGAGGCCCGGGTCGCGCTTCCGGCCCTGTTCGACCGCTTCCCCGCCCTGCGGCTCGCCGTCCCGGAGGAGGACCTGCGCCCGGTGGACTCCTTCATCTCCAACGGCCACCTCTCCCTGCCGGTCCGGCTCGCCTAGGGCCTGTCCGGACACTTCCCGTCGTCGCCGGAGGGCGGCCCGGCGGCGGCGTGGGGGTCCCCTGCTCGTAGAGCGGCGAAGCGGAACGTGATCTCGAACTTCCGGCGGCAGCCCCCTTTCCTGGTCAGGTCCCTCCAGGATGGGCAGGACAGGCGGAGCGTGAGATCACGGCGGGGCGCGAGGAGGCGTCCCGTCGTCGACTCGCCACCCGGGCATCCGAAGGGCGTGGCGTTGATTCTCAAGGGGAGGGCCGCGGAACTCCGTGTCCTCGAAGGGTTCGTGGCCGGACTTCGTGACGGGCTCAGCAAGGTGACGGTGCTGCGCGGGGACCCCGGGATCGGCAAGACCGCACTGCTGGAGTACGCGGCGGCGGAGGCCGCCGACCTGCGTGTGGTCTCGGTGGCGGGGATCGAGTCCGAGAGCGCGGGCTTCCCCTTCGCCGCGCTGCACCGGATGCTCATCCCGCTGGTGGACGGACGGGACGGCCTGGACGCGCTCAAGCACTCCGGCGCGCTGCCGCCCACCCAGCACGACGCGCTGCGCGTGGCCTGCGGACTGGCCGACGGGCCGCCGGCCGACCGGTTCCTCGTCGGGCTCGCGGTGCTGACGCTGCTCGCCGAAGCGGCCAGGAAACGCCCGGTGCTGTGCTGCGTCGACGACCTGCAGTGGCTCGACGACGAATCCCTGGGCGTCCTGTCCTTCGTGAGCCGACGGCTCCACGCCGAGGGCGTCGGTCTGCTGTTCGCGGCTCGCACCGGCTTCGAGGTGCCCGCGGGGCTGCCGGTCATCGAAGTAGGAGGCCTGGCGGACGAGTTCGCCCTGGAACTGCTGCGCGAGGCCGTCCCCGGCCAGCTCGACGCCCGGGTCGCCGCACGGATCGTCACCGCGACCTCCGGGAACCCCCTGGCGCTGGCCGACCTCGGAGAGGAGCTCTCCGCCGAGCAGCTTTCCGGCGGACTCGCCCTGCCCGAACCGCTGCCTCTCGGCGGCCGGTTGGAGGCCCACTACCTCCGGCAGGTGCGGGCGCTGCCGGAACCGGCCCGGACCTGGCTGCTGCTGGCCGCCGCCGAACCGGGCGGCGATCTCGGATACGTCACCGGCGCGGCGCGGCTCCTCGGCGTCGACCCCGAGGCCTCCGGCCCCGCCGAGACCGAGCGGCTCGTGGTGCTGCGGACCACCGCGCGGTTCCGGCACCCCCTGGTGCGGTCCGCGGTCTACGGCGGCGCGAACGGCAACGAGCGCCGACGCGTCCACCGTGCGCTGGCCGAGGTCACCGACCGCCCGGCCGACTCCGACCGGCGCGCGTGGCACCTCGCCGCGGCGGCGCTCGGCCCGGACGAGGCCGTCGCCGCCGAGGTGGAGCGTGCGGCCGACCGGGCGGGCGCGCGCGGCGGCTACGCGGCCCGCGCCACCTTCCTGACCAGGGCCGCCGAGCTCACCTCGCGGGCCGGGACGCGCGCCGAGCGGCTGCTGGCCGCGGCCGAGGCCGCGCTGCGCGCCGGAGCGCCGGTGCAGGCGGAATCGCTCCTCGACACCCTCGACGTCGGACTGCTCGACGACGTCGGCCGGGGCAGGGCGCTGCTCGTCCGCGCGCACACCGTCATCGCGCTCGGCGACGCCGGTTCCTTCGCCAAGGCGCCGGCGCTGTGCCTGAACGCGGCCCGTTCCCTGACCGGCGGAGCACCCGACCTCGCCCGTGAGGCGCTGCTCAGAGCCATCGACCGTGTCATCACCGCCGAACACCTCACGGAGGGAACGACACCGGCCGAGATCGCCCGTGCCATCGAGGAACTGGTGCCGCGCGATACGCCCGCCAGCGGCGTCGACCTCGTGCTGCGCGCGTTCGCCGTCCTGGCCACCGACGGGTACGAGAGCGCCGTACCCCATCTGCGGAGGGCCGCCGCGATGCTGCTCGACCCGCGGACCGGCGACGAGGACGTGCTACGGGGCCAACTGCCCGTCATCACCATGTCCATGGTCCTGTGGGACGAGGAGACGCACACCGCCGTCATCCGGCGCGGTGCCGACATCAGCCGGCGGGCGGGCGCCCTGTGGCAGTTGGACTCCGCCCTGTACTGCGCCTCCATGTCCGAGACCAATCTCGGCGAACTGGCCGCCGCCGACGACCTGCTGACCGAGGGCCACCAGGTCCGGTCCGCGATCGGTGCCAACGACGAGGTGTGGGCCATCTACCGGCACCCGGAACTGCTCGCCTGGCACGGTGAGGCCGATGATCTCGACACCGTCCTGCGCGGTTCGATGGAGGCCGGAACCTGGCTCGGTGCGGGCGCCGTCGCGTCCATCGCCCGCATCGGCGCCGTCGTCCTGGCGCTGAGCCGCGGCGACTACACGCGGGCACGCGCCACCGCCCACGAACTGATCGAGCACGACGTCCTCGGGGTGCACTCCCGGCTGCTGCCCCACCTCGTCGAGGCGTCGGTGCGCTGCGGCGACCGCGTGCTGGCCTCGGCCACGCTGCGTACGCTCACCTCCCGCGCCAGGGCGGCGGACACACCGTGGGCACTGGGCGTACTGGCTCGTTCGGAGGCGCTGCTCGCTCCCGCCGACGAAGCCGAACCGCTCTATCGCGAGGCGATCACCCTGCTCTCCGGCACCAGGGCCCGCTCCGATCGCGCCGTCGCCCATCTGCTGTACGGCGAGTGGCTGCGCCGCCGCAAGCGCCGGAAGGACGCCCGTGAGCAACTGCGTACGGCGCTGGCGATGTTCGACGGCATGCGGGCCATGGGCTACGCGGCGCGCAGCGCCCAGGAGCTGGCCGCGACCGGGGAACACCCGCGTCGCGGATCCGCGGGACCGCAGCCCGAGCTGACCCCGCAGGAACTCACGATCGCCCGGCTCGCGAAGGACGGCGCGACCAACGCCGAGATCGCCGCCCAGCTCTTCATCAGCGCCGGCACGGTCGACTACCACCTGAGAAAGGTCTTCCGGAAGCTCGACGTCACCTCCCGACGTCGGCTCGGCGAGGTGCCGGGGCTCTGAGCCCGGAGCCGGGCCCGGGCGCTTCCCCGGCCCCGCGGCGCAGGGGCCGGTCCGCCGGTCCAGGCGGCCGGGCGGACCGTTCGCGGGGCGGGACACCCGGTGACGCGTCCGGCGCGCGGCGGTCACGACTACGTGCCGCACGGGATTCGGGGGCGCCCGGTCCCGGCGGACGATCGACCGGTCGGAAATCGTCCGAAGACGGGAGTACCCATGCCGTACGTCACCGCGGCCGACGGAGCGCGGATCCACTACAAGGACTGGGGACATGGCAGGCCGGTCGTGCTCAGCCACGGCTGGCCGCTGAACGCCGACAGCTGGGAGGCGCAGCAGCTGTTCCTCGCCGCGAACGGCTTCCGCGCCATCGCCCACGACCGGCGCGGGCACGGCCGTTCCGACCAGACCTGGAACGGCAACGAGATGAACACCTACGCCGACGACCTCGCCACCCTCATCGACACCCTCGACCTGCGCGACGCGACCCTCGTCGGCTTCTCCACCGGCGGCGGCGAGGTCGCCCGCTACGTCGGTCGGCACGGCACCGCACGCCTCGCCCAGCTCGTCCTGGTCTCGGCCGTACCGCCCTTCATGCTCAAGACCGACGACAACCCCGGCGGTGTGCCCCTCGAGGAGTTCGACGCGTTGCGCGCCGGCTCCCTCGCCGACCGCTCGCAGCTCTACCACGACCTCGCCGACGGACCGTTCTTCGGCAACAACCGGCCCGGCGCCGAGGTCTCGCAGGGCATCCGGGACGCGTTCTGGCGGCAGGGTCTGGAGGCGGGACACCGCAACGCCTACGAGTGTGTCGCGGCCTTCTCCGGCACCGACTTCCGGTCCGACCTGGACGCCTTCGACGTCCCCACGCTGGTCGTCCACGGCGACGACGACCAGGTCGTGCCCTTCGAGGTCGGAGGCAAGGCGTCGGCCGCCCGGATCAAGAACGCGACCCTCAAGGTCTATCCGGGCGCACCGCACGGCATCACGGACACACACAAGGACCAACTGGGCGCCGATCTGCTGGAGTTCCTCAACTCCTGAGCGGGAGTGCGCGAGTCGCCCGCGCCGGGAGGGCGTGCCGGCCGGGACGCACCTCGCGCTCACCGCAGGCGTCCGGTGCGAGCGGGCGAACGGGTCTGCCCCGGCCCTCGGTCCGTGGCCGTCGCGGAGGCGGACGCGGTCACCGCCCACCGCTGCCGGGCATCTCTTCGCCCCGCTCTCACCCCGTCGGGCGCCGCTTCGCCCTGCCCGCACCCCGTCGGGCGCCGTTTCGCCCCACTCTCACCCCGTCGGGCGTCTCTTCCCTCTTCCTGCATCGTGCCGGGCGATTCCTCGCCCGCTGTCCGGCGGGCCTCCCGCCCGCCCGAGCCGAAGGAGCCCTACCGTGACCTCCTCCGCCCACCCCCGCCGCCGCGTCCTCGGCGGCCTGCTCGCGACCGGCGCGTTCACGCTCGCCGGTGGCACCGCGTCCGCCTCCGCGACCGCCCGTACCGGCGACACGGGCAGACCGACCGTCGTCCTCGTCCACGGCGTGTTCGCCGACGCGTCCGGGTGGAACGACACCATCGCCCGGCTCCAGAGGGCCGGCTTCCCGGTCATCGCCCCCGCCAACCCGCTGCGGGACCTCGCGGGCGACTCCGCGTACGTCTCCAGCGTCGTCGACACCGTTCCGGGTCCGGTCATCCTCGTCGGGCACTCCTACGGCGGCGAGGTCATCACCAACGCGGGACGCGGGCACACCAACGTCAAGGCACTGGTCTACGTCGGTGCGTTCGCGCCCGACGAGGGCGAGAGCGCGCTGCAACTCGCCTCGATGTTCCCGGGCAGCATGCTGCCGGACGCGCTGCTGACCCGGCCGTTCCCCCTGCCGGACGGCACTCCCGGCGGCATCGACGGATACATCGACCCGGCCAGGTTCCACGACGTGTTCGCGCAGGATCTCCCGCACTCCGTGACCCGGCTGATGGCGGTGACCCAACGCCCCGGCTCCGTGGGCGGGTTGGGTGCCGGTAGCGGTGTCCCGGCCTGGAAGAGCCTGCCGTCCTGGTACGTGATCCCGACCGCCGACCGCGTCATCCCGCCCGCGGCGCAGCGCTTCATGGCCGAGCGGGCGGGCAGCGCGACCGTCGAGGTCAAGGGTGCCTCGCACGTCGTGATGATGTCCCACCCGGACGTCGTGGTCCGCCAGATCCTGGCCGCGCACCACGCCACCCGCTGACACCTGTCACCGCCTCCCGAGGAGTTCCGATGAGCACCGCCCCCGACACCATCGTCCTGATCCACGGTTTCTGGGTCACACCCCGCAGTTGGGAACACTGGATCGACCGCTACGAGAAGCAGGGCTACCGCGTGATCGCTCCCGCGTACCCCGGCTTCGAGGTGGAGGTCGAATCCCTGAACGCCGACCCCGCGCCGATCGAGAAGATCACCGCCCCGCAGATCGTCGAGAGCCTGGCGAACGTGGTCCGCGGGCTCGACAGGCCGCCCGTCCTGATCGGCCACTCCGCCGGCGGTGCCTTCACGCAGGTCCTGCTCGACCACGGCTACGGCGCGGCCGGCGTCGCCATCAACTCCGCCCCCACCGAGGGCGTATCGGTGGTGCCCCTGACGCAGGTGAAGGCCACCTTCCCGGTGCTGAAGAACCCGGCGAACCATCACAAGGCCGTCGGCCTCACCCATGACGAGTGGCACTACGCCTTCACCAACACGTTCACGGAGGAGGAGTCGCGCGCCCTGTACGAGCGCTACGCGGTCCCCGCCTCGGGCCGCATCCTGTGGAACAGCGTGCTGGCCAACCTCCAGCCCGGCCACCAGGACATCTGGGTGAACTACCACAACGACGACCGCGCGCCGCTGCTGTTCCTCTCCGGCGAACTCGACCATCTGATGCCGCCCAAGGTCCAGCAGTCCAACGCCCGGCACTACAAGTCGGACACCGTCACCGAGGTGAAGGTGTATCCCGGCCGACCGCACCTCATGCCGGCCTCGCCCGGCTGGGAAGAGGTCGCGGACCACGCCCTGTCGTGGGCACTGGAGCACGCCGTCCGCTAGACGGAACGGCACGGCACAGCCCGGCCGGGGCGGACGTACGCGATCCGTCCCGGCCCGGGAACCGGGTGCGGCCGACACCGCATACGGTGACACCGCGAACGGCCGGATCGCGCGGGCGACACCGCTGACGACGGGACTCCGGACGACAAGACGGCGGACGACGACACTGTGAACGGGGACCCGGCATGAGCGAAGCACGCATCACCCACATCGGCGGTCCGACCACCCTGATCGAGGCCGGTGGCTGGCGGCTGCTCACCGACCCCACGTTCGACCCGCCCGGCCACCGCTACCGCTTCGGCTGGGGAACGTCCTCGTACAAGACGGCCGGCCCCGCGCTCACCCCGGCCGAGCTCCCTCCGATCGACGCCGTCCTGCTCAGCCACGATCACCACGGCGACAACCTGGATCTCGCGGGACGGACCCTGCTCGCCTCCGCGGACACCGTCCTCACCACGCCGTCCGGCGCCCGGCGCCTCGGCGGCAACGCGCGCGCCCTCGCTCCCTGGACGACCCACCGACTGGAGGCTCCGGGCCGACCGGCCATCACCGTCACGGCGACCCCCGCGCGCCACGGCCCACCGCTGTCCCGCCCCTTCACGGGCGAGGTGACCGGCTTCGCCCTCCACTGGGAGGGGCAGCGACACGGGGCCCTGTGGATGTCGGGCGACACCGTCCTGTACGACGGTGTACGGCAGGTGGCCCGGCGTCTGGACGTGGGGACGGCCCTGATGCACCTGGGCGGTGTCCGTTTCCCGTTGACCGGCCCGGTCCGCTACACGATGACGGCGGCCGAGGCCGTGGAACTCTGCCGTCTGCTCGGCCCGCACACCGTCATCCCGGTCCACTACGAGGGCTGGCACCACTTCCACGAGAGCCGCGCGACCATGGAACGGCACCTGGCCGCCGCCCCCGAGGACATCCGGGCCCGCTTCCGCCTGTTGCCCGCCGGGACGGGTGTGGACATCACCCTGTGACGGTCACGCCCGCGCCGGTGAACGACGGCGGAGACGCCAGGTTCCCCGACGGTCGGACCCGCTGGTACTCCGCCACGCGGAAAGCTCTGGCTAGTACTCCCCTCGCCACCAGGCCGCCGCCCGCGACCATGTGGTCCGCGGGTGGTCGGTCTCGGGGCTCCGGGGGTCGAAGGGCGGAGGCGGAGACGGCGGCGGAGGCGCCGGCCGCTCCGGACGGTCGGTGTCTCCGACGGCCGGGGCGGGCGGGAAGCTCACCGGCAGGGCGGCGAGCGCCCGGTGGAACGGGCCGGGCCGCCACCGCAACTCCTCCACGGGGAGCGACAGTTCGATGCCGGGTATCCGGTCCAGGAGCTTCTCGATCGCGACGGACGCGATCAGCCGCGCCGGGCCCTGCGCGGGACACGTGTGCGGGCCCGCGCTCCACGCCAGATGGGCCCGGTTGCCCAGGTGCCGATGTCCCGTCAGGGCCGGATCGGTGTTGGCGGCGGCAAGGCTCACCACCAGCGGATCGCCCGCGCGCAGCAGCGTGCCCTCGTACACGACGTCGTGGTGCGGATAGTGCACGGCGTAGTTCGCGATCGGCGGGTCGGTCCACAGCACCTCGTCGAGGGCGTCCTGCACCGGCAGGGTTCCGCCGGAGAGGTCGCCCGCGAAGCGGTCGTCGGAGAGCAGCAGGCGCAGTCCGTTCGCGATCAGGTTCTGCTGGGGTTCGGTGCCGGCACCCATCAGCACGGCGAGGGTGTGGATCAGCTCCTCGTCGGTCAGCCCGGCCGGGTGTTCCATGAGCCAGGACGTCATGTCGGGGGCGGGCCGGCGCCGCTTCAGCTCGACGAGGTCGGCCAGGGTGGAGATGAGCAGTTCGTACGCCTTCTCCGCGTCCACTCCGTCGAACATCCCGGACATGCCCTCGACCAGCCGGACGCCGTGCCCGGCGGGGCAGCCGAAGAGGTGGTTGAACACGAGCAGGGGCAGGACCTGGGCGTATTCGCCGAGCAGATCCGCCGTGCCGAGCGGCGCGAACCGGTCGATGAGGGTGTCGGCGCCGCGTTCGGCGCAGTCGCGCAGCGCGCCGGCCTCGACGCGGGCGAGCGTGTCGGCGATGGCGCCCCGCAGCCGGCTGTGCTCCTCGCCGTCGGTGAACAGGGCGCTGGGCCGGTAGGTCATCATCGGCAGGACCGGGCTGTCCGCCGGGACGGCGCCGTCGGCGAGGTCCTTCCAGCGGCGGGGGTCCTTGGAGAAGGTCTCCGGGCTGCGCAGGACGTGCAGCGCGGCGTCGTACCCGGTGACCAGGGTGGCCCGGACACCGGGGGCGAGTTCGACGCGGGCGGTCGGTCCGGACTCCCGCAGCAGCCGGTAGACCGCCGTCGGATCGGCCGCGAACTCCGGCCCGTACAGGGGCTGATGGGCCGGGCAGCCGGGGGGCGGTACGGCGTTCACGCGGTCTCCAGTTCGCCGGTGCGGGCCAGCAGATGGGTGACGAGGGCGATCAGCGTCTCGGTGGCGGAGACCCGGTCGCGGGCGTCGCAGCGCAGCAGCGGGGTGCCGGGCAGCAGGTCGAGTGCCTCGCGCACCTCGTCGAGCCCGTGCTCGGGCCGGCCGTCGAAGTCGTTGAGGGCGACCGCGTACGGCACGTCCAGTTCCTCCAGCAGGCCCATGACTTCGAAGGACCGGTCCAGGCGTCGGGTGTCGGCGAGGACGAGGGCGCCGAGCGCGCCGCGCGTCAGGTCCCGCCAGAGGCCGGTGAAGCGACGCTGTCCCGGGGCGCCGAACAGATAGAGGACCAGGGTGTCGTTGAGGGTGACGCGGCCGAAGTCGAGGGCGACGGTGGTGGTTTCCTTGTCCCGCGTACCGGTCAGGTCGTCGACGGACGCGCCGGCCCGGGTCATGACCTCCTCGGTGCGCAGCGGGCGTATCTCGGACAGCGCGCCGACGAACGTGGTCTTGCCGACCGCGAAGTGGCCCACGATCAGCACCTTCACGGCGGTCCGCACGCCCTCGGGCAGATACGAGGTGTCAGAGCCGGGAGCGCAGTCCATCGAGGACCTCTCTCAGGACGCGGGTGTCGGACGGAGGTCCGGCGGAGGGGATCGGCGCGCGGGTGACGAGGTGACCGCTGTCCATCAGGTCGGCGACCAGCACTTTGGTGACGCTGACGGGCAGTTCCAGATGGCCGGCCACCTCGGCCAGCGACAGGGCACCGGGCCGGCACAGCTCCATGAGCCGCCGCTTCTCGGGGCTGAGCCCGGTGAGCGGGGGGCCGACGGCGGCGATCAGCAGCGTGACGAGGTCGAGGGTGTTGCGCGAGGGCTGCGAGCGGCCGTCGGTGACGACGTAGGACCGCACCAGCCGCTCCCCGGGACGATGTCCGGGCGGTCTCATGCCGGGCTGCCGGTGTCCCGCCGGGCGGGGCTGGTCAGTTCCCTGCCGAGCCGGTCGACCATCTTGTGCATGCGGTAGGTGACCGCCTCCATGTCGACGTTCTCGGTCGTGGACACCGCGAGGTGGGTGCCCTCCCCCGCGGCGACGAGGAAGACGTACCCGTGCGCGAACTCGATCAGGGTCTGCCGCCAGGGTGTGTCCGGACGGCCGCAGAACTCGGCGGTGCTGCGGCTGATCGACTGCACGCCGGACAGACCGGCGGCCAGCCGCTCGGCGTCGTCCCGGCCGATGTCCGCGGAGTGCGCGCGGAGCATGCCGTCGGCGGACAGCAGGATCGCGTGCCGGGCCTCCGGCACCTTCAGGACCTCGTCGAGCATCCACCCCAGCTCGTTGCTCATGGGCGCGGTCATCCCTGTGTGCTCCCTTCGATCGGGTGGGGTGTTCCGTACGACGGCACGGGGGCGTCCGGCGGTCGAGGGGCCGCCGGGGTCGCCGGGGTCGCGGTGGTGTCCTGCTCCGCTCGGCCGGATCGGGTGCCGCGGGCGAACGCCCCCATGCGCCGGGCGTTCTCCTCGGCCGACCGGGCGCCGACGTCCTCGGCGGCACCAGCGCCCTCGGCGCGCTCGGCGGACTCGGCAGGCCCCGCGGACTCGGCAGGCCCCGCGGACTCGGCAGGCCCCGCGGGCTCCGCAGGCACGGCGGACTCGGCAGGCCCCGCGGGCTCCGCAGGCACGGCGGACTCGGCAGACGCGCCGGATTCGGCGGGCGCGGCGGCGGTGCCGGGGCCCGCGCCGTCCGGCTGCCGCGGGACCCGGCGCCGCCGCTTCGGCAGGCCGCCGGCCGTGGTCGTCCCGACGGGCTCGGCCTCGCGCCGGGTGTGCGGCACGGGCGCGGTCCGCACGCCCCCGGGCCTCGCGGCCGTGAGTGAGGGTTCGACTCTCGGCGGCTCCGCGTCCGGGACCGGGTGCGTGAGCAGTTTCGCGGGCAGGAACACCACCGCCCGGACACCGCCGTACGGGGACCGGGTGTCCACCGAGACACTGAATCCGTACCGCGCTGCGAGGACGCCGACGACGGCGAAGCCGAACCGCGGAGGGTCCTCGAGCCGGGTCACGTCCACCAGATCCCGGCCGGTCAGGAGCCCGGCGGCCCGCTCGATCGTTCCGGCGTCCATGCCGACACCGGCGTCGTCCACGACCACGCAGGCACCGTTGTGCGCCGGCTGGACGGTGACCTCGACGGTGGTGCCGGGCTGCGAGTGGCGTGCCGCGTTGTCCAGCAGTTCGGCGACGGCGAGGACCACCGGTTCGACGGCACGGCCCTCGACGGCCAGGCCGACCTCTCCGTTGACGCGGACGCGCCGGTAGTCACGGACGCGGGAGGTCGCGCCCCGCACCACCTCGGTCAGAGCGGAGGTGCCGCGCTGGCGTCCGGGCCAGGAGCCGCACAGGACGGCGATCGCCTGGGCGCGCCGGCCGAACTGGGCGTTGGTGTGGTCGATCTCGAGAAGGTCGCGCAGCACGTCGGGGTGGTCGTGCCGGTCCTGCATCTCGGCGATGGACACCTGCTGCTCGCTCGCGAGGGCCTGGATCGAGCGCATGGACGCCTTGAGCGCGGACTTCGCGGACCGGTCGGCGCGCGCCTGCGCGTGTCCCACCGCCTCCGAGAAGCGCTCCAGGACGGCGCCGAGGTGCTTCGCGAAGTCCGTGCCGGCCAGCCGGGCGTCGAGCGGAGGGGCGGCCGGGACACCCGGGGCGGCGGTCCGGTGCGGGGTGTCCTCCAGGACGGGCAGGCGGACCTCGGCCAGGTTGCGCAGTTCCTCGTCGCGGGCCCGCAGGTCCCCGACGAGATCGTCGGTCCGCCGGCGCAGCCGCGCGCTGATCCCGCGCTGGCGCAGCAGCAGCACGGTGACGGCGAGCAGGCCGACGGCCAGGCACCAGGACGCGGCCTCCGGTATCCGTTCGGTCATGGTCCTCAAGTCCTCTTGTACGGAGACGCATTGCCGGGGCGGGAGCGGGAAAAGTGAAGGAGGATGCGCGAGTTGACGGGGCGGACGACGGTAGCCGCGCGTCGGCTCCCGCGCTTTCCGCGACGCGCAAGGAAGTTGCCGCCATGCGCACCGGCTGTGTGCACTAGGCTGACACCGCGTAACTGCCCTCACTCGCACGGGAGTCGATGGTGGCCTTGCCCACGGGGAACTACCTGGTGGAAGCCCGGTCGACGGGCTCGGTGGGACCGTCGGAGCGGGTCGACTTCTGGAGCGAGCACATCGGGTCGTACCAGCCGCGGATGGGCTATCGGTACGGCCGTACCGACGACTTCAGCGGCGAGACGGTCCGTCAGCGCTCCGAGGCGTATCAGCTCGTCAGGTTCCGTTCGGACGCGATCGAGTACAGCAGGACGGCGCGCCAGATCCGCGAGGACCCCGACGGGGACTACCGGTTGCTGCTGCCGCTGACCGGGGAGATCGTCCTGCGCCAGGACGGCCACGAGGCACGGCTGACGCCGGGGACGGGCACGCTCGTCTCGTTCGGGTCGCCCTTCCAGTGTCTCCAGGACGCCTCCACCCAGGCGTTCGTCCTCACGATCCCGGCCCGCGAGCTGGACGGCCCGCTGAACCGCAAGTCGCCGCTGGCCACCGGCCTCGACCTGAGCAGGGGGCTCGGGCGTGTCGTCCGCTCGATGCTCGACGGTCTGTACGCCGAGCGCGACGACCTCACGGACGCCCAGTTCAACGCCGTGTCCGACCGGGTGGTCGAGCTGCTGTGCATGCTGACCACCGGCGACGACCGCCCCGAGGGCACCCGTCACCTGTCCGACGTGGAGACGGTGGTGCGCCGCCACGTCCGCGAGAACGCCGCCGACCCCGGCCTCACGGGGACGTCCATGGCCCGCGCCCTCGGCTGGTCGCTGCGCCAGATCCAGCTCGCCCTCCAGCACGCGGGCACCACCCCCCGCGACCTGATCCGCGAGGAGCGGCTGCGGCTGGTCCGCGAACGGCTCCGGTGCGGCGACTGCGAGCACCTGACGATCACCGATCTCGCCCACGCCTCGGGTTTCTCGTCGGCGAGCGCGCTGAGCACCGCCTTCCGGCAGCGCTTCGGGGTGAGCCCGCGCGAGATGCGCAACGCAGTCCGCGCCACGTGACGCCCGCGGCCGATCACGTCCTGGGACAATCGGTACAGGACGGGATTCCGGTCCTGGGCGGGGATCCGGTCCAGGACGGCTGCTGTCCCGGGAGTGGAGATGGATCTGCGGCAGATGGAGGTCGTGGTCGCGGTCGCCGAGGAGGGCGGCTTCACGGCGGCGGCCCAGCGGCTGCGCGTGGTGCAGTCCGCCGTGTCGAGCGCCGTCCTCGCGTTGGAACGGGAACTGGGCACCCCGCTGTTCGACCGCACCACGCACCGGGTGTCGCTGACCCCGGCGGGCGAGGTCTTCGTCCCGGCGGCACGCGCCGCGCTGCGGGCGGCCGAACAGGCACGGGCGACCGTCGACCTGGTCCGGGGAGAGCTCAGGGGCCGGGTCACCATCGGCACGGCACGGGGTGTCTGGGCCGACCTGCACCGGCCGCTGGCCGCTCTGCGCGCCGAGCATCCGGGCGTGGTGGTGCGCCTGCGGCAGGCGTCCCTCCCCGACATCCGGGATGGGCTGCGGGAGGGCAGCGTCGACCTCGCCGTGGTGGCGCTCGACCGGCAGCGCCAGCGCGGTCTCGTGACGCGGCTGCTGTCGTACGAGGAGATGGTGCTGGTGTCCGCCCCGACGCGCGAACTCACCGCGAACGGCCCCGACGGCACGGTCACCCTCGCCGGGGCGGCCCGGCTTCCCTTGGTGGACTTCACACCCGGCTGGGCGATCCGGCTCAGCGTGGACCGGGCCTTCCGGGCCGCCGGTGTGGAACGGGAGCCGGCCTTCGAGGTCGACGACATCGCGGCCGCGGCGGAACTCGTCGGCAACGACCTGGGCGTCTGTGTCATGCCCGCCTCGATCGCGGGACGGTTCCCGGGCCTCAGCACCCACCCGTTCGCCCGGCACGCGCCACACTGGAAACTCATGCTGGTCCACCCTCGTGGCGACACCCCTCCCGCGGTCACCGCGCTCCTGCGGCACATGACCTGAGGGCGGACGGTCCGAGGACGCCCCCCGGGGGGGAGAGACGGGATCAGGTGCGCCGGACCGCGTGCCCGACCGTCAGGACCGCGTGCGCGGCCGTCAGGTGGAGGCCGCGGGGCGGGAGGCCGGGTGCGTGGCCGGCTGCGGGGTCAGCCGGTCCAGGCCCTTGCGGTCGTAGTAGCGGGTCATCGCGAAGCCGAAGACGAGGGCGAGCACGCTGCCGACGGCGATCATGAGCCAGGCGCGGCCGAGCCCGGCGTCGGCCCGGGCGTCGAAGAACAGGATGGCCCGCACCCCGTCGCTGAGCTGGCGCATGGGCTCGAAGATGGACAGGAACCGGTAGAAGCCGGGGACCGCCTGGAGCGGGACGGTGGCGCCCGAGGAGGGCAGGCCCAGCACGATGAACACGAACATGGACACGAGCTGGCCGATCCCGCCGAACGCCGCGTTGATCGCCTGGACGCCCAGTCCGACGGCCAGGCTCGCGCAGTAGGAGTAGATCCACAGCAACGGCAGGTGGGTGGCGTCCATGCCGAGGATCGCGACGGTGGCCAGCATGACGAGGGACACCGTGAGCACGGAGATCCCGGCGGTCATGACCATCTTCAGGAGCAGCGTCTGGGTGCGGCTGATCGGCACGGTGGGGCGGCGGGTGTGCCAGGGGCCGATCTCGGTGTCGGCGTAGCCGAGGGCGGTGTCGACGCCGGTGCTGATGAGGTTGCCGCCGAGGAACCCGGCCAGGACCAGGAGCAGGGTGTAGTAGAACGCGCTCAGCCCGAGACCGCTGTGCGTGCCGATGGGGTGTCCGATCCGGGTGACGACCTGGACGGGGTCGGCGAGCAGCAGCTGCGTCGTGGCGTCGGCCTTCGCGGTCACGGGGGACGCCGTCAGTTGCTTGCCGATGGTCGTGGAGGCCTGCTGGGCCGCCGTGGTGTTGATCCGCGAGGCCAGGGACGAACCGAGGCTGCCCATTCCGGGGTTGGTCAGGACCGTGATGGTGGGCCGGACGGTGGCGTTCGCCGTGGTCAGCGCGGTCAGGGAGTCGGTGAAGTTCCGGGGGACGACGAGGGCTCCGTAGATCTTTCCGGAGGAGAGTTCGTCCTGGGCCTGCGCGCGGGTGAGTCTGCGCCAGCCCGCCGTGCCGGAGGTGTCGCTCGCGGCGATGGCCGCGGTGACCTGGGCGCCCGCGTTCTGCCGCTGCCCGGGAGGGGGCTTGCCGGTGTCCTCGTCGACCAGGCCGATCGGCAGGTGGCGCAGGTGCCCGTTCGGGTTGACGATCCCGCCCATGTACAGCAGCGACAGCAGCAGCGCGAGCAGCCCCGTCAGGACGGTGGGCACCAGCCACAGCTTCGGGCGACGCAGGAGCGCGGTGGCACGGGCCTGTACGGGAGTGTCCGGGCCGGCGGCGTCGTCACCGGGGCCCCCGGGGTGCCGGGCGGCGCCGCCCGCGCCCGCCGTGCCCGGGGGCTCCTCGGGGTGATTGCTGTCGGCGTCCATGGTTCTCCACAGGTTCCGGGGCGGCACGGGAACGGCGTCGGGCGCGCGGCCCTCGGCCGGGGAGTCCAGGACCGCACGTCAGGCCAGGATCGGGGGTACGGACGCGCCACGGACGGCGACTCGCCGAACCCCCGACGCCGGCCCCGCCCACACACCCGCCGGGCCCCCCACGCGACACCCGGATCCCGTCCCCACTTACCGCCCTCTAGGCCCGCGACCCGTCCCCCGAGCCAGTGCTTCACCCCGGGGCCGGATTCCTGGGTCGCGCGTCCGCCCCGCCGGTCGTACCTTCGTCAGCACGGTGAGTGCCTGGCCGTGTCGCTCAGTTGCCGGTCCTCCTTTTCTCTCCGGACACCGTGGCGTCACACCGGACGGGAACGTTTTGCCCCGTCCCCGTTGCATCGCCTCGGATCCGTCCGTCCGTACCCGGGCGTGACGCGGAAGGACGACGTGCGCCGTGTCCCTGCCCCCGCTCGACAGCCTCCCCGCCACCGCGACCACCGCGGCACAGGCGGCACAGACACCCGCCGCCGCGACCACGGCCACGGCGGCGCCGTCACCCGCCCTGGCGAAGGGTGACGCGGGCGGCTCCACCGCGCCCTCGTCGGCGCCTCCCCCCACCTGCTCTCCCACCGCCGCCCGGCTCGCGTCCCTCTCGCGTCTCACCCGTCTGGTGGTGACGCTGCTCCCCGTGGTGCTGATCGGGACCTGGGCGGCGCTGGACCGGAGCGCCGTGCTCGACGGCGTCGCCCGGCTGGGTGACGCCGATCCGTGGTGGCTCGTGGCCGGGCTCCTCTTCACCCTGCTGGGCTGGGTCGTCGCCGCGTGCGTCCGGCAGGGCGCCCTGCCCGAGCGGCTGCCGCCCGGACTGCTGCTGGCGTCGCAGTTGGCCGCGGGCGCCGCCAACCACGTCCTGCCGGCGAGCATCGGCGCCCACGCCGTCACCCTGCGCTTCCTGCGCGGCCAAGGCGTGCCCCTGGCGCGGGCGACGGCCTCGCTCGCGCTGTATTCGCTGGTCAAGCCGGTGGCGAGGATCCCGGTGCTGGTCCTCTTCCTGGTGGCCGTCGGCGACACCCTCCGGTTCGGCGCGCTCGCCCCGGACCGCTCGACGCTGCTGCTGGCGGCGGGAAGCGCCGCGCTCGGTCTGACGACCGTCGCTCTGCTGGTCACGAAGGTCCGTCCGCTGCGCCGCCCCGCGGTCGACTTCGTCCGTACGGCCCTGACCGACGTACGGATCCTGCACACCCGGCCCGGCCGTGTCCTCGCCCTCTGGGGTGGTTCGGCGGCCGCCCCGGTGCTCCAGGGCAGCACGATCGCGGCGGTCGGCTTCTCGCTCGGACTGCCGCTGTCCTGGGCTCAGGTGGTGTTCGCGCTGCTGGTCGCCAGTACCGCCGCCGGCGCCGTGCCCGCGCCGGGCGGAATCGGCCCGGTGGACGCGGCCATGGTCTTCACGATGGTCTCGCTGGGCGCCCCGGCGGGCCTGTCGACGGCCACCGTGATCGGCTACCGGGTCCTGACGGTCTGGATCCCGCTGCTCCCGGGCACGCTCATCCTCTCGGCCCTGGTGCACCGCAAGGTGCTGTGAACGAAGGCGGGCGCGGGGCCGGGCACAGCCCGGCCGACCGCGCCCGGTCCCCGTACGGCGTCGGCCGGCCGCGCCCTCGTCGGGTCCCGGCCGGCCTCGCTCAGCCCTCGTCCGGCGTCAGCCGCAGCGAGATGCTGTTGATGCAGTACCGCTGGTCCGTCGGCGTGGGATAGCCCTCGCCGTCGAAGACATGGCCGAGGTGCGACCCGCAGCGGGCGCACCGCACCTCCGTCCGCACCATTCCGTGCGACCGGTCCTGGATCAGCTCGACGGCGTTCGAGTCCTTCGGGTCGTAGAAGGACGGCCAGCCGCAGTGCGACTCGAACTTCTCCGTGGAGGTGAAGAGTTCGGCGCCGCAGGCGCGACAGGAGTAGACGCCCTTCGTCTTGGTGTCGGTGTACTCACCGGTGAAGGCGGGCTCGGTGCCCGCCTTGCGCAGCACGGTGTACTCGGACGGGGTCAGCTCCGCGCGCCACTGCTCGTCCGGCTTTTCGATGTCGTACGACATGAAGCTCAACCCCTCACGCTCAAGGAGGCCCGCTGGGGGCCACGGTTCACTCGGCCAGGCGGGCGAGGATCTCCGGTCCGAGATCCGTCACGTCGCCCGCGCCCATGGTGAGAACGAGATCACCGGGCTTCGTCATTCCCGCGACGACGGACGGGACCTCGGTCTTGTCGTGGACCGGCGTCACCTCGGCGCCCGCGGTGCGCGCGGCCTGGATGATCAGCTCGCTGGTGACACCGGGGATCGGGTCCTCGCGGGCCGGGTAGATGTCCAGGACGACCGAGGCGTCCGCCAGCGACAGGGCCTCGCCCATCTCCTTGCCCAGTTCCTGGGTGCGGGAGAACAGGTGCGGCTGGAAGACCACGAGGATGCGGCCCGAGGCGCCGGACCGCATGGCCTCCAGGTCGGCGGTCATCTCGGTCGGGTGGTGCGCGTAGGAGTCGACGACCTGCACGCCGGCCGCCTCGCCCTTGAGCTGGAGGCGGCGCTTCACACCGGTGTACGAGGCGAGCGCGGGGGCCAGCTCGGCGGCCGGGATCCCCAGGGCGACGCCGGCGGCCAGCGCGGCCACCGCGTTGTGGGCGTAGTGGCGGCCGGGGACGGAGACCGTGAAGGTCAGCTCGGCGCCGTCCAGCAGGACCGTCACCTCGCTCTTCAGGCCGTGCGGGACGACGGAGAGCACGCGGACGTCCGCGTCCGCGGCGTCGCCGTAGGTCACCACGCGCACGTCGCGGCCCGTGACGCGGCGGGTCAGCTCGCGGGCGCCCTCGTGGTCCGCGGAGATCACCAGGGTGCCGCCCTCGGTGACGCGGTCCACGAACGTCTCGAAGGACTCGTAGATCTCGTCCATGGACGCGTAGTTGGCGTGGTGGTCGAGTTCGACGTTGAGGATGATCGCGACCTCGGGCGCGTACTTGTGGAAGCTGCGGTCCGATTCGTCCGCCTCGGCGACGAAGATGTCGCCGTCGCCGTGCAGGGCGTTCGAGCCGGGGGCGTCGAGGTCGCCGCCGATGGCGTACGAGGGGGCGAGGCCGAGCGTCGACAGGGACACGGCCAGCATCGAGGTGGTGGTCGTCTTGCCGTGGGTGCCGGCGACCGCGATCGGGCGCAGGCCGTCCATCAGACGGGCCAGGGCGTCCGAGCGGTGGACGACCGGGATGCCGAGCTCGGCGGCGCGGGCGAGCTCCGGGTTGTCGGCGCGGATCGCGGAGGAGACCACGACACAGGTGGCGTCCGGGGCGAGGTGACCGGCCGCGTGCCCGATGTGGACCGTGGCGCCCAGCGCGCGCAGCGCCTCGGCGGTGGCGGACTCCTTGGCGTCGCTGCCCGCCACGACGGCTCCGCGCTGCGCGAGGATCTTCGCGATGCCCGACATCCCGGCGCCGCCGATGCCGATGAAGTGCGGTCGGTCCATCGCGGTAGGAAGGCCGGGTGCCATGCGTGTTTCTCCCCAAGATCCGGTACGAAGGTGGGCGCGCTCTCCCGAGGGGAACGCGGGCCCAGCCTATTGGGTGCGGCGGACGGCGCCTCACAAGGGACGCCGGCGGACGCGTGCCCCGGGTGTCCGCCGGGGCCCCCGGTTCACGCCTTGCTGTGCGAGAACAGCTTCAGGACCGGCACGCCCACCTTGTGGCGGGCCCGGGAGGCCCAGTCCCGGTGGAAGAACTCCTCCACGTAGTGGGGGTCGGTCAGCACGATGACCTCGTCGGCCTTCACCTCGTCGACCAGGCCCTTCAGCGCGTCGAGGGGATGGTCCTCGATAAGCCGGCCCTCGGCCGTGCTGCCGGACCCGCGCAGCGCCATGAGGGACACCTCCAGCGCCCGCTCGCCCTGGCCGACGGCCTCCTCGCCCTCCGGCGTCCTGCCCTCGTGGGTCGCCTCGTCGATCTCGCCCATCGCGACGTCGTCGATGGCCCGCAGCAGCCGGTCCGCCTGGTCGCCCCGGGGCTGGAGGAGCACGTGGAAGGCGACCGCCTCGTCACCGTGCAAGGTGGTGACGAACTCCACGTCGGCGGACGTCAGGGCCTTCTCGATCATCAATACGCTCGTGAACACGACAGGCGCCCTTCTCGTCCGTGGGCCGTCCCGGCCCCCTGCGGAAACCATCCTGCCCCGTGACAGCACGGGTACTGCGCGAATTAGTGTGCCCGTCCGAAGAGAAACGGAATCTACTGTTCCGACTGTCGGCCGGATCGACGGTACCGGCTGTACAGGAACCCGGCTTCCTCCAGCAGGGACGCCAGTTCGAAGTGCTGGGGAACCGGCACCGAGGGCCCACCCGCGATCCGCTGGGCGTCGCCCGCCGCGAGCATCGGGGAGAGCGTCAGGCACATCTCGTCCAGGACGCCGGCCGCGACGAACTGACCCAGCAGCCTGGGCCCGCCCTCGGTCAGCAGCCTGGTGTGCCCGAGGTCGCCCAGGGCCCGTACGGCACGGGCGGGATCGACCCCCATGCCGTCCCCGGCGATCACCACCCGCGCGCCCGCCCGCTCGGCCTCGGCGATCCGTTCCGGTGCCGCCGCGGAGCCGGTCAGCACCAGCGTGGGCACCAGGGGCGAGGTGAACAGCGGCAGTGAGAAGTCCAGGCCGAGGCTCGCCGTGACCACCGCGATCGCGGGCGCGGGACCCTGCCCGGCGGCCTCCCGGCGGGCCGCGAAGGCCTCACGCGCGCGGGCCGGCCGGTAGCCCTCCTGCCGCACGGTCTCGGCGCCGACGACCACGACGTCCGCGAGCCCCCTGAGGACACCGAAGATCCTCATGTCGGTGGCGTTCGAGATGGGCTGCGAGCGCCCCTCGTGCTGGGCGGCACCGTCGAGCGTGGACACCATGTTGGCCCGGAGCCAGGGCAGCCGGACGTCGGGGTAGGCGTACGCCTCGGCCAGCTCGCCGAGCTCCCACTCACGGTCCGTCACTTGCGTCCCGGGGGCCTCGGCGGAGGCCTGGGCTGCTGTTTCGTAGGTCACAGGGAACAGGCGTCGCATGGGTTGCAGTGTGGCACGGCGCATAGAGTGGGTAACCGTGTCGTCCACCTCCACCGCCTCCGCGATCGACCCGATAGCCGAAGCGGCCCCGCTGTCCCTGTGCGCCCGCGAGCCGCACGTCCCCGCCGACCGGCTCGTCGCCGAGATGGTGCCGCCGCCGCGCTTCGACTCGGTCCGCTTCGCCACGTACATCCCGGACCCGAACCAGCCCAGCCAGACCGAGGCCGTGGGCATCCTCGAGGCGTTCGCCGCGGGTCTCGGCGGGGCGCACGCCGTGGGCGCGCCCAAGCGGCGGCTCTTCGGCTTCGGCAAGGGTGCCCCGAAGACGCCGACCGGTCCCCGGGGCGTCTACCTGGACGGCGGGTACGGCGTCGGCAAGACCCACCTCCTCGCCTCCCTGTGGCACGCGACCCCGGCGGAGCCCTCCCTCAAGGCGTTCGGCACCTTCGTGGAGCTGACGAACCTGGTCGGCGCGCTCGGCTTCCAGAAGACCGTGCAGACGCTCTCCGGGCACCGCCTCCTGTGCATCGACGAGTTCGAGCTCGACGACCCGGGCGACACCGTCCTCGTCTCCACCCTGCTCGGCAAGCTGGTCGACGCGGGCGTGGCGCTCGCCGCCACCTCGAACACACTTCCGGGCAAGCTCGGTGAGGGCCGGTTCGCGGCCGCCGACTTCCTGCGGGAGATCCAGGGCCTGTCCGCGCGCTTCCGCCCGCTGCGCATCGACGGCGAGGACTACCGCCACCGCGGGCTGCCCGAGGCGCCCGCCCCGTTCTCCGACGAGCAGGTCACCAAGGCCGCGTACGCCACCGACGGCGCGTCCCTGGACGACTTCCCGCACCTGCTCGACCACCTCGCCCGGGTCCACCCCAGCCGGTACGGCGCCCTGACGGACGGGGTCAAGGCGGTCTGCCTCACCGACGTCCAGCCCGTCCCGGACCAGTCGACGGCGCTGCGGCTCGTCGTGCTCGCCGACCGGCTGTACGACCGCGAGGTGCCGGTCCTCGCCTCCGGCATGCCCTTCGACCGGCTGTTCAGCGAGGAGATGCTGAACGGCGGCTACCGCAAGAAGTACTTCCGCGCGATCTCCCGGCTCACGGCGCTGGCCCGCGACGCGAAGGGGCTCGTGGAGGGCCGGGGAGCCCAGTAGGCACGCCTGAGACCGCACACCGCCACCGGCCTCGGGAACCCTTCCGCACCGGCCGGTAACAACCGCGCCCCCGCGACGTAGAGTGGAATGGCCAGACTTGTCAGGCGGCTCGGAAGGGGGTCGTCATGGTCCAGGAACTCATCGTGGCGATCACGGCGGCCTGTTCCGCCTCGGTCATCTACGTCGCCGCCGGCGCCCGCGTCGTCAAACAGTACGAACGCGGGGTCGTCTTCCGTCTCGGGCGGCTGGCCGGCGAGGTCCGCTCCCCCGGCTTCACCATGATCGTTCCCTTCGTGGACCGGCTGCGCAAGGTCAACATGCAGATCGTGACCCTGCCCATCCCGGCGCAGGAGGGCATCACCCGCGACAACGTGACGGTCCGCGTCGACGCGGTCGTCTACTTCCGGGTGGTGGACGCGGCGAACGCCATCATCCAGGTCGAGGACTACCGCTTCGCGGTCTCCCAGATGGCGCAGACCTCGCTCCGGTCGATCATCGGCAAGAGCGATCTGGACGACCTGCTCTCCAACCGCGAAAAGCTCAACCAGGGGCTGGAGTTGATGATCGACAGCCCGGCGATCGGCTGGGGCGTGCAGATCGACCGCGTCGAGATCAAGGACGTCTCCCTGCCCGAGACGATGAAGCGGTCCATGGCCCGTCAGGCCGAGGCGGACCGCGAGCGCAGGGCCCGGATCATCAACGCGGACGCGGAACTCCAGGCGTCCAAGAAGCTGGCGCAGGCCGCCGAGGTGATGTCGGAACAGCCGGCCGCGCTCCAACTGCGGCTGCTGCAGACGGTGGTGGCCGTCGCCGCCGAGAAGAACTCCACCCTCGTCCTGCCCTTCCCGGTCGAACTGCTGCGCTTCCTGGAGCGGGCCCAGTCCGGACAGCCGCCCGTCGTGGCGGACTCCCGGCAGCCGTCGGCCCCCGAGGTACCGCCCTCGCTCAAGGGGCAGCCGGGGGTCGATCCCGTCGAGCCGCCCGTCGTGCCGGACCGGATCAACGGAGTGCGGGAGGCGCTCGGCCTGCCGGAGGCGTTCGCGGACACCGACGGGCTCGGCATCCCGGACGCGTTCGGCCTGCTGGGGGACGTCGGGGCGCCGAGGGAGCCGGGAGACGATCCGGAACCCTCCGGACGCCCGGAGGAGTCCGGGTTCACGAAGGACTCCGGCTTCACGGAGGAGTCCGGGTAGCCGTTCGAAATCCCGTGGCCCGGCCGGGAGGCCGCTGCTAGCGTGTGGGCCATGAAGAAGCGTGCCGCGATGAACACGACGACGCCGGAGAGTGTCCCGGCGCGCTGACCTCTGACATGAGTCGAAGCCCCGGGGCGAGTGCCCCGGGGCTTCGCCGTGTGGTCGCTCGCCCTCCGCAAGCGAGGAGACCACCGTGAACGACCACCGCCGACTCGGCCGCGAACTCGGCCTGTTCGACACCGACCCCCTCATGGGCGCCGGACTTCCCTACTGGCTGCCCGACGGCGCCGCCGTGCGGTACGCCCTGGAGGAGTACGTCCGCGACGCCGAGCGGCGGGCCGGCTACCGGCACGTGTACTCGCCGGTGCTGGGCAAGAAGGAGCTGTACGAGATCTCCGGGCACTGGTCGCACTACGGCGACGACATGTTCCCGCCGATGGAACTCGGCGGAGAACAGATGCTGTTGCGGCCGAGCCTGTGCCCCCACCATGCGCTGATCTACCGGTCCCGCCCGCACAGCTACCGCGAACTGCCCTTTCGCATGGCCGAGTTGGGCGGGATGTACCGCTCCGAGCTGTCGGGCGTGCTGGGCGGCCTGACCCGTGTGCGGGCCATCCAGCTCAACGACGCGCACATCTTCTGCACCCCCGACCAGGTCGCCGAGGAGGCCGCCGCCGCCCTCGGACTGATCCGTGCCGCGTACGAGGCCATGGGCATCGAGGCATCCCGCTACCGGCTGTCGCTGCCGGGCCCGGGAGGCAAGTACGTCGCCGATCCGGAGCTGTGGCGCAGATCGGCCGCGCTGCTGCGCGAGGTCCTCGACGGGTCCGGCGTCGCGTACGAGGCGGTCGAGGGCGAGGCCGCGTTCTACGGGCCCAAGATCGACGTCCAGATCGCCGACCCGGCGGGCCGCGAGTCCACCCTCTCCACCGTCCAGGTCGACTTCCACCAGCCCGAGCGCTTCGATCTGCGCTACATCGGCGCCGACGGCGCGAAACACCGGCCGGTCATGGTGCACCGCAGCGTGATCGGCAGTCTGGAACGGGCCGTCGCCCACCTCATCGAGGTGCACGGCGGCGCCTTCCCCGCCTGGCTCGCCCCCACCCAGGTGGTGGTCCTGCCCGTGTCCGAGGCCGAGACCGAGGAGGCGCTCCGGCTCGTACGCCGCTGCCGCGACCAGGGGCTGCGGGCCGGGCTCGCCGCCCCGGACGAGGGCAGCCTGGGCGCCCGGGTGCGTGCCGCCCGGCTGGCCCCGTACCAGGCGGTGATCGGCCCCCGGGAGGCGGCCGACGGCCTGATCGCCCTGCGTCTGCGCGACGGACGCCGTCTCGATCCCCGGCCGGCCGACGAGGTCCTGCACGAGATCGGCCGCGAGATCGACCGGAGGACCGGGTCGCGCGGCACCGGGTGAGGGCGTGCTCCTCCTAAGCTGGAGGCATGAGCGACGACCACCGCGCGACCGGCGCGGACGGGCCTGCCGGGGAGTCCCACGGCATCCTCGACCCGGCGGGGCAGGACGGGCCGCCGTACGCGGAATGCGTCCTGTGCCGTGAACCGACCGAGTATCCGGAGTCGCACAAGGGCATCACACTGTGCCCCGTCTGCGACTGGCAGGAGGCGCAGCGCACCGCGTGCTCGGGCTGACCGGCGCGGGGCGGACGGTCCGTGGGACGGGTGGTCCGTGGGACGGGTGGCCCGTAGGACGGACGGGTGGCCCGTGGGACGGGTGGTCCGTGGGACGGGCGGCTCCGGCACCGGACCGTCCGTCCGGAACGGATCTTCCGCCTGGCAGACTGGGGGCGTGAGCAGCGACGACCCGACCCCCGCCGACGACAGCCCGTTCCGCGACGAGCCCACGGCGCGTGACACCGCACGGCAGTTCGTCCTGCCGCTGGTGGTGCACATCGAGAAGGACGCGCCCCCGGCGCGCACCGACGCGCTGGAGACCTCGGCCCGGGCCGTGCTGACCATGCTGAGCGACGAGCGTTCACTCGGGGACGGCATCTGGGCGCAGGCGATGCGGGACTGGCAGGACGCCCGGATCCGCAAGGTCGTACGGCGGGCGCGCGGCGCCGAGTGGCGGCGGGCCGAGGCGCTGCCCGGCATCACCGTGACGGGGCGGACCGCGGAGGTGCGGGTCTTCCCGCCGGTGCCGCTGGACGGCTGGCCCAAGGACCTGGCGCGGCTCCAGGTGTCCGGTACGGATCTGGAGGATCCGGAGCCGCCGGCACCGGCCGATCCGGCGGCGCCCGTGCTGTGGCTGAACCCGGAACTCGACATGTCGGCGGGCAAGACCATGGCGCAGACGGGCCATGGCGCCCAACTGGCCTGGTGGGAGCTGTCGGAGAAGGAGCGGACCGCCTGGCGCGCGTCGGGCTTCGCCCTCTCGGTCCGTACCGCCGATCCGGCCCGCTGGCGTGAACTCAGCGTCTCCGAGGTGCCGTTGGTCCGTGACGCGGGGTTCACGGAGATCGCCCCCGGGCTGACGGTCGCCGTCGAGGGACACGACCGCGTGGGCGCCCTGCCGGGACGCGCCGCGGATCCCGCGGGCTGACGCGGGACCCTAATCGGCCAGGGTGGTGGCGAGTTCCGCGGTGACGCGGACGATCTCGGTGTCCGGTTCGGCGAGCAGGTGCTGGAGGGTGCCGCGGTGGGCGCGGACGGCCTGGCGCGCCTCGCGCTCCCAGCCCACCCAGTTCTCCCGGCGGTTGAGGAGCTTGGGGTACGCGGCGGCGGTGCGTTCCCACTGCCGGGCGTCCGCGATGTCCTTCAGGAGCTGGATTATCTGGACGCGGCAGGTGACCTGCGGGAGTTCGGCGAGCTCCCACAGGAAGGGGACGGTGGCGGCAGTCGCCTGCTCCACGACGAATCCGAACTGGCAGATTCGTTCCCTCAGGTCCTGGAGTGCCGCTCTGGCGGTCGCCGCGTCACCCCAGGCGACGGTGTTGAGCAGGAAGGGGATGGCTTCCGCGGACCCCTTGGAGTCCTTGATCTCGTCCCACGACACACGTTCCAGGTTCCTGAGTGGTGTGGCCATTTCCGCTCCCTCCGAAGGCGTCGGACAGTGCCAGGTGCGCGGGCGGGCCGAGGGCCCGTCCCGGACGATCACGCTCCCCGGGGAGCGGCTGAGCCGACGTCAGCAAAGGCCTCTGGCAACGAGGTTGACGCCACGGCTATTATCCACGCTGACAGCGTCTTCGTGCAATTGCACGAGAAATTGCATGAAGACGGAGAGGCGCATGGGCCACGTGAGGCCCGGCCGGGGCCCGCGACCGGGCGGCCGGCCCGGGCGCGCACCTGGTGGAACGTCAGCAAGGAGAGTGCGTTGGTGCCATCAGTGCCGAACGGAGTGCGGGCCAGCTCGCTGGGTGCCTCCTGGATCAAGAGCAGGCACAGCAATGCCGAAGGCAACTGCGTCGAAGTGGCCACGCTGGGAGACGGACGGATAGCGGTCCGCAACTCCCGTGACCCCGACGGCCCGGCCCTCGTCTACACCCCGGCGGAAGTGGCCGCGTTCCTGGCCGGCGCGAAGGACGGGGAGTTCGACCACCTGCTCTGAGTCCCGGTCCCCGAGGCGCTCTGAGTCCTCGTCCCGGAGGCGCCGAACTCCGTTGAAACGGAAGGCTGGTTGTCCACTTCTGTCTCTCCATGCGGCAGAGTCCGGCGCAGTGCGATAATTTTGGCTGTCTTCTGCCGGTCGACTGGGAGTCAGGATGTCCGTCGAGTCACCCCGCGTCTCCCGTCTCGAACCGTATCTGAGCCGGGAGGAGCCCGCCCCCACTCTGCTGAAGATGCTGGTCGGCGTGCAGCTCGCCGGCGCCCGCGAGGACGCCGGGCTCTCCCAGGAACAGGCCGCGCGCTCCCTCGGATTCAGCGCGGCGAAACTGTCGCGCATAGAGGCGGGCAAGGGCCGTCGGCCACCGACGGAGGACGACGTCCGCGCACTGCTCGGGCTGTACGGGACCGAGGACTACGAGATCTCGGTCCTGCTCAGACTGCTCAAGCGCGCGGGCGAGCCGGGGTGGTGGCAGCGCTACGACAAGCGGCTGATGCCCGAGTGGTTCGACCGGCTGGTCGGCCTCCAGGAGGCGGCCACCACCATCCGTACCTTCGAGATCCAGTACGTTCCGGGCCTGTTGCAGACTCCCGACTACACGCGGGCCGTGGTGGAACGCGGGCTGCCGACGGCGCCCGCCGCCGAGGTGCAGCGCCGGGTGGAGCTGCGCATGCGCAGACGGGAGCTGCTGGACCGGGTGGACGCGCCTCAACTGTGGGCCGTCGTCGACGAGTCCGTCCTGCTGCGCGTCCTGGGCAGCCGTGCGGTGATGCGCGCCCAGCTCGAACACCTCATCGAGATGGCCCAGCGTCCCCATGTGGTCGTGCAGATCGTGCCGTTGGACGTCACCAACGCCTCCGCGCCGGCCATCCCGGTCACCTATCTGCGCTTCGGCGGCGTCGAACTGCCCGACATCGTCTACCTGGAGCACATCAGGAGCGCCAACTTCCTGGAGGACCGCGACGAGACGGAGGAGTACCGGGTGGTGCTGGACCGGCTCGCCGACGAGGCCCTCAGCCCCCGCGCATCCCTGGCGCTGCTGCGCACCACGGTGGAACAGCGGTACGCCAAGGACTAGGAGGCGTCGCGGCCGGACGCGTACACGAAGGGCCGGAGCCGGCCCGGCGGACGCCGGACGGCAGCGGCCGGACGGTATGAGCCGGAGGCTCTCCTAGCGGATCCGGCCGACCCCGCCGAACTCGATCCACTCCTGCGTGAGCTGGCGCGGCACGACATCGGTGTCCGGCCGCCAGGTGGACACCTCGACCAGTCCGGGTTCGAGGACGTCCATGCCGTCGAAGAACTCCTCCACGTCCTTCTCCTGGCGGACCCGGCCCCAGTGCCCCTGCGTCGCCTGGTCCATGAAGCCGGTGACGAAGTCGCGGACCTCGGCGTCCTCGCTGACCAGTTGGCACATCACCATGAAGCTGCCGGGCGCCAGCCGCTCGGCGACGCGGCGGATCACCGGGAGGGGCCCGTCGGTCTCGCTGTCCGGGATGCAGTGGAACACCGAGTTGAACAGCACGGCCACCGGCTGTTCGAGGTCGATCAGCCGCCGGGTGTCGGGGTGGGAGAAGATCTCCTCCGTCTGCCGCAGGTCGGCGTGGATGACGGCCGTCCGGTCGTTCTGGTCGAGCAGGGCCCGGCCGTGGACCAGCACCATCGGGTCGACGTCGACGTAGACCACGCGGGAGGTCTCGTCGATCGCCTGGGCGACCTGGTGCACGTTGTTCTGGGTGGGCAGGCCGGATCCGTGGTCGAGGAACTGCCTGATCCCGTATCCGTCCGCCAGGGTGCGGACCACCCGCTGGAGGAAGCGCCGGTTGTTCAGGGCGAGCGCGCGCGTGCTGGGGACGACCTTGTCCAGTTCCTCGCAGGCCGCCCGGTCGGCGGCGTAGTTGTCCTTGCCGCCGAGATAGTGGTCGTACATGCGCGCGGCCGTGGGCACCGTGGCATCGATCGACGTGGACAACTGCTCGCCAGGCTGCATCGTTCCCCCAGATCAGTGTCGGTCTGCCTGACCGGCCCGACCGGCAATCCATCTTAGGGAAACGGAAGTTGGCGTTGCCACCCCCCGAACGAAGGACGCGGGAGGCCTTTCAGGCCAAGTCTCGCCCCTCGCTCACCGTGGTGGCGCGAAAGGGCCACTCGCCCTCGTCGGAGCCGGTCCGCTCGCCGCCGTCCGGCAAGGGAGCGGCGGCGCGGAACCTCAAATCTTGCTCTGAACGTCCGCCCCGGTGGGTTCGGTCCCGGCCCCCGGGGCCATGACCTGGTCACGCCGGTGCACCGGCCGTCGTGGGGAGCGACGTACGGGCAGGCGCGGCCGAGGCCGTGACGGAGGAGGGGACATGACGAAGTCGGAGCGGCTGGGTACGGGAATCGGGTGGCGGCCGGAGATCGCCGAGGCCGTGGAGCGGATGCCCGGCATCGACTGGGTCGAGGCCGTGGCGGAGAACCTGTGCCCCGGTCATCTCCCCGAGTCGCTGCTGCGGCTGCGGGAGCGGGGGGTCACGGTGGTGCCGCACGGCGTCTCCCTGGGCCTCGGCGGCGCCGACCGGCCCGACGAGGCGCGGCTCACCGCGCTCGCGGAACGCGCCGAGGCGCTGGGTTCGCCGCTCGTCACGGAACACATCGCGTTCGTCCGGGCCGGCGGCCCGCTCACCGCGTCACCGCTCCTGGAGGCCGGGCACCTGCTGCCCGTTCCGCGCACCCGGGACGCGCTGCGCGTCCTGTGCGAGAACGTCCGCGCGGCCCAGGCGGCGCTCCCCGTCCCCCTCGCCGTGGAGAACATCGCCGCGCTGATCTCCTGGCCGGGCGAGGAGATGACCGAGGGGCAGTTCCTCTACGACCTGGTCGACCGCACGGGCGTCCGGCTGCTCATCGACGTGGCCAACCTCCACACCAACCACGTCAACCGCGACGAGGACCCCGCCAAGGCCCTGGACGAACTGCCCGTCGAGGCGATCGCCTACGTCCACGTCGCCGGGGGCTTCGAGCGGGACGGCGTCTGGCACGACAGCCACGCGCACCCCGTCCCGCGGCCCGTGCTCGACATCCTCGCCGACCTCGCGTCCCGGGTGACCCCGCCGGGTGTCCTCCTCGAACGCGACGAGAACTTCCCGGAACCGGCCGAACTGGAGCGGGAACTCACCGCGATCCGGGACACCCTGAAGAAGGCGGAGGCCGGAGCTCGGGCGACCGGGCCCGACCGGACGGCCCCGGCGGGGACCGGCCCCACTCCCTCGGCGGCCGCCCCGGGCGAGATGGCCGTACCGGACCAGGCGGCCGCACCGGAGGAGGTGCCCGCGCCGGACTCCCGGGCCGCGGCGGGAGACGCGCCCCGTCAGCGGGTGGCGCTGGCGCAGGCCGCGCTGCTGTCGGCGCTGGTCGCCGGGACCCCCGCGCCCGAGGGCTTCGACCGCGTCCGCCTCGGGGTGCAGGCGCGCGCCCTCGCCGCCAAACGGGCGGACGTCGTCGCGAAGGTGGCCCCGGAGCTGCCGGAGATCCTGGCCGACGGCTACCGGCCGGCCTTCCTCGCGTACGCGCAGCGGCGTCCGATGACCGGCGGCTACCGCCGCGACGCCCTGGACTTCGCCGAGCACCTGCTGCTCGCCGGGCTCCCGGAGAGCGCCAGGACCCGGCGGCTGCGCGCGTGGTGGCTGGAACGGTCGGGTCCCGCCCCGCTGTCCGGACGCCCCGTGGCCCGGCTCGCCAGGGCCACCCGCAGGGCGCTGCTCCGCCGCTGAGCCGTCTCCCCGGCATCCGACACGCCTCGTCCGCGGAGTGTGCCCGGAGTAACACCGCACGATGTGAAGGCGCTGTGCGCGTCCGTTTGATGATGCTTCAGGACGGTTCGACGTCAGCACGAACCACCGCATCCGGCGCCTTCCACCCTCGTCCCGACCCCTCCTTCGCGTACGGCAGTCGGCGTAGAGCCCGCAGTAGCATGCCAGCCCGCACGCGAAGCGCATTAGCGTGCGGTGCCGCAACAGGAGGCACCATGCGATCCGACAACCGCACCGGACCGGTCAGTGGAACAGGGCTCATCATCGCCGCCCTGCTGGCGACCCTGGTCGCGCTGGCCTTTCCGATCTGGTCGTACGCGGACCGCGCCGGCACCGGCCTCGACACCCTGAACTCCGGGACCGTCCCGAGTCCGTACGGTCCGCTGTCGGGCCTGGACCGGGAGTTCGTCACCAGGGTCCGGCTGGCCGGCCTGTGGGAGCTGCCCGCGGGCCAGCAGGCCCAGGAGCGCGGCACCACCCAGGCCGTACGGACGGCGGGAGCGCACCTGATCGAGGGGCACACGTTCCTCGACGCGCGCGTCCGCAGCGTCGCGGCGCGGCTCAGCCTGGAACTGCCCAACCAGCCCAACGCACAGCAGCGTCAGTGGCTGTCCACGCTCAGCGCGGCGCACGGCACGCAGTACGACCGGGACTTCGCGAACATCCTGCGCGCCGCGCACGGCAAGGTGTTCGCGATGGTCGCCCAGGTCCGCGCGAACACGCGCAATTCACTCGTGCGCGATCTCGCCGACGACGCGAACACCACCGTGCTCGACCACATCAAGGTCCTGGAGGCGACCGGATACGTGGACTTCGACGCGCTCGCCTCGGACGCGGCCACCGCGAGCCCGCCGCCGCTCACCAACTCCCCCGCGCCGCCCGGCCCGGTGCCGTCCCCGTCGTCGCCGGTCCCGGTGACCCCGTCCTCGGGCTACCCGCTCCCCCCGGCCGCCGCGCGCCCCAACCCGTCGGCGGGCTCCTGAGCGACCGCGGCGAGGTCCGTCCGCCCGTGGACCGTGCCGAGTCCTCAAGACCGCCCCGATCCACACGAGTTGCGTGTGGTGCGGAGATCGAGCACCGGGGCGCGCGGAAAGCGGAACATCACACACCGGCAACGGCTGCGTCCCACATAGTGGGTGGAGCATGGCGCCCACCCGGTCCCATCGCATAGAAAAACGCCATGTTCTGGGTCCTTCTCCTGATCCTCGCCTGGGTGGCGGCCGGTGTCTCCTGCACCCGGCTGTGTCTGGCCGCGGTCCGTACCGCGTCGCTCGACACCGACGCCGCGCACGGGCACGACCTCACGCTGTACGAGGCCGCGTTCCTGTCCGGCGGACCGGCCCGGGTGGCCGATCTGACCCTGGTGTCGATGGCCCGCCAGCGCCGCCTGCTGCTCGCGCACACCGGCTGGGCCACCGTCGTCGACCCGCGCGGGCGCGACGACATGGAGCGCTCGGTCATCGGGGCGATCGGACCCGAGGGCCAGTCCCGGATAGCGCCGCTGCGGGCGGCCACCGCCGCAACCGACTCCGTACGCCGTCTCGCGGACCGGCTGGTCGCGGCCGGCCTCGCCGTCCCCGACGGGACCCGCACCACGGTCGCGGGGGCGGTCCGTCAGGTCCAGGCCGCCGCGGCCGGGGTCCTCGCGCTGGGCGTCGCGGCCCTGCTGCTGCCGGGCCAGGCCCCGGGCAGCGACGTCCCGGTGGCCGTCTGGTTCCTGCTCCCGCTCATCCTGACGGTGAGCTGTCTGGCCATAGCCCGGATCGAGGTGCACCCCTGCACCCGCTGGGCCTCCCCGGCCGGGCAGCGGCTGCTCGGCACCCTGGCCCGGCACTCCGACGCCTCCGGCGACGACCGTACGTACCTCACCTCCGTCGCCGTACGCGGCATCCGCGCGATCGGCGAGCCCGACCTGCGGGCGGCCCTGGCGCACCGCGACCGCGACACCCCCTGGCGGGAGGGGGCCCACTAGGACCAGCGCCCGAAGACACCCCGGGCTCCAGGGGGCTGGAAGGAGCCCGCGGGGGCGCATCGGGGTCATTGGCGCCGACACCGGGGGGCGGTGCTTTACTTCGCCGTCCGCCGAACGAAGCATCCTTCTGTCGCTGCCGCGCGCTGAAGGGATTCGCGATGAGAGCTGCCGTCCTCCACGGAACCGCAGGGTCCTTGCTCCTGGCCGGCCTCGTCGCCGCTCCCGCGGACGGCGCGCAGGTCTGGCCCGACCCCATCGGATCCGCCGCGACCCGCGGCACCGCCGTCGCCGCCGGACGCGCCGCCGCCACGGGCATCCACTTCGGCAAGTGCCCCAAGGAGGAGCACCTGCCGGCGAGCCTCCAGTGCGGCACGGTCACGGTGCCCCTCGACTACACGCTCCCCGACGGCAAGCGGATCAGACTGACCGTCAGCCGTGTGAAGGCCACCGGCAAGGACCCGCACAACGCCAGGCACAAGGTGCCGCGTCAGGGCTCCCTCGTCTACAACCCCGGAGGTCCCGGCGGCTCCGGCATGTTCTTCCCGCTGATCGGCATGCTGCCCGAGTGGAAGCGGATCGGAGCCGCGTACGACCTCGTCGGCTACGCACCGCGCGGCGTCGGCCGGTCGGCGCCGCTGACCTGCCGGGACCCCCGGCACCGTCCGAAGCCGCTCCTCCAGGCCCCGACCGTCCCCTCGGAGTCGTTCAAGAAGGCACGGATCGCGGAGGCCAAGGCGTACGCCCGCGGCTGCGCCCGGCGTGCGGGCTCCGCCCTGCGCCACTACACCTCGCTCGACAACGCCCGCGACCTGGACGTGCTGAGGGCCGCGCTGGGCGAGCGGAAGCTGACGTTCATGGGCGCCTCGTACGGGACGTACTTCGGCTCCCTGTACGCGACGCTGTTCCCCTCGCACGTACGCCGCATGGTCTTCGACTCGGCGGTGAACCCCGACCCCGAGAAGGTCTGGTACGGCAACAACCTCGACCAGTCGGCCGCGTTCGAGACCCGCTGGGCGGACCTGCGCGCGTGGATCGCCCGCCACCACACGGTGTACGGACTGGGCCGCACCGCGGAGGAGGTGCGGCGCTCCTACGAGAAGGCGCGGGCCCGGCTCGCCGCCTCGCCCGCCGGAGGCACGGTGGGCCCCGCCCAGCTCCAGGGCGCGTTCCTGCAGGCCGGGTACTTCGACGACTACTGGCCGCAGCGCGCGCTGGCGCTGTCCGCCTATCTGAAGGGCGACCCGAAGCCGCTGATCCAGGTGGCGGGACCGCATCCGGAGGCGGCCGCCGAACAGGAGAACAGCAGCGCGGTCTACACGGCCGTGGAGTGCAACGACGCGCCCTGGCCGACCGACTGGCGCACCTGGGACCGCGACAACACCCGGCTCGCGCGGGTCGCCCCGTTCGAGACCTGGGACAACGTGTGGATGAACCTGCCGTGCGCGTACTGGCCCGCGCCCCGGCAGAAGCCGCTCGACGTACGGACCCTGCCCGGTGAGCTGCCGCCGACGCTGATCCTGGCCGCCGAGCGGGACGCGGCGACGCCGTACGAGGGCGCGAAGGAACTCCACCGACGGCTGTGGGGCTCGGTGCTGGTGACGGAGAACGGCGCCGGCACCCACGGGATCGCGGGCGGCCCCAACAAGTGCGTCAACGGCCACCTGGACGCCTACCTCCTGGAGGGCCGGCTCCCCGGCGGCGACGCGGGATGCGCGCCGCACCGCGAGCCGGTGGCGCGGGCGCACTGACCGGGTCCGGAAACCGGGAAGGCGGGCGCCCCCGGGAGGGGCGCCCGCCTTCTCACGCGGACGGCCGGTGATCCGCCGGCACGGCCGGACGGGACGCCGGGACGGTCAGGCGAGGCCCGCGACCAGTTCGGCGACGTCCTTGCGGCGGCCCGTGTAGAACGGGACCTCCTCGCGGACGTGCATCCGGGCCTCGGAGGCGCGCAGGTGACGCATGAGGTCGACGATGCGGTAGAGCTCGTCCGCCTCGAAGGCGAGCAGCCACTCGTAGTCGCCGAGCGAGAACGAGGCGACCGTGTTCGCGCGCACGTCCGGGTAGCCGCGCGCCATCTTGCCGTGGTCTGCCAGCATCCGGCGGCGGTCCTCGTCGGGCAGCAGGTACCAGTCGTAGGAGCGCACGAAGGGGTAGACGCTCACGTAGTCGCGGGGCGTCTCGTCGGCGAGGAACGCCGGGATGTGCGAGCGGTTGAACTCGGCCGGGCGGTGCAGGGCCATGTTCGACCAGACCGGCTCCAGCGCGCGGCCCAGCTTCGTACGGCGGAAGAGGTTGTACGCCTCCTGGAGCTGGTCGCTGGTCTCGGCGTGCCACCAGATCATGACGTCGGCGTCCGCGCGCAGCCCCGAGACGTCGTACGTGCCGCGGACGGTGACGTCCTTCGCGGCGAGCTGGTCGAACAGCTCCTGGACCTCGTCGGCGTAACCGGCGCGGTCCTCGGGGAGCACGTCCTTCAGCTTGAAGACCGACCACAGGGTGTAGCGGATGACCTCGTTCAGGTCCTTGGCCAGCTTGCCCTTGTTCGGGATCCTGGCCGGCTCGGTGGTGGGGGCGTCGTCACTCATGAGGCTATTCTCCCGCGCCGCCGTGCAGGCTCTGCACCGGGTGGGCCCGCAGTGCCTCAAGACCGGCGCCGTCGCCGCCGAGCCGGTCGACGGCGGCGTACGCGGACGCGATGCAGGCCGGGATGCCGACCCCGTCGTACGCCGCGCCGCACACGGCGAGGCCGGGCAGCTTCCCGACGTGCTCGCGGACGCGGGCCACGCGCGCGTGGTGGCCGACCGGGTACTGGGGCAGACCGTCGTCCCAGCGGGTCACCCGGGTCTCGACCGGCTCGGCGTCGAGCCCGGTCGCCTCCCGCAGGTCGTGCCGGGACACCTCGACGAGATCGGCGTCGGACCTGCCGAGCACCTCCGTCTCGCCGTACCGTCCGACGGAGGTGCGCAGCACCAGCAGGCCGGGGTCCTGGTCGGCGATCCAGCCCCACTTGCGGGAGGCGAAGGTGGACGCCTTGATGGTGTGCCCGTCGACCGGAGGCACCAGGAAGCCGCTCCCCTCGGGGAGGGTGACGCCCTCGCCGCGGTAGGCGAGGGTCACCAGGGCCATCGACGCGTACTCCACGGCGGCCAGTTCGGCCGCCGCGGCCGGCGCCTCGGCCCGCAGCAGCGCGGCGGCCACCGGGGCGGGCAGCGCGAGGACGACCGCGTCGGCGTGCAGGACGCGGTCCCCGGCGACGACGCGCCAGGCGGCGCGGGCCTGCTCGCCGGTCCCGGCCGCCGTGGTCCGGCGCAGCTCGGTCACCTGCGTCCCGGTGAGGATCTCGCCCCCGCGTGCCGTCACCGACGCGGCGACGGCGAGCGGCAGCCGGCCCACTCCCCCGTCGATGCCCATGAACACCGGGCCGCCCGGCCCGGCCGCGGCCGCCTTCCCCTGGATCTCGCGGACCGCCTCGGTCAGGGAGGTGTGGGTGCGCGCGGCAGCGTAGAGCTGGGGGACGGCCAGCCGCATCGAGATGCGGTAGGCGTCTCCCGCGTACACCCCGCCGAGGAGGGGTTCCACGAGGCGGTCGACGACCTCGCGGCCGAGGCGCGCCGCCACGTACTCGCCGACGGCGATGTCCTCGCCCACCTCGGTCCGCGGCAGGTCGGCGTCGCGCTCGATGCGGCGCAGGCCCTCTTCGGAGAGGACGCCGGCGACGGCGGACGCGTCGCCGGGGACGCCCATGACGTGGCCCTTGGGCATGGGGCGCAGGGTTCCGCGGGTCCACAGGGAGGCCGTCGCGGTGGCGGGCGGCTGGAGGCGGTCGCCGAGCCCGGCCTCGCGGGCGAGGTCCACGGCCTCGGGGCGGCGCGCCAGCATCGACTCGGCGCCGAGGTCGACGCGCGCGCCCGCGATCTCGCCGGTCAGCAGCTTGCCTCCGACTCGGTCCGACGCCTCCAGGACGGTGACGCGCGCGCCCCGCCCGAGCAGGCGGTGAGCCGCGGCCAGCCCCGCGATCCCTCCGCCGACGACCACGACATGTCCCGAACCCGCAGGGGTGTCCTCTTCGCGCATGTCTCCACCTTCTCAGACGTCCCCGACGCCCCCGGCGGGGAGCCCGGTGTCCCGCGCGAGTCCGGACCGTGACCGCATCGGGACCGGAGCACGCCAACGTCCCGCGCCCCTCCGGCGTCGAAGAACTGTCCGTCGTCACCACCCTGGGGGGGTAGTCCCGCATGCAGACAGGCTCCGTACATCCGCTCCGGCCCACGGCACCCGGCGAGCCCGGACCTTTCGCCTCGTCCGCCCCGCCGGTCCCGTCCGCGTCGCCCGCGCGCGCGGTCCGCCCCGCCCGGGTCATGGCCGGCATGTTCCTCGTCGCGGCGGTCGCGCTGACGGGATGCGGCGCGAGCGAGACGGGGAGCACCAACGACAAGTCGGTCGCCCGGAGCGACGCGAACGCCGCCCCCGCGGAGCAGGCGGACTCGGGGGCCGCGGGCGCCGCGGGGAGCGGGGCCTCGAACGGCCGCAAGACGGCCGCTCCGCCCAAGGTGACCCTGAACAGCATCATCCGCACCGCCTCGCTGACCGTCGTGGTCAAGGACGTTCCCGGGGCCCTGGACGACGCCCGCGCGGCGGCCGAGAACGCCGGGGGCTACGTCGGCGACGAGACCACCACCCGTGACGGCCGGGACCACGAGCGCACCCGGGTCGTTCTGCGGGTGCCCACCGAGCGCTACGACGAGGTGCTCGCCGCGCTGGAGGGCGCCGGCAAGGTCGTCACGCGCACGGCCAAGGCGGAGGACGTCACCGATCAGGTCGTGGACGTGGAGAGCCGCGTCAAGTCGCAGCGCGCCAGCGTGGCCCGGGTCCGCGAACTGATGGACAAGGCCACCAGGCTCAGTGACGTGGTCGCTCTGGAAGGGGAGTTGAGCACCCGGGAGGCCGATCTGGAGGCGCTGCTCGCCCAGCAGGCGTCGCTGAAGGACCGCACGAGCCTGGCCACGATCACGCTCACGCTGTCCGAGACGCCGGTGAAGAAGGCCGAGAAGAAGGAGTCCGACCCGGGCTTCCTCGACGCGCTCTCGGGTGGCTGGCACGTGCTGGTCACCGTGGTGCGCTGGCTGGCGCTGGCCGTCGGGGCCGTCCTTCCCTTCGCGGTGGTCCTCGGCCTGATCGTCCTGGCGTGGACGCGTGGCGTGAGCCCGCGGCTGCGCCGTCGGACCCCGGCGCCGGCCTCGGGCCCGGCTCCGGCCATGGCCGCGGGCCCGTCCGCGGTGAATCCGGGCCCGGCCCCGGTTCCTTCTCCGGCGCCGACCGAGGGTCCGGCCCCGGTGCCGGCCTCGCGCACCGCTCCGGAACCGGCCGCGGACCCGGCCTCCGGCACGGCGGGCACCGCGCCCGGCGCGGGCCGGGAGGGCGGCGGGGAGGACTGAAGTGCCGGGCCCCCGTAGCGTGTTCGTATGGGCATGAGCGATACGAACGGTACGAGCGGCGGGCACGGCGACCGGGAACGGCTGGTCGTGATCGGGGGTGACGCGGCGGGCATGTCCGCCGCGTCACAGGCACGCCGGCTGCGCGGTCCCGGCGAGCTGGAGATCGTGGCGTTCGAGCGGGGCCACTTCACCTCGTACTCGGCGTGCGGCATCCCGTACTGGGTGGGCGGCGACGTCCCCGACCGCGACCGGCTGATCGCGCGGACCCCCGAGGAACACCGGGAGCGCGCCATCGACCTGCGGATGCGTACGGAGGTCACCGAGATCGACGTCGCGGGCGCCCGGGTGCGCTCACGGGACCTCGGCACCGGGGCCGAGGCGTGGACCTCGTACGACCGCCTCGTCATCGCGACCGGCGCGCGGCCGGTCCGCCCCGAGCTGCCGGGCGCCGACGCGCCGGGCGTGCACGGCGTGCAGACGCTGGACGACGGGCAGGCGCTGCTCGACACGCTCGCGCGGACCGAGGGCCGCCGGGCCGTGGTCGTCGGCGCGGGCTACATCGGCGTGGAGATGGCCGAGGCGCTCATCAACCGCGGGTACGAGGTGACCGTCGTCAACCGGGGCAAGGAGCCCATGGCCACCCTCGACCCGGACATGGGCCGCCTGGTGCACACCGCGATGGAGGGGCTCGGCATCACCATGGTCGGGGACACCGAGGTCACCGGGTTCCTCACCGCGGACGACGGCCGGGTCCGCGCGGTCGTCACGGCCGACGCCACCTACCCGGCGGACATCGTGGTGCTCGGCATCGGCGTGCGCCCCGAGACGTCCCTGGCCCGCGCCGCCGGACTGCCGCTCGGCGACCACGGCGGGCTGCTCACCGATCTGTCGATGCGGGTGCGCGGGCACGAGGACATCTGGGCGGGCGGCGACTGCGTCGAGGTGCTCGACCTGGTGTCGGGGCGCGAGCGGCACATCGCGCTGGGCACCCACGCGAACAAGCACGGGCAGGTCATCGGCTCCAACGTGGCCGGCGGATACGCCACGTTCCCCGGCGTCGTCGGCACGGCGGTGAGCAAGGTCTGCGACCTGGAGATCGCCCGGACCGGGCTGCGCGAGAAGGACGCGCGCCGGGCCGGTCTGCGGTTCGAGACCGTCACCATCGAGTCGACGAGCCGCGCGGGCTACTACCCGAACGCGGCCCTCATGACGGTGAAGATGCTCGCGGAGCACCGGACGGGACGGCTGCTCGGCGTGCAGATCGTCGGCCGGGAGGGCGCGGCGAAGCGGGTGGACATCGCCGCGGTGGCCCTGACCGCGGGCATGACGGTGGAACAGATGACGATGCTGGACCTCGGCTACGCCCCGCCGTTCTCGCCGGTCTGGGACCCGGTCCTGGTCGCGGCCCGCAAGGCGGTGGCGAAGGTGCGCCGGGCAACCCCGTGACGGGCACGGGGACATGTCCGCGAGGTCCCGCCCGGCGACCTCCCGGGGCCCGCGCGCGGGCCCCGGTGGCGGACAGCCGCTAGGCGGACTCGTTCCCGGCCGACCCGTTGATCCGGTCGATCGCCTGCCGGGCCTGCTCGGCCGGCGGCCGGGCGGGCAGCGAGGAGACCGAACCGGCCGCGGTGACCGCGGGCGGGGCCTGGGCCGGCTTCGCGTGCGCGGCCGAGCGGGAGGACCGCAGACGGTGGCTGACGGCCTCGTCCAGGGTCACGGGCCGCTGCAGCCGGGCCGCGAGCCGTCCGGCCTCCTGGCCGAGCGCGGCGACATCCTCCCAGGGGAGGTGCAGCACCAGCGCGATCTCCGCCTCGCCGTCGGGCAGGGCGTGCATCGGAGGAGTAACTCGGTCGCTCATGGCCTGGGTCCTCACGTCTTCACGTCGTCGCGTCGTCGTACCCGTCCCACGTCGCCGGAGCGAAGCGGGGGGCTGAGGAGACATACGGCCGCGGGGGCACATGTGTTCAGTGTGTTCGACGGGAAACGGCGCCGGGGGCCGCTCCGGCCGGGGGCCCACCCGGCCCCGTCGAGCACGGATTCGCCCCGCGTCTCGCGGGCAGTAGTTCCTCGTGGTCATTCCCGTCCATGACGTGAACCCGGTGCGGCGCACGCCCTATGTGACGTACGCGCTGATCGCCGCCAATGTGCTCGTCTTCCTCTACACCCCCGGTCTCGCCGGATCGGTGGCGGGCGACAGCGCCCTGTCGCAGCTCTGTCATCTGCACGCGTTCATGGACCACTACGCCGCCGTGCCGCAGGAACTGATCCACCATCGGATGCCGCGCCTGGTCCCCACCGGCGAGGTCGGCGGCGGACTGCACGGGTCGGGCTGTGTGCTGGGACCGCCGGGCTACGACAAGTCCCCGCCGCTGTCGGTGCTCACGGCGATGTTCCTGCACGGGAGCTGGCTGCATCTGCTGGGCAACATGCTCTTCCTGCTGATCTTCGGCAACAACATCGAGGACCGGCTCGGACATGTGCGCTTCACGCTGTTCTACGTGGCGTGCGGCTTCGCGGCGGCGTACGGCTTCGCCCTGGTCAACGAGGACTCGGGCGACCCGCTGATCGGGGCCTCGGGGGCGATCGCCGGGGTCCTCGGCGCGTATCTGGTGCTGTATCCGAGGGCCAGGGTCTGGGTCCTGGTGCCGTTCCTGGTGTTCCTGCCGCTCCGGCTGCCCGCGTGGCTCGTGCTGGGCTTCTGGTTCGTGCTCCAGGCCGCGTACTCGTCCGGCGCCGCCGTGCCCGCCGCGGGCACCGTGGCGTACGCGGCGCACGTCGTCGGTTTCCTGGCCGGCATGCTCCTGGCCTGGCCGCTGCGTCCGGGCACCCCGCCACCGCCGGAGCCGCGCCGCCTGCTGTGGGGCAGACAGGCGCGGCACGGCTGGTAGATGACGAACGGACCGGCCCCGGGGTTCGGCGGGCCGACCGCGGGGTCCCGCGGGCCGACCGGCGTCCTAGCGGGCCGTCTGCGTGTGGACGTACTCCACCAGGCGGCTCAGCACGTCGGGGTCCATGCTCGGCATGACGCCGTGTCCGAGGTTGAAGACGTGGCCCTCCAGACCGGCGGCGGCGGCGAGCACCTCGCGGGTCTTCGCCTCGACGGCCTCGGTGCTCGCGAACAGGACCGCGGGGTCGAGATTGCCCTGGAACGCCTTGCCGGGACCGACGCGGCGGGCGGCCTCGTCGAGCGGGACCCGCCAGTCGACGCCGACGACGTCCGCGCCGGCCTCACCCATGAGGCCGAGCAGCTCGCCGGTGCCGACGCCGAAGTGGATGCGCGGCACACCGTAGGAGGCGACGGAGTCGAAGACCTTGGCGGAGGCGGGCATCACGGAACGGCGGTAGTCGGCCGGGGCCAGGGCGCCGACCCAGGAGTCGAAGAGCTGGACGGCGCTCGCGCCGGCCTCGATCTGCACCTTCAGGAAGGCGGAGGTGATCTCGGCGAGACGGTCGAGCAGGTCGGCCCAGAGCTGCGGGTCGCTGTACATCAGCGCCTTGGTGTGCTCGTGGTTCTTGGACGGACCGCCCTCCACGAGGTAACTCGCGAGGGTGAAAGGCGCGCCCGCGAAACCGATGAGCGGGGTCTCCCCGAGTTCGGCCGTCAGGAGTCCGATCGCCTCGGTGACGTACCAGACGTCCTCGGGGGTCAGGTCGCGGAGCTGGGCCAGGTCGGCACGGGTGCGGATCGGGTTCTGGACGACCGGGCCGACGCCCGGCTTGATGTCCAGGTCGACGCCGATGGCCTTCAGCGGGACCACGATGTCGCTGTAGTAGATGGCGGCGTCCACGCGGTGCCGGCGGACCGGCTGGAGCGTGATCTCGGCGACCAGCTCGGGCCGCGTGCAGGACTCCAGCATGGGGATGCCCTCGCGCACCTTGAGGTACTCGGGCAGCGAACGGCCGGCCTGCCGCATGAACCACACGGGCGTGTGCGGCACGGGCTCGCGCCTGCACGCCTTGAGGAAGGCGGACTCGTACGTGGCTGTCGGCTGCTGCCCGGCGGGGCTGTGGTTGGCGCTCACGACGGAAAGTCTCCCACGCCTCGCGGGCGCCCCCGTCCCGGGCTCCGGTGCGCCCGCACCCCTCCGGAGGGCGCATTCGCGCGACGGCGTGCGCCCGGCGTGATCCGGACAGGGGTCCCACGCACGGGTGTCTCTCCCTGCGCGCGGGCTCCGTTCCCCTTAATCTTCCCGGCATGGCTGCGGCTCAGGGACGACTGTCGGACGGCGCTGGCGGAATGGACGACGCGAGGGAGGAGAAGGAGGGGGACAGGAATGCGGCGGAGACGGCCCCGTTGCCCTTCCGGGCGGCCGTCGACGCACTGCGGGGCGCCCGGCTGCGGCCGGACATCGAGATCGACCCGACGCGACCACCGCAGCGCCTGGCTCCGTACGCGTACGCGCTGGAGGCCGCGGTCGTGGCCGACGACGAGGATCTGGCCGACGGCCGTCTCGTCCTGCTGCACGACCCGGCCGGACACGACGCCTGGCAGGGCTCCTTCCGTCTGGTGACCCTGGTCCGCGCGGAGCTGGAGCCGGAGATGGCCGCCGACCCGCTGCTCCCCGAGGTCTGCTGGTCGTGGCTGACCGGCTCGCTCCAGGCCCGCGGGCTCTCGTACGGCGAGGCGAGCGGCACCGTGACGCGCGCGAGCTCGCACTACTTCGGCGGGCTCGCGGAGCGCCCGGCCGCCTCGCAGATCGAGATCCGCGCGTCCTGGACACCCCGGGAGGGCCTCGGCGGCGTACCGGACACCGCCGCGCACCTCGCCGGCTGGTGCGACCTGCTGTGCCAGATCGCCGGACTGCCGCCGGTGACTCCGGGTGACGCCTCGGTGGTCACCCTGCCGCAGCGCCGGGGACCACAGTCCCGCTGACCCCGCCGAGGGCGCGCGCCGACGCGCGCGCCCTTTCCGTTTCCTTACCGGCCGCGTGGCGATACGACCACTTTCGGCCGCGTATCGACGAGGAACGACGGGGAACGACTGGGAACGACTCGGTTCGATCTTCGGATGATCGATCGCGCGTCCGAATTGCACGGATTGTTACTCACCCCATCGTGATCATTCCCTAAAGGTCGACGGGTTTGATGCCGAAGACGTCTGTGACCTTGAAAGCACGGTTCGTCCTGGCTCGCCCCCCAGAGCCGGTCCCGTCCCGCTCCCGCACCCCAGGAGGCCTGGTGTCCGTTCTCCTCGAGCAGCCCGCAAGCCTGGTCGCCTACCGCCCGAACAAGCCGACCGCCATGGTGGTCGTGGCAGACCCCCGGGTCCGTTCCACCGTCACCCGCCATCTGTGGGCGCTCGGAGTGCGCGACGTCATCGAGGCGTCGTCCGTCGCGGAGGCCCGTCCCCGAATCGGCAACCCGCGCGACATCTGCGTCGCCGACGTCCACCTGCCGGACGGTTCCGGCCTCACCCTCCTTTCCGAAACCCGAGCCGCCGGCTGGCCCAACGGCCTCGCCCTCTCCGCCGCCGACGACATCGGCGCCGTGCGCAACGCCCTCGCGGGCGGCGTCAAGGGCTACGTCGTCACCGGCACCCGTACGAACGTCGGGCTCCCCACCCGGCCCGGCGCCGCGCCGATCGGCTCGGCCGCCGCCCGTATGCACCGCCGCCCCCCGGGTGCCCCGAGCCACCCGGGCGGCTACCGCGAGTTGTCCGGACGAGAGGTCGAGGTCCTGCGACTGGTCGCGGAGGGCCAGTCGAACAAGGCCATCGGCGTCTCCATGGGCCTGTCCGCACTCACCGTCAAGAGCCACCTCGCCCGCATCGCGCGCAAGCTCGGCACGGGCGACCGCGCCGGAATGGTCGCCGTGGCCCTGCGGACCGGAATCATCCACTGACCCTCCGCCGCCCCCTCCTCCCCCTCCTTCCGATGCCTCGCACCGACACCGAGCGGTCTCCCCACCGCCCGGCCGGCCCCCGGCTCGTGAACCGCGTCTTGCGCTGACCTGACTGGTTTACGACCATCCGACGCCCGTCGACGGAACGTTCCGTCGACGGGCGTCGTCCATCCACGGATACTCTTGACAGGTGACCGACGCCCAAGAGACCGCAGCAGACAGCTCACTGCGAACCACCGGAGGCGGCCCTCCGGACGACGTCGAATCGGCGCCGACCCCATTGCTGGAGCCCCGAGAGGGCATCCCGCCGGTGATCGCCGACGAGGCCTCGCTCGCCGAGGTGATCGCCGCGTTCGCCGCCGGCACCGGCCCGGTGGCCGTCGACGCCGAGCGCGCGTCCGGCTACCGGTACGGCCAGCGGGCCTATCTGGTGCAGCTTCGCCGCGAGGGCGCCGGCAGCGCGCTCATCGACCCCGTCGCCTGTCCCGACCTGTCCGCTCTCGGCGAGGCGGTCTCCGGGGCCGAGTGGGTCCTGCACGCCGCCACCCAGGACCTGCCCTGCCTGCGCGGGATAGGCATGATCCCCACCACCCTCTTCGACACCGAGCTGGCCGGACGCCTCGCCGGGTTCCCCCGGGTGGGCCTCGGCGCCATGGTCGAGAGCGTCCTCGGCTTCGTCCTGGAGAAGGGGCACTCCGCCGTCGACTGGTCGACCCGGCCGCTGCCCGAGCCCTGGCTGCGCTACGCCGCGCTCGACGTCGAGCTGCTGGTCGACCTCCGCGACGCCCTGGAGAAGGAGCTCGACCGGCAGGGCAAGCTGGACTGGGCCCGGCAGGAGTTCGACGCGATCGCCCAGGCCGAGCCCGCGCCGCCGCGCAAGGACCCCTGGCGCCGTACGTCCGGGATGCACAAGGTGCGCCGCCGCCGGCAGATGGCCGTCGTACGGGAGCTGTGGGAGACGCGGGACAGCGTCGCGCAGCGCCGGGACATCTCGCCGGGCAAGGTGCTCGGGGACGCCGCGATCGTCGAGGCCGCGCTGGCCGTGCCCGCCAACGTGCACGCCCTGGCCGCCCTGAACGGCTTCGGGCACCGCATGGGCCGGCGTCAGCTCGAACAGTGGCAGGCCGCCGTCGACCGCGCGAAGGCGCTGCCGGACGCCGAGCTGCCGCAGCCCGGACAGCCGGTGACCGGGCCTCCCCCGCCGCGGGCCTGGGCCGACAAGGACCCGGCCGCCGCCGCCCGGCTCTCCGCCGCGCGGGCCGCCGTGTCGGCGCTGGCCGAGCGCCTGAACATGCCGCAGGAGAACCTGATCACGCCCGACACCGTGCGGCGCGTGTGCTGGGAGCCGCCCACGACGCCGGACGCGCAGTCCGTCGGCGCGGCGCTCACCGCCTGCGGGGCGCGGCCCTGGCAGGTCGAGCTGGTGACCCCGGAACTGGTGACCGCGCTGTCGGTGAAGACGGTCTAGGCACCGTCCGACGATTGCGCGTCGTCGCCTGAAGGGCGGCCCGGCCGCGACGGCGCCCTTGGGGTCCGCCCGGGCACGACTCAACCCTCGAAAGCCTCCCGATCCGATCGACCTCGGCTCGGGAGGCCTTTTCGCGGGCCCGCCCGGCGGAGCCGACCCGTCGAACGGGCGACGAGATCACGCCAAGATCCTGGGCCTCGGATCATGGCCGGTTCTCCTCGGCGTTCGCCCTTCCGGATGTGACCTTCGCCGCTCCCGCCCGCGGGACTGGGCAGGTTGGTTACTCGTAAGTAGCATGGGTGCTGAGCGCGCGCTCAGGCGTGTGTCCGCGCAGCAGTGCCATCCCGCATCTGGAGGAGAGCCATCGTGCCTCGTACCGTCAGGGACGTCGTCTTCGTCGACGGCGTCCGCACCCCGTTCGGCAAGGCGGGCCCGAAGGGCATCTACCACGAGACCCGCGCCGACGACCTCGTCGTGAAGGCCATCCGGGAGCTGCTGCGCCGCAACCCCGGTCTTGACCCCAAGAAGATCGACGAGGTCGCCATCGCCGCGACCACGCAGATCGGCGACCAGGGTCTGACCCTGGGCCGCACGGCCGGCCTCCTCGCGGGTCTGCCGCAGTCGGTCCCGGGCTACTCCATCGACCGTATGTGCGCGGGCGCGCTGACCGCCGTCACGAGCGTCGCGGGCTCCATCGGCTTCGGCGCGTACGACGTCGTCATCGCCGGCGGTGTCGAGCACATGGGCCGTCACCCCATGGGCGAGGGCGTGGACCCGAACCCGCGCTTCGTCAGCGAGAAGCTGGTCGACGAGTCCGCCCTGTTCATGGGCATGACCGCCGAGAACCTGCACGACCGCTACCCGACCATCACCAAGCAGCGCGCCGACGAGTACGCCGTGCGCTCGCAGGAGAAGGCCGCCAAGGCGTACGCCAACGGCAAGATCCAGCAGGACCTGGTGCCGATCTCGGTGCGCAACACCAACCCGGACGCCGGTGAGACCGGCTGGGGCCTGGTCACCGCCGACGAGCCGATGCGCCCGGGCACCACGCTGGAGAACCTGGCCGGTCTGAAGACCCCGTTCCGCGTGCACGGCCGGGTCACCGCCGGCAACGCGGCCGGTCTGAACGACGGTGCGACCGCCTCGATCATCGCGTCCGAGGACTTCGCCCGCGAGAACGGCCTGCCGGTCAAGATGCGCCTGGTCTCGTACGCCTTCGCGGGCGTCGAGCCGGAGGTCATGGGCTACGGCCCGATCCCGGCCACCGAGAAGGCCCTCGCCCAGGCCGGTCTGTCGATCGAGGACATCAACCTCTTCGAGATCAACGAGGCCTTCGCCGTCCAGGTGCTCGCCTTCCTGGAGCACTACGGCATCGCCGACGACGACGCGCGCGTCAACCAGTACGGCGGCGCCATCGCCTACGGCCACCCCCTCGCCTCCTCGGGCGTCCGTCTGATGACGCAGCTCGCCCGTCAGTTCGAGGAGCAGCCGGAGGTCCGTTACGGCCTCACCACCATGTGCGTCGGCTTCGGCATGGGCGCCACGGTGATCTGGGAGAACCCGCACCACAAGGACGCCGGAGGCGACAAGTGAGCACCGCTGAACTCCTCAAGGGAGCGGCCGAGCTGTTCCCCGACGAGGTCGTGACCTCGGCGAACGTACGCCACCTCGACCTGCCGTTCGGTGCCGGGCGCTTCGCGCTCATCACCCTCGACAACGGCTTCGACCACACCAAGCCGACCACCTTCGGCCCGGCGTCGCTGGCGAACCTGGACATCGCCATCGACCAGGTCGAGCGGGAGGCCGCGGCCGGCGAGATCGTCGGTATCGGTATCACCGGCAAGCCGTTCATCTTCGCGGTCGGCGCCGACCTCAAGGGTGTCGAGCTGCTGAAGCGCCACGAGGACGCGCTCGCCATCGGCAAGGGCGGTCACGAGGTCTTCAAGCGTCTGTCGGGCCTCGCGGTCCCGACCTTCGCGTACTACAACGGCGCGGCGATGGGCGGTGGCGTCGAGGTCGGTCTGCACTGCTCGTACCGCACCGTCTCCGCGGCCCTGCCGGCCTTCTCGCTGCCCGAGGTCTTCCTCGGTCTGGTCCCCGGCTGGGGCGGCTGCACGATCCTGCCGAACCTGATCGGCGCGGACAAGGCCGTCTCGGTGATCATCGAGAACTCGCTCAACCAGAACAAGCAGCTCAAGGGCGGTCAGGTCTACGACCTCGGCATCGCCGACGCGCTCTTCGAGGGTGCGGACTTCCTGGAGCAGTCGCTGCTGTGGACGGCCGCCGTCCTCAAGGGCGAGATCGCCGTCGAGCGCCCGGAGATCGACCGCGGCGAGGCCTGGGACCAGGCCGTCGCGCGTGGCCGCTTCATCGCCGACAGCAAGGTGCACGGGGCCGCCCCGGCCGCCTACCGCGCGCTGGACATCATCGCCGCGGCCAAGGACGGCGACCTCCAGAAGGGCTACGACGCCGAGGACGTGGCGCTCGCCGACCTGATCATGGGTGGCGAACTGCGCTCCGGCATCTACGCGTTCAACCTGGTCCAGAAGCGTGGCAAGCGTCCGGCCGGCGCGCCGGACAAGTCGCTCGCGCGTCCGGTCACCAAGGTCGGCGTCGTCGGCGCGGGCCTGATGGCCAGCCAGCTCGCCCTGCTCTTCCTGCGCCGCCTGGAGGTGCCGGTCGTCCTGACCGACATCGACCAGGAGCGTGTCGACAAGGGTGTGGGCTACGTCCACGCCGAGATCGACAAGCTGCTGCTCAAGGGCCGCGTCAACAAGGACAAGGCCAACCGCCTCAAGGCGCTGGTCTCCGGTGTGCTCGACAAGGCCGAGGGCTTCTCCGACGCGGACTTCGTCATCGAGGCCGTCTTCGAGGAGATCGGCGTCAAGCAGCAGGTGTTCGCCGAGGTCGAGGCGGTCGCCCCGGCGCACGCGATCTTCGCCACCAACACCTCCTCGCTGTCGGTCACCGAGATGGCGTCGAAGCTGAAGAACCCCGAGCGGGTCGTCGGCTTCCACTTCTTCAACCCGGTCGCGATCCTCCCGCTCCTGGAGATCGTGCGCGGCGAGCAGACGGACGACGCCTCGCTGGCCACGGCGTTCGCCGTCGCCAAGAAGCTGAAGAAGACCGCGGTCCTCACCAAGGACGCCCCGGCGTTCGTCGTGAACCGCATCCTGACCCGCTTCATGGGCGAGATCCAGAACGTCATCGACGAGGGCACGCCGGTCGAGGTCGCCGAGAAGGCCATCGAGCCGCTCGGCCTGCCGATGTCGCCGCTGGTCCTGCTGGAGCTGGTCGGTCCGGCGATCGGTCTGCACGTCTCGGAGACCCTCAACCGGGCCTTCCCGGACCGCTTCACGGTCTCCCCGAACCTCGCGGCCGTCGTCAAGGCGGGCAAGCGCGGCTTCTACGTCTACGACTCCGGCAAGCCGGAGCTGGACCCCGAGGTCGCCGCTCTCCTCAAGCAGGGCGACGTCGTCCTGACCGAGGAGCAGGTGCGGGACCGCGTCCTCGACGCGGTGGCCCAGGAGATCGGCCTCATGCTCGACGAGGGCGTCGTCGCCGAGGCCCAGGACATCGACCTCTGCCTGATCACCGGCGCGGGCTGGCCCTTCCACCTGGGCGGCATCACGCCGTACCTGGACCGCGAGGGCGTCTCGGAGCGGGTGACCGGGAAGCGGTTCCTGGAAGCGGGCGTGGCGTCGGTTCCGGCGTAACGGCCTAAGGCTGAAGGGGGGCCTCCGGATTTCGGGGAGGCCCCCCTTTGTCGTTCCTCCGGGGGTGTCCCGGTTCAGCGCCCCGGAACGGGCATGACAGCGAAGGTGACGGTCGCGGGCGGAGACACCTCGCCCGTGTCGTTCGCTGCGACGACCTCGACGGTGTGTGTACCGGGAAGCCAGTCGCCGTCGGCATTCCAGAGCCAGCGGCCGTCGTGGCCGACCGGGCAGGAGCCCAGCAGGACCCCGTTCTCCCGGAAGCCCACGTGGGTGGCGCCGTTGGAGGCGCCGGTGAAGCGGATGCTGGTGGCGAGGAGTTGCTGGCCGGGCTCGGGGGTGTGCGTCAGAGGGGGCAGCAGGGTCACCCGAGTCCCCTCGACGTCGAAATACTGCTCAGGTGCGGTCGTCTCCGGCGCCTTCGGGGTGGTGATCCGGTCCGACGCCGTGAACGTCACGTCGGTGCGGGCCGACTGGATCCCGTTCCGGTCCACGGCGAAGAGCCTGACCGTGTGCTCGCCCGTGCTCCACGCCCCCTCGCGCTGCCAGGTCCAGTCGCCCTCGGGGCCGACGGGTGCCGAGGCCAGGTAGTCGCCGTTCTCCCAGATGCTGACGCGCACCGCGCCCGGTGCCCGGCCGGTGAGGGACGCGCCGGTGACGGGCAGCGGATCGTGCGGGAGCGGCGTGGTGACGACCGGCGGCACGAGCCAGTCCTGCACGATCGCGGTGGCGGCGAGGAACCCGGTGATGCCCGACCGGTCGGCGTCGGGTTCCTCATAGCCGTGCCGGGTGATGCCCAGTCTCGGGCTGATGCCCTCCACGAGAAGGCCTGCGATGCCCAGCAGCGGAGGTGTGTTGCGCTGGGTGACCTTGCCGTGCCCGGTGATGTGCGGGGACTCGCTGAAGAGGAAGTTGAAGTTCGGGTACCGCTGGAGCAGTCCCAGATACGGTTCGATCTGCGTGGCGTACTGCTCGTCCTGCGGCGAGGACACCAGGTAGAGGTGCGCGTCCGGGTTGGCGTCGGAGGCCAGCAGGTCGTTCAGGACCGAGTCGAGGAGCTGGACCCTGTCCTCGGGCATCGTGTCGCCGAGCATGTGCCGGCCGGTCCGGGGATACATGTCACGGACGAAGGTGCCGATCCGGAACTGCGGGACGCTGGCGACGATGTTCCGGAAGCCGTAGCGCAGTCCGAAGTAGAGGGCCGCGCTGCCGCCCTTCGAGCTGCCCCACAGGGTCACATCCGCGGGGGTCAGCCCGAGGGCCTTCACCACCTTCTGGATGAGCCCGATCACGGACTGCTCGATCCCGAAGTCCCCGTCCCTGCACAGGTAGTAGGTGTTGCCGCCGTCGAACCGGTCGCGTATCCAGAGAATGTTGGAGCGCAGGTTGTCGAAAATGCCGGTGGCCCAGCCGTAGTCGTCCGGCGCGTCGATGTTGGCGAAGACGACCGTGAGATGTCGGTTGCCGCCCCGCGCGTGGGCGAACCGGTATTCCACGGGGTACGCGCCCGAGGCGTCGATCCCCCGGATCACCCGGCGGCCCTTGGCGGCTGATTCAGACATGTTGCGCTTTCCTTGTCCTTGCGAAGATATGCGGCCTCCGGCCCTCGGCGGATGCGCCGAGGGCCGGAGGCGGGAACGCGGGCACGATCACGGGCGATACGGCCCTACGCGGTCACAGGGTCATGCCCTCGGCGATCCTGTCCCGCGGACCCTGGCCGCCGACGGCGTCACGCCGCATGGGCTGGCTGGGCACGGCGTTCACGTGGTGGTCGGGGCCCGACCCCGTCTCCAGGGGCGTCCGCTGCGGTGCGAACCAGTGCCCCTCGTTCGAGGGGAACGGCATGAGAGGGCGACCCTGGTGCCGCGTGTCCGCGGAGTCCACCGCGGGCGCCCGCGCCTCCTCGGGTGCGAGGTCGCCTCCGGCGATCAGCATCCGGTCCGCCAGGCGGGCCGAGGCGAAGCCGTCGTCGAGGTCGCAGAACTCGTGCTGGAACGAGCGGTAGCGCTCGGCGTAGGCGTCCTGGATCCGGTCGATGTCCCGGATCGCGCTCACCAGGTCCTCGGACGTGTCCACCAGGGGTCCGGGCGCCCTGCGTTCGAAGTCGAAGTAGAAGCCGCGCAGGGTGTCGCGGTAGTGGTCCAGGTCGTAGGTGAAGAACAGGATCGGGCGGCCGGTGTTGACGTAGTCGAACATGAGGGACGAGTAGTCCGTGATCATCACGTCGGTGATCAGGGACAGGTCGGCCATGTCCGGGTAGTCGGAGACGTCGAAGACGAAGCCGTCGCCGGCTCCGGGGACCGGGTCCACCACATTGGGGTGACGGCGTACCAGGAGGACGTGGTCGGCGGCCAGTCGGGCGCGGGCGTCCTCCAGGTCGACGCGGAAGTCGAGCTTGTACTTGCCGGGTGCGTAGAACTGGTCGTCGCGCCAGGTCGGTGCGTACATCACGACCCGCTTGCCGTCGGGCAGCCCGATACGACGGCGGATCTCCCGCTCCTGGTGTTCCGTGCCGGGCCTGCGCAGGATGTCGTTGCGCGGGTAGCCGCACTCGACCATCTCACCCGGGAATCCGAAGGCACGCTTGAGGATCGGCGTGGAGAAGCTGTTGGGCGAGACCAGCATGTCCCAGTTCTGCACCTCCTTCTCGACCCGTTCGAGATAGCGCTGGTCGGCGAAGTGGATGGCCTCGATGTCGTGGCCGATCTTCTTCAGCGGGGTACCGTGCCAGGTCTGTACGACGACCTGGCCGTCGCGCTTCTGGAACCAGTCGGGCAGGTGGTTGTTGGCCACCACGTACCGGCTGGTGGCCAGGGCCTCGTACCACTGCGGGGACCACATGCGCACGGGTGTGGCGGTCGGCGGGACCTGGACCTGGTCGTCGCGTACGACCCACAGGTGTTCGAGGTCGAGGCCCCGGCGTACGAGTTCCTCGTGCAGGGCGCGCGGGCTGTCCGAGTACTGGGTGCCCTTGAAGGCGTCCAGCAGGATCGCGGGTCGTACCTTCTCGCGGCGTGCCGCCGGGTAGGCCTTGGTGCGCAGCAGCTTCTGGCGGTAGGGACCCCGGGCGTGGTCCGGCATGGCGGAGTGGACGAGGAGGGACAGCCGGTCGTAGGCCTCGGCCTGGAGTTCGTAACGGCGTTCGCCCGTCTCGTACTCCTCCGGGAAGGCGGCGACGATGTCCTGCTCGATCTTCACCGTGAGGTCTTCCAGCCGGTCCTCGCGGGCCACCGCCGACAGGTCCTGGCGGCGCAGGAAGAAGTCCCAGCGTCCGGACGCGAGCGGGATGTCCCCGGCCAGGGTGCGCATGGCGGCCGGGGTCAGGACGGAGCGGAACGCGTCCCCGTCCCACTGGAGAGGGACGGCTCGTTCGGCGCCGTGGGCGCGCGAACGGACCACGAGGTGGGCGTCGCGGTACTCGCGTTCGGTGAGCCGGCCGGCGGCGAGGTATCGGCCGGTGATCTCCAGGGAGCCGTCCTCGTGCCAGACGGAACCGGTCGCCGTGGGCAGGGTGGCGCGTTCGAAGAGCACCAGGTAGCCGGAGCCGTTGCGGTGGACGACGACCTCACGGTCGCCCTCACGGGTCTGGAGAGCGGCGGGCATGTAGTAGTGCCCGTCGGGTACCTGCTCGGCGACCACCGGGTAGATGGTCATCTTGCGGCCCTCGACGTGGAAGGTGGTCTTCCAGCCGTTGCTGCCCATGCTCCAGGTCTCGGGCACGTCCACGCCGGACGCGGCGTCGGCACGGTATCCCGGTACCAGGACGCGCAAGGGGATCCGGGCGGTGAAGGTGCTCCAGCCCTCGCCGCCGGACCGGAAGTGGACCATGGCGTCATGACGGCCGGCGCCGCTCATGCTGGTGACACGGAGCTTGCCCCACTCGGGCACCCTGGGGCCGAGATAGACGCCGTTGAGCTCCAGATGGTCACCGCTGAACCGGTGGCCCGTGATCCGGCAGCGCACGGTCTCCACGCGCAGCTTGAGCTTGCCCTGCAGGAACACGGGCAGCACGCGGGTGTTGCGGTCCACATAACGGTACGGCGGGTTGGCGGCGGTTCCGGCGCCGCCGCGGTCGACGCCCCGGTAGCGGAACAGGCCGCGGCTGAGGACGCCGACGGCGACGTCCCAAGTGCCCTCGACCCACTCACCCTTGTGCTTGAGCCGGGTGGTGTCGATGTGTGTCTCGAAGCCGGCCCAGTCGTAGCAGTAACGATTCTGCTTGGAGTGCTCGGTGGCCTGGGGCGCGTACGTGGTCTTCGCGGTGGCAAGAAGCATCCGTCCCTGCTTCTTGTTGCGCAGGGCGACCGCCTTCACCGACATGTGCTTCTTGTGCACGTTGATGAAACGGACATACGCCGCACCCGTGAGGGTGAGCAGATGACCGTCGGTGTTCCAGCGGGCGCCGTCGAGCGACCCGTGGAGCGAGAACTCCTTGTCCAGCCGGTAGGCCTTCTTGTCGAGGCCGACCTCCCGGTCCCCGAGGTAGGGGTACTTCAGATAACGCCGCAAGCCCCGCTGGACGGGCATCGGGCCGCCGCTCCGCTCGAACTGGATGACCTCCAGCAGCTCGGACAGCCGCCTTTCGCGCACCAGCAGCCACTTGACCCGGGCATCGGCCGGCAGCTCGTCGATGATGGCGGGGTCGGCCTCGTCGAGGAATTCGTTGGCCCACACCATGAAGGCCTGGCGGTACTCCTCGTCGGCGTCCGGGAGCACTTTCAGGTGGAGCATCAGGTCGGACTTGAGGCAGGCGAGGTCGTACTTGCGCTTGCTCTCCACGTGGAGCCGGGAGCGCCGTTCGCCGAGGAAACGGCTGACGGACTGCACGGCGGCGACCCGGTCACGCAGATTGGACAGCTCGGTGTGGCGCTGGGTGATCGAGGGGGCGGCGCCGCCCTCGCGGCGTCGCCAGAAGTAGACGACGTCCGAGACGACGTCGACCTTCGCTGCCCGGAAATGGGCGTACATGTTGACCCAGGAGTCCTCATAAAGGACACCCTCGGGGAACTTGATGAAGTGGCAGTCCCAGAAGGACCGCCGGAACAGCTTGTTCCACACCGTCCGGTCGTAGATGAGCGCGTCGAACTTCGTGATGTGAGTGCCGCGCCGACTCTTCTGCATCGGGCTCTGATGAAGGGGGGACTGCCATTTCTTGCTGGAGTTCATCATCTGCACGTTGCCGGAGACGAAGTCCGAACCGGACTCCTGCAGCGTGCGCACCAGCAGTTCGTAGGCGTATTCCGGAATGACGTCGTCACCGTCGACGAAGGCGATGAACTCCGCACGCGGATGCATGGCCCGCAGGCCGGCATTCCGGGCATGCCCCGGCCCGTGCGGCTCCTGCCGGATCAGCCGGAAGCGCGGGTCGGCGACACAAAACTCGGCGGCGATGCGTGTCGAGCGATCGGTGGATCCGTCATCGACGAGGATCACCTCGAAGTCACGGAACGACTGACGCGCTATCGATTCCAGGCACTCGGCGAGATAAGCCTCAACGTTCTGGAACGGGACAACTACACCGAGACGCGGATGATGCGTCAATTTTCACTCCTACCGAGACAATTCACCCAATGAGCCCGTCGATCGGCTGACACTGGGCACCCCCGCGACCCGGCGTGTCCGCGGCCCCCTTGCCGCGTCGACAACCACCGTCCCTGTGAACTCGGGCGAGAGCCCCCTCCACCGATGATCACAGGACCTCCACATTCTTAGCCAAGGCTGCACCTAAGTCAACGCAGGGCAATGTGACGTTCACCTGCGATTCAGTGGTAGGCCATCCCCTCTTAAAACATGATCACGGGGACGCCTATAGTTCTCGCACTGCACCGCTTCGTATCAGTTGGGCCGGTTCCCCCTCCCGGGCCCGCAACTCCGCATGCGCGGAGCCCGTGAGGAGAGGACCACGTCGGATGACGCACAGCGCCACGACCGAAAAACGACATGACGGCAAGCCGGAAGGCACCGGAACGGGCGGCACCAAGCCGCGCAGGAGACGCCGCGGACGCATCGTCCTGCTGACGCTCCTGATCCTGCTGCTGGCCGCGGGCGGTACCGCGTACTGGCTCTACAGCGACCTCGACGGCAACATCAAGGCCGTCGACCTCGACAAGGCCATCGGGGACGACCGGCCGGCGAAGCTGCCCACCTCCGGGCAGAACATCCTCGTCCTCGGATCCGACTCGCGGGCCGGGGCCAACGCCGCCCTCAAGACGGGCCATGTCTCCGGGGCGCGTTCCGACACCGCGCTGGTGATGCACATACCCGAGGGCCGCCGGGAGGCCGTCGCGGTCAGCATTCCGCGCGACACCCTGGTGACCCGCCCCGAATGCACCAGGGCCGACGGCTCGAAGGTGCCCTCCGCCCGGCGCGTCATGTTCAACTCCATCTACTCGCAGGTCGGTTCGGCCTGCGTGGTGAAGACCGTGGAGAAGATCTCCGGGATCCGCATGGACCACTACATGGAGATCGACTTCGCCGGCTTCAAGGACCTGGTCGACGCGATAGGCGGCGTGAACGTCACCGTCGCCAAGGACATCCACGACAGCTCCAGCGGCCTCGACCTCACCGCAGGCACGCACCGGCTGAACGGCACGCAGTCCCTGGAGTTCGTACGGACCCGGCACGGGATCGGCGACGGCAGCGACCTCGGACGCATCGGCCTGCAGCAGCAGTTCATGACCGCGCTGCTCTCCGAGATCAAGAAGCAGGACCTGCTGGGCAGCCCCACGAAGACGTACAAGATCGCCGACAGTCTGACCCAGGCGCTCACCACAGACTCCGACCTCGCCTCGCTCACGGCGCTCGCCGACTTCGGCCGGAGCATGAACGGCGTCGACCCGTCCACCATGGAGACGATCATGCTCCCGGTGGCGTACGACAAGGTCGACCCGAACCGCGTGGTGGCGGCCGAGCCGCAGGCGTCGGCCCTCTGGGAGGCGCTCCGCACCGACTCCGTCATCCCCGAGTCGGCGAAGAAGTCGCCCGCCACCGGCGGGAGTTCCTGACCCACGGCGACGAATGGGCCCGGCCATCACCTGAACAGGTGGTGGCCGGGCCCTTGTTCGTGTCAGCGCCGAGTCGTGTCAGACCGCGCGCCAGGCCTCCAGGGCTATGCCCGGCTCGTCCTTGCGCCGGGTGACGCGGAGTTCACCGGTCCCCGGGGAGAGCGTCGCGGCGACCACCCGCCCCTCCTCGTCCTCGGTGAGCGCCAGCAGCGCGTCGGCGGGGAGTTCGGGACCCGACTCCGTCCACCACGCGCCCGCCGACTCGTCCTCGGTCGGGTACGCGGCGAAGGCCACTCGGCCGCTCGCCGCGCGCTGGGCGAGCAACGTGCAGTCGTGGCCGTCGAGTTGACAGCGGATCACCCGGACGGGACCCGGGCCGGCCGACGTCAGCAGGGTCACGGGCCGGGTGCCGGGACGCCAGGCGCACACGTCGCCCGATTCGTCGGTGAAGAACAGCGTCGTCGCATCGGCGGAGGTGGCGAGCGCCTGCAGGGTGTCCGGGCGGACCGGTGCCTCCAGCGCCTCGTCCAGGGCGGGTTCCGCGCCCGCCTCCGCCTGGCTCCAGTGCAGCACGCCGCCGGGGACGGCCGCGTACAGCTCGACACGGCCGGACATCCCGGTCACGGCCGCCAGGTCGCCCCGGACGTCGTGCCCCTTGAGGTCGCGCCAGGGCCCCCAGCCGCCCTTCTCCTTCTGAGCGATCATGCTGACTCCGCCGCTCTTGTTGCGCACGAAGACATGGGCGCGCCCCTGCGCGTCGACCGCGACGGCGGGGTTGCCCGTCCGGCCCCCGGTGCGGTCCGGGTGACCGATCGGGTTCCAGTCCAGGGCGGCGAGATCGGGCCGGAAGTGGGTGGAGTGGACGAGACCCGACTCGTCCCTGACCGTCGGACGCCAGGAGACCATATGGGTGTAGCGGTCGGGGCCCTGACCGAGGGCCAGTACGGAGTGCAGGCGCTGTTCGCCCCCCACGGTGCGGGGCGGGTCCCAGGGGCCGCCGGGTCCGCGCTCCGCCCGGCAGCGGACGGTGGCCTCCGACAGCAGGTACGCACTGAGCCTGCCGTCGCGACCGCGTATGAGCCAGTCGACGTTCACCGCTTCACCTTAATCGGGGGCGGACCGCCCGGTGATCCGGGGCGGCCCACCGGACCGGCCCCTTCCCCCGTCAGCGGTTCACAGGCGCTTGGCGCTGCGCAGCAGCCCGGCGTAGAAGCCGTTGCCGTCGATGCGCGAGGCGCCGCCCTTGTCGCCCATGGTCGGCCCGTTGACCTCCTTGCGGCTGGAGATGAAGACGCGGTGACCGTCGGTGTCGACGCCCAGGTACAGGGCGACGTGGTCCAGGTGGTTGCCGGTGCGGTGGTCCATCTTGAAGAAGAGGAGGTCACCGGGCTGGACGACGTCGATGTTCTTGGGGCGCGTGTACCAGGGGGACGGTCCGGAGAGCTTCAGGATGTCGACGCCGATGTCCGAGCGGGCCATGCCGTCGGCGCTGCGCGGCAATCCGTCGCCGGAGGAGTTCGTCGCCATCAGCGGGTAGCGGGCCCGGTAGCCCCAGACCATGCGCATGAACCCGGAGCAGTCGAGGGCGCGGTAGCGCTCCTTGCGCGCCACCATCGAGGTGCCGTCGCGGAAGGTGTAGTTGATGCCCAGGTAGTCGTAGAAGTCGTTCTGTTCGAGGCGGTCGACGCCGTCCTCCTTGAAGGGGCCGAAGACGGCGTCGCCCGCGTACGGGACACCCTCGTCGTCCTTCTTCACGGGTGCGCCGTCGACGTACTGGAAGGCGATCGCGAAGATGTCGTCGGCCTCGCTGCCGTAGTACTCCTTGAACCAGTCCTTGAACCACTTCTCCTTCTCGGCGCCCTTGCGCCAGGCCTCGGGCATCAGGCGTACCCAGTCCTGGGTGACCACACGGGACTGGGTGTTGGCCGGTTCGGTGAAGGTGCGGGACGGGCCCCGGAGGGTCGCGGTGCGGGCGCCGTCGGTGAAGGTGGCGAGGATGTCGCCGTTCTCGCCGCGCAGCACGGAACGCGTCGGGTTGTTCAGACGCTCCCAGGTCTGCTTCCCGGTGGCCTTGCCCGAGTTCTCGAGGTCGGGCTTGTCGGTGACGGCCTGCACGGCCGGGACCTTCGCCTCCTCGTCCTTGCGGAGTTCGAAGGTGAAGAACGCGCTGCCCGCGAGCAGCGCGATGACCGTGGCAGCGTGGAGGACGGGGCGGCCTTTGCGCTTCGGCATGGTGACGGCTCCAGGGATTGCGGGAAGGGCGGGCGGCTCAGGCGGAGGGCATGGCGCCGAGAAGGATCCCGGCGGTCAGCACGACGTACGTGGCGAGCGTGACCGTGCCGGTCGACAGCAGCGTGGCTCCCTTGGGCTGACGCACGAGCTGGTAGCCGACGAGACCGGGGACGATGAATCCGAGGGTCTGGTTGGCGTAGAGCAGCGGGAACTCCATCTGGAGCACGATGATCACGGTGGCCTGGATCAGGACGCCGCTCAGCACGACGGCCGCGAACAGCCGCTTGCCGTAGAGGATCACGAAACGCTGGAGCAGCAGCGTGGTGACGTACGTCAGAACGGTGACGCCGACGACCAGCGCGGCGCGCTGAAGGTCCTCGATGAGGGTGAGCGCCAGCCAGCCCGGGGTGATCATGCCGCCGGGCGAGAGGTTGGTCGTGAGGTAGCAGATCAGCGAGAACATCAGGCCCAGGCCGATGCCGATCGCGGCGATCTCGGGGGTGAGGACGGAGGGGATCAACGGGGCTCTCCTGGGCTGTGCCACTGCTGGGTGTCGTCGGTGGGCTGTGCGAGGGGGACGCGGGGTTCGAAGAGGCCCCGGGACCGGGGCTGTTCACCCGGGCCGGGCGGCGTCGGAGGCGTGGCGGCGGGTTCCCGCGCCGGCTCGGGCCAGGGCTCGCGGGCCTGCTCGGGCGGGTGCACCGGCTCGGGCCGGTACGCCTGCTCGGGCTGCCGGTACGGCTGCTCCGGCCGGCCGCTCGGGTGCGGACGCTCGGCCTGGGCGCCCTGGTACGGCTGCTCGGGACCGCCGCTCCGCCGCGGCAGCTCGGCCCGGCCGCTCCGGTACGGCTCCTCCGGCCCGCCGTTCGGCTGCGGACGCTCGGTCCGGCCGCCCTGGTACGGCTGTTCGGGCCGACCGCCCGGGTGCGCCTGCTCCGGCTGGTGCGACTGCTGCCGGGCGACCTGGTGACCTGCCGGCTGACCTGTCTGCTGACCGGTCTGCTGGGGATGTTCGGGACGTGCCCGTCGTCCGGCCTGCTGCGGGTACGGGTCGTCCGCGCCGCGCTGGACCGGGACCTCGGGCCGGGGCGCGTACCGGGTCTCGTACGCCTCGGAGTACCGCTGGTAGGGGTCGATCCGCGGGGCGTAGAGCTGAACGGTCTCGACGTGCTCGCGCACGGCCGGCGCGGGCCGCGGCGCGTCGGCCGCCGGGCCGGCGGCGGCGCGGGGGCCGCCGGTCGGCGCGTACGCGTCCCGGCTCCCGGCCGCGCGGTCGTCCGCACCGGCGCCGGCGCTGTCGTCCGCGCTCTCGTCCGCGGGGAGTTCGGCGAGGTGCTCGAGCAGGTGCTCGCCCTGGCCGTGGATGTTGCCGATGGCCACGAGCGAGGTGTCCGCGCCGAGCTCTCCGAGCAGCAGGGCCATGAACTCCTCGGCCTCGCGGCGGTCGCCGCCGAGGTCGACCGCGCGGGAGCGGTACTCGGCGGGGATCGCGTCGATGGCGCTCTTGGCCGGGTGGCCGATCACGAAGACCTTGTCGGGGTCCAGCTCGGGGATGATCTCGCCCATCTGGCCGTTGCGCTCGACCCGGTCGGGACGGCAGTTGATGACCACGTTGAGCGGGCGGTGGATCGCGCCGAGGTCGAGGAGCTGGTTGATGTTCATCAGCGTCGACTCGGGGTCGTTGGCCGCGAAGACGTTGGCGAAGCGGAGCTTCTTGCCGTCCTCGGTGACATACCGCTCGACGGAGAGGACACCGGGGTCCGGCGGCGCGTCGTACATGCCCTGGAGGGCCGTCTGCCGCTCCACGCCGAGGAGTTCGGCGACCTTGAGCGCGATCGCCACGTTCTCCTTGAAGGTGAACCAGCTGAACCCGCGCAGCTCCTCGTCCGAGACGGTCTCGGGGTCGGCGTAGATCAGCTGGCAGTCACGCGAGTCGGCCTCCTCCTGGAGGATGTCGAACCGGTCCTTCTCCGCGGTGACGCAGATGCCGCCCTCCGGCATGGAGCGGGAGAGCGAGCGCGCCACGTCGTCGAGGGTCGGGCCCATCTCGGCGAGGTGGTCCTCACGGACGTTGCACAGGACGCCGATCGTGGAGCGGATCAGCTTGGACTGGTTGATCTCCTGGAGGGCCGGCATGACGGCCATGCACTCGATGACCAGGGCGTGCGGGTTGTACGCGGCCGCGCGCCGGACGATGCCGATCTGCTCGACGACGTTGGCGATGCCGAACTTGCGGTAGACCGGCTCCTCGGTCGCGTCGGGGTGGATGAACCGGGCCGCCGTACCGGTGGTCTTGGCGACCGTGGTCAGCCCGCCGCCGCGCAGCGCGCCCGCGCAGAGCCGGGTGATCGACGACTTGCCGCGGATGCCGTTGACCAGCACGCGGGTCGGGATGTTGTCCAGGTTGGTGAAGTGCCGCCGCTGTTCGACGATGCCCGCCACCAGCAGGATCGCGCAGCACACCATCAGGACGGTGTAGAGGAAGAGCACGGCCGATCAGTTCCTTACGTGCTGCTGGTGAGCGGTGTCCGGTGCGCCGCGGCGCGGGGACGGCTGCTGTCTGCGCTGTCCCTGGAGCTGCTGGCGGACGAGCTCCAGGGAGCGGGTGACCGCGCCGACCTCGTCGTGGTTGCGCGGGAACAGGACGGTCTTGCGGTCCCCGTCGGCCAGTGCCTCGGCCTGTCCGGCCAGGGCGCGCAGCGGCCGGGCCACGACGATGTGCATCCAGCCGAGGCAGGCGGCGGCCGCCGCGGCGCCCAGCAGTCCGGCGAGCACCGTGCGGTGCTGCACGTCGTACTCGGGGATGGCGAGGCGGTCCGCGGGCTGCCAGCTCACGACGGTCCAGCCGAGCTGCTTGGCCGCGCCGCCTCCCACGAAGGGAGCCGCGGCGGCGATCTGCACGCCGTCCTCGCGGTAGAGGACGCCGGCGGCGTGGGCGGACTTGCCGACCTTCTGGCCGGACGCGGAGACCAGGTCCTGCAGGCGCTCGCTGGGCAGCGACTGGAAGGCGAGGTAGCCGGTGTTGCCCGCGATGACCTTGCCGTGGTCGTCGACGAGGCGTACGACGCCGAGGCCGGGTCGCTTGAGCACCGAGTTGAGGAAGTCGAGACGGAACTCGCCCACGAGCGCCGATCCGTCGCGGCCGGGGATCTCGGCGGTGCCGACCACCAGCGGTTTCTTGCCGCCCTGGCCGAGGAGCTGGATGGGGTCGGCGGTGGCCGGCTTGGGCCGGGCCACGCGGGGCTTGTCGCCGACCCGGGCGACCACGTCGCCGGAGGCGTCGACGACGTAGAGCGACTGGTAGCGCAGGTGCTGGTTGAGCGTGCGGTCCAGCACCGTCGTCATGTCCTCGGGGCTGGTGCGGTCGCCGATCAGCGTGGCCACGGACTGGAGGTCGGCCTCGCCCTCGTTGAGCGCGCGGCGTACCCGGTCGGTGAGCGTGTCGGTGCGTTCGCGCTGGTCGTTCACGAGCTGCTGCGGTACGACGACGGTGCCGTCGGCCCGGTTGAGGAGGAGCAGCAGCGGGGCCGACCAGGCGAGCAGCAGGACGGCGCAGAGGGCGAGGAGTCCGCGGGTGCCGATGCGGCGCAGGCCGCGCGGTGCCGCGGGGGCGTCGCCCGGCTCGGCGGGTTCGCCGAGGAGCTGGCCGCGCAGTCGCTCCAGGGCCGTGCCGATCCTGCGCGCCTCGCCGTAGCCGGGGACGCCGACCGGGCGGGTCAGGTCGCCGCGGGTGAGGCGGCGCGATTCCAGGAAGAGCCGGATGAGGGGCCGCTGGACGGTGCCGAGCAGCACGGCGACGGCGAGGCCGCCGATGAGCAGGAGGGCGCCGGCGGCGATCAGTCCGAAGACGGGCGAGGTGGAACGGGTGGGGTCCTCGGCGACCTTCACCACGGCGACCACGGTGAGGCCGAGCGCGGTCGCGGTGGTGGTCTCGCCGGGCTCGGTCGGGGCGAGATCGGCGTATCCGCCGACGGACCGGTCGCTGAGGAAGGTGCCGCCGATCAGGCTCCCGCTCACGCCCAGGTAGCCGCCGGAGCCGGGCTCCTTGCTGCTGAGCGGGTGCTGCGCGGCCTTGGCCGCCGCGGTCTTCGCGAACGACTTGAGCTGCTTGGTGGAGGCGGCCACCTCCTCGCGCTGGAGGTCGGTGAGGACCTGCTCGGGCTCGGGGATGCCGTCGCTGCTGAGGATCGTTCCGGAGCGGTCCACGACCGCGATCGAACGGAACTGGCCGAGGCTGATGCCGGGGAACTTGAGGCTGTTGGAGGCCACGAGGAGGAGCTGGGGCTTGCCCGGCCAGGACAGCAGCGCGAAGGACAGCAGCCGGACCTCGCCGTTCTCCAGGCGCACCATGCGGGGCGCGAGGCCGCCCTCGTCGCCGAGCGTGGACCGGTCGAGGGAGGTCAGCGGGACGGTCTCGCCGCGGGTCGCGACGAGCTTGCCCGACTTGATCTCGATGATCGCCGTACCCATCCACTTCTGGTACGTGTTGCCCAGTTTGTCGAGCACGGTGTCGGCGGACACGGGGGCGCCGGCGCTGAACAGGGCGGCCGAGCGGTCGAGGTCGGTCACCGACTCGTCGATGGAGGCCCGCAGGGCGATCGCGCCGTCCTCCGCGAAGTGCTGCTGCGAGGTCTGGACGGCCTTGGGCACCCCGCTGCCGCCGGCCGGGCCGAGCACGAGTGCCGTGACGGCCGCGAGCGAGAGGAGCAGCGCCGACAGGACCGCTATCGGCGGTCGTATGCCGCCAAGCAGCGACATATCAGCTCTGCGGCGAGCACGGTGCTGCCGGGCCGGGGGCGATGACGCCAACGGACTGGTCCTCTCAAGCGGTTGTACGGGCGAGACGAGCGTGAGGTCGATCCGCTCGTGGACGGGACGCGGGTTGCGGGTGCGACGCGGGGACACGGACGGGAAACCTGTGTCTCTGCGGCGTGTCAGACACGCGGAACTGTCAAGAAGTTGTGCGGATCCAAAGTGATCTGGACAACAGCCGAATCGGGATGAACACCTTCGTTCGCTTTCAGCGGGTTTCGGATCCGGGCGGACGCTTCACGCCTGCGGCGACAGCGGCCCGGACGCCGTCCGGCGCCCGGCCCGGGTCGGGCCGGGCGCCGGGCGGGACGCCGGGTGATCTCAGCCGGGCAGCTCCGTCAGGGGCTTCAGTCCGTCCTTCGCCGCGCCGCGGTTCAGCATGGTCCCCTCGGTCCGCTCGAAGGCCAGCCGGAGCCGGGACCGCTCCTGGTCGCTCAGGTCGTCCCGCTTGAGCTCGGCCGCCACGTCCACCAGCCGGTAGTCCTCGACCTGGCCCTTCGCGGGTTCGGCCGGGGTGCCGTCCGCGCCGACCTCGGGGTCCGGCGGGATCTCCACGAGGGTGGGCTCGTAGCGGGGCTCGACGTCCCACGTGCCCCCGCGCTCGGTGAAGGTGAACCAGCCGATCACCCCCTCCTCGGTGAGTCCGGTGGGCACGTCGTGGCGGGCCACCTGGTTGCCGAGGCCGTACGCGATCCAGGTGCCGTCGACCTTCTCCATCGGCTGCACGACGTGCGCGTGGTGCCCGATGATCAGGTCGATACCGGTCTTGCGGGCGAGCTCGCGGGCGAACTTGAGCTGCGGGGTCGAGGGGTTCGGGTGGTGCTCACGGCCCCAGTGGATCGAGAGGATGACGACCTCGGCGCCGGCCGCGCGGGCCCGCTTCTCGGCCGCCTGGATCCTGCCCAGGTCGTTCTGGTTGACCAGCCAGGGCTTGTCCTTGGGCAGCTCGTGCGCGTTGAAGCCGAAGGCGAAGGAGATCTGCGCGACCTTGACGCCCTTGACGTCCATGATCAGCGGCGTGAGCGAGTCCTTCTTCGTGCGGAAGGAGCCCGTGTGCTTGAGGCCCGCGGCGTCCAGCGTGTCCAGGGTGTGCTTCACACCCTCGTACCCGTGGTCGATCGAGTGGTTCGAGGCGGTCGAGCAGGTGTCGTAGCCGACGTCCTTGATCGTCCCGGCTATCTGCGGCGGGATGAGGAAGTTCGGGTAGCTCTCGAAGGGGCCCTTCGGCGTGCCGATCACCGGCTCCATGTGGCAGATCGCCAGGTCGGCCTTGCTGATCACCGGCTTGATCCCGGCCATGAGCGGGCCGAAGTCGAGACCGGCGACACCGCGGCCGGTCTCCTTGGCGTCGGCCGTCGCCTGGTCGATGAGCTGAGGATGGATCAGAATGTCACCCGCCGCGGCCACGGTGAACGAGCGTCCGCCGCCCTTCGACGCCGATCCCGAGTCGTCACCGCCCCCGACGAGACCGCATCCCGCCAGTGCGGCGACGAGGACGAGGGGGGCCAGGAAGGCGGGCAAGGTGCGGCGGTAACGGCGTCTGGTCACCGAGATATCTTGATACAACCATGAGAGCAAACGGCTCCAGAACGATAACGATCGCAACAATTCTCTTGATTCTCGCCGCCCTCGCCGGGTGGGCGGCGGTCGCCGTGCGCGGCTCCCACGACAGCGGCGGGGACACCTCCGGCCGCCCCTCCGGGGGTCCGCCGACCGTGGACCTGACCCGCTCCGTGGCGGCCTACACCGACCGCTTCTCGCCGGGCGGGGCCTTCCGGCCACCCTCCCGTACCGAGCGGCAGACCGTCACCGACGGGGTGGGGCTGCTCCTCGACCACCACCGCGAGCAGGCGGAACGGCGGCTCGCTGAGGTCGACTTCGGTGTGCGCACCCTCGTCGACAGCGTCACGCGCCGCCGATTCGCAGAGGTGTACGACCGGGTCGACCAGGGACCCTCGCCGCGCGGCTGGGGCCGCGTCTTCATCGATCTGGACCACCCCGTCCGATGGTCCGCACAGGTGCCGCATCCGGTGTCGGACGAGCACACGGAGCTCTTGGGCGTACGGGTCCTGAGGGGCGCCCCCGGCGGCATCCTGATCATTGCTGGAGCACATCGCGAATCCGGCGAGGGCAACGCGGCGGATGTGGCGCACCGCCGGGACACGGTCTTCAGCGCGATCTGCGCCGAACTCTCCGGGCGACGGCTCCCGGGGATCCAGCTCCACGGGTTCGCCCAGGACTCCGCCCCGCGCTACGACGTGATCGCCTCGGCCGGCGCCGGAACGGCCGGCCGCCCGGCGGGCCGCCGGCTCGCCGACGCGCTCCGCGAGCGGCACTTCGCCGTGTGCCGCGCCTGGGTCCGCTCCTGTCCGCTCGCCGGGCACGAGAACGTGCAGGGGCGGGAGGCCGCCGACGCCGGGGTGCCGTTCCTCCACGTGGAGTTCGCGCCGGGGCCGCGGTCGGACGCCGGGCGGGCGGCCCGGGTCGCCGAGGCCGTCTCGGTCGTCACCCGGCGCTGGGCCGACGGCTCTGCGGCAGAGTGAGGGCATGAGTTCCCCGGAGGAGATCGCGACACTGGTCGTCGTGGACGGCGCCAACGTGGTGGGGTCCGTGCCGGACGGCTGGTGGCGGGACCGCCGCGGTGCCGCCGAGCGGCTCAGGGACGGCCTGGTGGAGGTGGCCCGGCAGGGTCTGCCCGGCCACCCGGGACCGCTGGAGATCGTCCTGGTGGTGGAGGGCGCGGCGCGCGGGGTGGAGTCCGTCCCCGGGGTCCGGGTCGTCGAGGCGCCGGGCAGTGGCGACGACCGCATGGTGGAGCTGGTCGCCGAGGCGCGGGACCGCCCGCGGCTGGTGATCACGGCCGACCGCGAACTGCGCCGTCGCGTCACCGCCCTGGGCGCCGAGGTCGCGGGCCCGCGCACCGTACGCCCCAGCCCCTGACACCGGCCGCCAGCCCCGCCCACCAGCCACCAGAGAACCCGGGAAGCCGGGCGGACGGGAGCGGGCCGCCCCGGCGGGCCCGGGACGGTCGGGGGCGGGACGGGCCGCGCGGGACGGACGGGTGCGGGCATGCGCCGGCCCCGGGGCCGGCGGTGAGGCGCCGGGCACGGGGCCGAGGGGTGGGAGGTGGCTGGCCGGGGGTCAGCCGGAGGTCGTGCCGGGCGGGTTGCGGGTGCCCTCCGGGCCCGCCTCCGCGCGGCGCCCCAGGAGGCTGTGCTTGCGTCCGTACAGGAAGTACACGACGACGCCGATCACCATCCAGATCGCGAACCGCAGCCAGGTCTCCGCCGGCAGGTTCAGCATCAGCCACAGCGTCGCGAGCACCGAAAGGATCGGCACCCACGGCACCAGCGGGGTGCGGAAGGAGCGGGGCAGGTCGGGGCGCGTGTGGCGGAGGACGACGACGCCGACCGCGACCACGACGAAGGCGAAGAGCGTGCCGATGTTCACCAGCTCGGCGAGCTCGCTGAGGGTGGTGAAGCCCGCGAGGATCGCGATGATGACACCGAGCAGGATGGTCGGCCGGTGCGGGGTGCGGAACTTCGGGTGGACGCGGGAGAAGAACCGGGGCAGCAGCCCGTCGCGGCTCATCGCGAAGAAGACTCGGGTCTGCCCGAGCAGCAGGATCATGCAGACGGTCGTGAGTCCGACGGCGGCGCCGAAGCTGATGACGCCCGCGAACCAGGGATGCCCGGTCGCCTTGAACGCGTCCGCGAGCGGTGCGTCGATGGAGAGTTCGGTGTACTTCTGCATGCCGGTGACCACGATCGACACCAGGACGTAGAGCGCGGTGCAGATGAAGAGCGAGCCGAGGATGCCGCGCGGCATGTCCCGCTGCGGGTTCTTGGTCTCCTCGGCGGCCGTCGCGACGACGTCGAAGCCGATGAAGGCGAAGAACACGACGGAGGCGGCGGTGAAGATGCCCATCACGCCGAAGTTGGTCGGCGCCCAGCCGAACATGATCTGGATGAGCGGCGACTTGATGCCGCTGCCCGCCTCCACGTTCTGCGCCGGGGGGATGAACGGCTTGTAGTTCTTGCCCTCGATGAAGAAGGCGCCCGCGATGATCACGATCAGGACGACCGTGACCTTGATCGCGACGACCAGCGTGGTGATCCGCGCGGAGAGCTTCACGCCGATGACGAGGATGGCGGTGAGCACCAGGACCAGCGCCGCCGCGAGGATGTCGAACCCGAAGCCGGAGGCCCCGTCACGTCCGCCGAGCGAGTCGGGAAGGTGCCAGCCCGCGTTGTCCATCAGCGAGCGCACGTAGCCGGACCAGCCGACCGCCACCACCGCCGTGCCGAGCGCGAACTCCAGGACCAGGTCCCAGCCGATGATCCAGGCGGGCAGCTCGCCCAAGGAGGCGTACGAGAAGGTGTACGCGGATCCCGCGACCGGGACCGTCGAGGCGAACTCCGCGTAGCACAGCGCCGCCAGTCCGCAGGCGACACCCGCGGCGACGAAGGCCAGCGAGACACCGGGTCCCGCGTTCTCCTTGGCCACCTTGCCGGTGAGGACGAAGATGCCGGTGCCGATGATGACGCCGACGCCGAACACGGTGAGGTCCAGAGCGGACAGCGACTTCTTGAGCGCGTGCTCCGGCTCCTCGGTGTCCAAGATCGATTGTTCGACCCTTTTCGTCCTGAAGAGGGTGTTGCTCACGGACGTACCTCCCACGCTTGTCGTCCTCGACATGATCGAGAGGGCAGGTAGCACGTATGCCCCGACGCGGCGCGTATCACGCAGATGGGCCGGTTTCACCACCCGTACAGGGTGCTGAAACCGGCCCATCGGCCGTGCCGGGATGCGTCAGTCGCGCGCGGGCTGTACGGCGTCCACGGCCTGCGCGGCGCGGCTCTCGAAGCGGCCGTCGAGCTTGGCGACGAGACCGGTGACCTGCCGGGCGATGTCCGGCGCGGTCAGCCCGATCTCGGCCATGACCTCGGCACGGGAGGCGTGGTCGAGGAAGCGCGGCGGGATGCCGAAGTCGCGCAGCGGGACGTCGACGCCCGCGTCGCGCAGGGCCTGGGCGACGGCCGAGCCGACACCGCCGACCCGGGAGTTGTCCTCGACGGTGACGACCACGCGGTGCTGCTCGGCGAGCGGCGCCATGGCCTCGTCCACCGGCTTGACCCAGCGCGGGTCCACGACGGTGGTGGAGATGCCCTGACGGTCCAGCAGAGCGGCGATCTCCAGGCACATCGGGGCGAGCGCGCCGACCGAGACCAGCAGCACGTCGGGCGCGTCGGTGCCGGGCTCCCGCAGGACGTCCATGCCGCCGATCCGGCCCAGGGCAGGGACGGCCGGGCCGACCGCGCCCTTGGAGAAGCGCACCACGGTGGGCGCGTCCTTCACCTCGACGGCCTCGCGGAGCTGGGCGCGGACCTGGTCGGCGTCGCGCGGCGCGGCGAGCCTGAGGCCCGGGACGACCTGGAGGATGGACATGTCCCACATGCCGTTGTGCGAGGCGCCGTCCGTGCCGGTGACACCGGCGCGGTCCAGGACGAAGGTGACACCGCACTTGTGCAGGGCCACGTCCATCAGGACCTGGTCGAAGGCGCGGTTCAGGAAGGTCGCGTAGACGGCGAAGACGGGGTGCAGTCCGCCGGTGGCGAGGCCGGCCGCGGAGACGGCGGCGTGCTGCTCGGCGATGCCGACGTCGTAGACCCGCTTGGGGAACGCCTTGGCGAACCGGTCGAGGCCGACCGGCTGGAGCATCGCGGCGGTGATGGCCACGATGTCCTCGCGCTCCTTGCCGAGCGCGACCATCTCCTCGCCGAAGACGGAGGTCCAGTCGGCGCCGGAGGAGGCGATCGGCAGGCCCGTGTCCGGGTGGATCTTGCCGACGGCGTGGAAGCGGTCCGCCTCGTCCTGGAGGGCGGGCTGGTAGCCGCGGCCCTTCTCGGTGAGGCAGTGGACGATGACCGGGCCGCCGAAGCGCTTCGCGCGGGCCAGGGCCGATTCCAGGGCCTCGATGTCGTGGCCGTCGATCGGGCCGACGTACTTCAGGCCGAGGTCCTCGAACATGCCCTGCGGGGCGATGAAGTCCTTGAGGCCCTTCTTCGCGCCGTGCAGGGTCTCGTAGAGGGGCTTGCCGACGACCGGGGTGCGCTCCAGGAGGTCCTTGCCGCGGGCCAGGAAGCGCTCGTAGCCGTCGGTGGTGCGCAGGGTCGCCAGGTGGTTCGCGAGGCCGCCGATGGTCGGCGCGTACGAACGCTCGTTGTCGTTGACGACGATGATCAGCGGGCGGTCCTTGGCGTCGGCGATGTTGTTCAGCGCCTCCCAGGCCATGCCGCCGGTGAGCGCGCCGTCACCGATGACGGCGACCACGTGGTCGTTCCTGCCGAGGACCTCGTTGGCCTTCGCGAGTCCGTCGGCCCAGCCGAGGACCGTGGAGGCGTGCGAGTTCTCGATGACGTCGTGCTCGGACTCGGCCTGCGCCGGGTAGCCGGACAGGCCGCCCTTCATCTTCAGCCGGGAGAAGTCCTGCCGGCCGGTGAGCAGCTTGTGGACGTAGGACTGGTGGCCCGTGTCCCACAGCACTCTGTCCTTCGGTGACTCGAAGACGCGGTGCAGGGCGATGGTCAGCTCCACGACACCGAGGTTGGGGCCGAGGTGGCCACCGGTCTTGGAGACCGCGTCGACGAGGAAGGTCCGGATCTCCTCGGCCAGCTGGTCGAGCTGCTCCAGGGTCAGCCGGTCCAGATCGCGCGGTCCCGTGATGCGGGTCAGCAGCGCCACCCGTGCCTCCTTGCAGTGATCGAGCTGTTGCCGGGTTCGTCGAGTCTAATGTTCCGCCTTTTCGGGCGCGGGCCGGGCCTGGCGATCCACGCCACACGAACGGCCCAACCGGACGGGAACACACGTTCGCGTCCGGACGTGGCTGCGTCCGGCGCCTCGACGGGCACCGGACGTGACTGTGCCCGGCGCCGCCATTGGCGCCGGGCACAGGCCTGAGTGGGTGAGAACCCTACGCGCGACCCGCGGTCTTCTGGGTCTTGCGGGTGACGGCGTCGATGACGACCGTGGCGAGCAGAACGCCACCGGTGATCATGTACTGGACCGGCGAGGCGATGCCCTGCAGGGCCAGACCGTACTGGATGGAGACGATCACCAGAACACCCAGCAGGGCGTTCCAGGTGCGGCCACGGCCACCGAAGAGGCTGGTGCCACCGATGACGGCCGCCGCGATGGCGTTCATCAGGAGGTCACCGGCACCGGCGCCCTGGTTGGCGGAGGCGATCTTCGAGGCGATGAACAGACCGCCGACGGCGGCGAAGGTGCCGGAGATCGAGAAGACCGAGATGCGGATCAGCTCGACGTTGATACCGGCACGACGGGAGGCCTCGACGCTGCCACCGAGCGCGAAGATCTTCCGGCCGAAGGTGGTACGGCGCAGCACGAAGTCCGTGACCAGCAGGACCGCGAGGAAGATCACCACGGCGAGCGGCAGGCCCTTGTACTGGTTGTACATGATCGCCACGCCGAAGCTGAGGATGCCCAGCAGCACCGTGCGGGCGATGGTCTCGCTCACCGGGCGGGACGGCACACCGGCCGCCTCGCGGCGCTTGTTGCCGAGGAAGGAGCTGAGGAAGAACCCGGCGGTCACGACGATGGCGAGCACGTAGGCGGCGGCGACATCGGTGAAGTAGTAGCTGGTCAGCTTGGCGACGACGCCCTCGCTGTCCAGGTTGATGGTGCCGTTGCTGCCGAGGATCTGGAGCATGAGGCCGTTCCAGAACAGCAGACCCGCCAGCGTGACGGCGAAGGCCGGCACACCGATGCGCGCGAAGACGAAGCCCTGGACCGCGCCGGCGACCGTGCCGGTGAGGATGGCCAGGACGAACGCCAGCCACTCGTTCATGCCGTGCGTGACGCTGAGGACGGCGAACGTGGCGCCGGCCAGACCGGAGAGCGAACCGACCGACAGGTCGATCTCACCGAGCAGCAGCACGAAGACGATGCCGACCGCGATCATGCCCGTGCCGACCATGGCGACGGAGATGTCGGAGAGGTTGCCCGCGGTGAGGAAGTTCTCGTTCAGGCTCGCGAAGATCGCCCAGATGACGATCAGGCCGATGACGACCGGGATGGAACCCAGGTCACCGGACTTCATCTTGCGCTTGAACTCGCCGACGTAACCGGCGAAGCCCTGCTCGCGCACGAGCAGGCGGGGGTCGACCGCGGTGACCGCCTTGGCGGCCGCCTCGGGGTTCGCCACCTCGTGGGAACCGGTCTCAGAAGTCTTGTCGATGCTCACTTCTGAGCCTCCCCGCTGCGCGCCGCACGACGGGTCACGGCGTTCTCCGTGGCGCCCGTGATGGCGGAAATGATCTCTTCCTGGGAGGTCGACTTGACCTCGAAGATGCCGTTGTTGCGTCCGAGACGCAGAACGGCGACCTTGTCGGCCACGGCCTTCACGTCAGCCATGTTGTGGCTGATGAGGATCACCGCGTGACCCCGCTCGCGCAGCCGCTCGACCAGGTCGAGGACCTGGGCGGTCTGCTCGACGCCGAGGGCCGCGGTGGGCTCGTCGAGGATGACGAGCTTGGGCTCACCGAGCATCGAACGGGCGATCGCCACCGTCTGGCGCTGACCGCCGGAGAGCGAGGCGATCGGGATGCGGACGCTGGGGATGCGGATGGACAGCGTGTCCAGCAGCTCGCGGGAGCGGCGCTCCATCTCGACCTCGTCCAGGACACCGCGCTTCTTGAGCTCGCGTCCCAGGTAGAGGTTCCCCACGACGTCGATGTTGTCGCAGAGCGCGAGGTCCTGGTAGACCGTCGCGATGCCCAGGTTCTGGGCGTCGTGCGGGCGGTTGATCTGAACGGCCTTGCCGTCCCATTCGATGGAGCCCTCATCGATGGGGTGCACGCCGGCGATCGTCTTGACCAGCGTGGACTTTCCGGCGCCGTTGTCGCCCACCAGGGCGACCACTTCACCGGCGTGGACTTCAAGCTCTACATCGGTGAGCGCCTGGACGGCACCGAATCGCTTGGAGACCCCGCGCAACGCCAGAACAGGCGTAGCGGACACGTGAACCATCTCCTTCGCCGCCTGACCCGGCGGGAGGTTGTGCAGAAGTTTGCGGTGGGGGTTCCGTCCGGTGCCCCGCTTAGCTTGCGGGGCTGTTGGATGCGGGGCACCGGAGGAGCTTTGGATCAACGAGTCACGTACGGGAATTCAGCGGCGAATTCCCGTACGCGTGGACGACTCGCGGCTGTTTACTGCAGGCCGGCCTTCTTGCAGGCCGCGGCGTAGGCCGGGGTGCAGATGTCGTTGACCGTGTACAGGCCGTCCTTGACGACGGTGTCCTTGATGTTGTCCTTGGTCAGCGAGGTGACCGGGACGAGCAGGGACGGGATCTGCTTGTCGGTCGGGCTGTCGACCTTGTCCTTGGCGACGGTGTCGAGCGACTTGCCCTGGGCGAGGGCGACGGCCAGCTCGGCGGCCGCGTCGGCCTCCGGGGCGTACGGCTTGTAGACGCTCATGAACTGCTCACCGGCGAGGATGCGCTGCACACCCGCGAGCTCGGCGTCCTGGCCCGTGACCGGAACCTTGATGCCGGCGGCCTTCAGCGCGGTGATGATACCGCCGGCCATGCCGTCGTTCGCGGAGTAGACACCGATGATGTTCTTCTTGCCGAGGGCCGAGATCGCCGCCTCCATGTTGGCGTTGGCGTTCTCCGGCTTCCACTCCTTGGTGTCGTACTCCTTGCCGACGTTCACCTTGCCGTCGAGCACCTCGTGGGCGCCGGCCTTGAACTGAGCGGCGTTCGGGTCGGTGACCGAACCGTTCATCATGACGATCTTGCCGGACTTGGCCTTGGAGCCGAGCGCGGTGAGGAGCGCCTCACCCTGCGTCTTGCCGACCGTCTTGTTGTCGAACGAGGTGTAGGCCGAGATGGGGCCCTGCGCGAGGCGGTCGTAGGCCACGACCGGGATGCCGGCGTCCTTGGCCTTCTGGACCGAGCTCTTGATCGCGGCGGCGTCCACAGCGTCAACGATCAGCACGTCCACCTTGTTGGTGATCATCGTGTCGACCTGCTGGTTCTGGGTGCTCGCGTCCTGCTTGGCGTTCGCGTAGACGACCGTGCCCTTGTTGTTCGTGAGCTCCGCGACCTTCTTCTCGATCAGCGGCTTGTCGAACTTCTCGTAGCGGGCCGTCTGGTTCTCCGGAAGGAGCAGACCGACCTTGATCGCGTCGCCCTTCTTGGCGGAGCTGGCGGAGCTGTCGCTCCCGCCACCGGACTCCTTCGCGCTGCCACAGGCGGCGAGAGAGACAGCCATTGCACCAGCGGCAACGGCAACGGCGGCACGACGCATCTGCGTGTTCATTCCTAAACCTCCCTGACGAGGCCGCGTCGTTGCGGCCGAGGTGGACTGGAGTCAACTCGGCCACACGTGCGACGTCAAGAAGTAAATACTTAACGAGATGGCAACGGTGCCATGCGTTCTCTAAGTGAAGGCAGGGGTACCGGCCGACAGAGAGCCATCCAAAAGGGTCGAATCGCCCATCTCGCTGAGCGCGAGAGCGAGCGCTCCGAGCACCTCCGCACGGCCCCCAAGTGCCCCTGGCAACACCGAGAGTTGACGTGCGGCGCTGGGGATCGCGTAGCGGCCGACAGACTCCCTTATGGGCCCGAGAACGAGCTCGCCGGCCTCGGCGAGATCGCCGCCGAGGACCACCCGGCTCGGGTTCAGCAAATTGCAGAGATTCGCGACTCCACTGCCGATGTGGCGGCCGACGTCGGCGATCACCCGACGGCAGCCCGGATCTCCGTCCCGCGCCAGCCTGACCACGCCCTCCATGGTCAGATCGGTACCATGACTGGACTGGAGGAGCGGCAGCACATAACGCGCCGCCGCGAAGGTCTCCAGACAGCCGCGGTTGCCGCAACGGCAGACGGGGCCGGATTCATCAAGTGTAATATGCCCGATTTCTCCCGCTGTGCCACCCGGACCGCGGTAGATCTTGCCCTCGATGACCAGGCCCGCGCCGACACCACTGGCGACCTTGATGTACGCGAGGTCCCGGACCCCGCGACCGCTGCCCCAGACCATCTCGCCGAGTGCGCCCAGATTGGCGTCGTTGTCCACGTGGACAGGCACGCCGAGCCGCCCCCGCAGCTCCTCGGCGGGCCTCGCGCCGGTCCAGCCGGGCAGGATCGAGGTGGACCCCAGGGTGCCCGACTCCACGTCGATGGGGCCCGGTACACCGAGGCCCACGCCCGCGATTTTGGAACGGTCCACACCCGTTGCTGCAATCAGGCGGCTGACCAGCTCCTCGGCCCGGTCGAAGCCCTGGGCGGCGGAGGCGTCCACGTCCAGCGGCTCGGACTCCTCGGCCAGCACCTGATGGGCCAGATTTCCGACAGCGACGCGCAAATGGGTGTGCCCGAAGTCCACGCCGATGACGATCCCGGCGTCCCCGCTCAGGGACACGCTGCGCGCCCGGCGCCCTCCCGCCGAAGTGGGTGTGACCTCGACCGTCCCGCCGTCCTTGAGTTCACGGACGATATTGGAAACGGTCGCGGCCGAAAGGCCCGTCGTCCTCGCGATCTCCGCCTGCGTGAGCGAACCGGCGAGCCGCACGGCCCGCACGACGCGCTCCAGATTGGCTCGGTGCAGCGACGACTGCGACCCCGGAGTCTCCATCGACTCATCCACTCCTGCCCTCAGCCGGGCGACCCCGATGCCGCCCGTGTGATCTGGGTCACGTCAACGGGACCCCGGTCACTTACAAGTTGTGAACTCCAAGCTCCGCTGAACGGGTTACCGCAGTCAAGTCCTTGACGGAAATCGGGGTCGCCCAGTCACGTTCGTGTCCCGGCCCCACCCGGACACACCTGCGCCACCCCCGGGACGGAGGTGGCGCAGGTGACGGAAGGGGTGATTCGTTACTTGAGCGTCGCCGAAGTGAGACCTGCCTGGACCTGACGCTGGAACGAGAGGTAGACGATCAGCATCGGGATCATGGCGATCGTGACGCCGGCGAACAGGACGGGCAGATCGGTGGCGTAGCCCTGCTGCTGCTGGAGCTGGATGAGGCCCTGGGTCAGGACGTAGCGTTCCGGATCGGAACTGCTCTGCGGCTGCATCAGGACCGAGGGCAGGATGTACTGGTTCCACTGGCCCAGCACGTTGAAGATGCCGACGCTGAGCAGTCCGGGCTTGGCCATGGGCAGCATGACCTGGAAGAACGCCCGGGTGTGCGAGGCGCCGTCGAGCACCGCCGCCTCGAAGACCGCCGTGGGCAGCGTCCTGAAGAAGGCGTGCATGAAGAACACGGTGAACGGCAGCGAGTAGGCCACGTACACCAGGACCAGGCCTTGGTAGGTGTTCAGCATGTCGAGTCGCTTGACCATGAAGAACAGCGGCACCAGGGCCAGGAAGACGGGGAACATGGCCCCGCCGACGAAGAAGAAGTAGACGATCCGGTTGCCGGGGAACTCGTAGCGGGCCAGGACGTAGGCCGCCATCGCGCCGAGCAGCATGGTCAGCGGGACCGAGAACACCAGGACGATCAGGGTGTTGGCGAAGTAGTCGCCGATGCCCTTGTTCCAGGCCCGGCTGAAGACGTCGAACTGCCAGTTCGTGGGCCAGCCGAGGGCCGAACCGCCGATCTGCGCGTCGGTCTTGAAGGAGCTCAGGACCAGCCACAGCAGCGGCAGGATGATCAGGATCGCCCACAGGGCGAGGAACCCGTGCGAGAAGACGTTGAGGGCCACGCCCTCGGTGCGCTTGTCGCCCGGCCGCGGCGGCGCCTTCCTGGCGCCTCGCTGCGGGGGTACTGCGGCGCCGTCGACCTTCGCCGGCTCCGTGATGGGTGCGCTCATAGTCGTGTCTCCCGCTCAGAACTCGATGCGCTCGCGGCGGGTGGCGCGCAGCGTGACCACGGACAGGATCAGGGTGAGAAGGAGCATGACGACACCCATGGCGCAGGCGTAGCCGCTCTTCCCGAAGTAGAGGAAGTTGCGCATCATGACGTTCGCCATGACCTCGCTGTGGTGGTCGGGCCCGCCGCCGTAGCCGGTGCCCTGGGTCATGGTCGAGACCAGGACGAACATGTCCATCGCGATGATGCCCAGATAGACCCAGGCGGTCTGCACCGTGTCCCACAGGAGGGGCAGGGTGACCCGGAAGAAGGTGTGGCTGCGGCTGGCGCCGTCCAGCAGCGCCGCCTCGTAGATGTCCCTCGGGATGGACTGCATGGCGGCCGAGAACAGCACCAGGTAGAAGCCGACGCCGTGCCAGACGACGACCGCCATCAGGCACCAGAGCACCAGGTTGGGCTCGTTCATCCACTCGATGGGGCTGTCGGCGTCGAGCAGGCCGAGCTTGATCAGCAGGCCGTTGAGCAGACCGCCGCTGTCACTTCGGTAGAGGGCTCCGAAGAGCACCGCCACGATCGCGAGCGACAGGACCTGCGGGAAGAAGTACACGATCTTGTAGAAGCGCGAGCCCGCGACGCCCTGGACGCCGCCGGCGCCACCCCGCCCGCCCGCGTTCACCATGAAGGCGAAGAAGAGGGCGAGCAGGATGGTGATCACCGGGATGAACACCAGGAACAGGATGTTGTGCCAGATCGCTTGGAGGAATACGTCGTCCTGGAACAACGCCTTGTAATTGTCCAGGCCGACGAAACTGAACGTCTGCGACTGACCCTTCCAGTCGGTGAAGGAGTAACCGATGGTCTGTAGGTAAGGCCAGATCACGAAGATCAGATACAGCGCCAAAGGTGCGAGGAGAAACCCCGCGACGAACCGGTTCTGCCCTTTTCGCATGGCATCCTGCCCCTGGTGTTCCGGGTTTACGTGATCAGTCGCGGTGGTTCTTCTTGGACGCCGGGTCCTTGGCCGCCTTGTCGACCGCGGCCTGGGCCTTCTTCAGCCATTCCTTCGGCTGGATGCGCTTGGACATCAGCTCGTTGGACGCGTTCTGGATCGCCACGTCCATCTCGCTGTACCAGTTGGGGTACAGGTAGTTGAAGGAGTTGTCGCCGGCCGCCTTGGAGGCCTCGACCGTGGACTGCGTACCGGGCCTGAGCTGCACGCCGTCCGACACACCGTCCTTGAGGATGGTGAGCGAGTTGGCCTTCTGGGCGAAGAGCGTCGACCACTCCTTGGAGAGCATGGAGCGCATGAACTCCTGTGCCTCGGGCAGGTTCGCGGCCTTCGCGGGGATGATGAACGGCTCGCCCGAGCCGGCCCGGATCGCCTCGAACGGCAGCTTGTCGCCCGGCAGGCTGGGCATCGGCATGAACTTCATGTCGAAGTCGGCCGGGGTCTGCTTGAGCTGCTCGTTCTCCAGCCAGGAGCCACAGGTGATGAACGCGGCCTTGTACTGGTTCCACCGTGTCTGCGACTCGGTGTGGGTCAGGCCGTTGGTGCCGGCCATCAAGTAGCCCTTTTCCACGACCTCGTAGATGGCCTCGATGGCCGCCTTCGCGGCGTCGGACCCGACGAACGCCTTGGGGTCGAGGTTGTCGATCGCCTTCATGGCGTCCAGACCGCCCTGCTTGGCGATCAGGTCCATGATGGCGACGTTGATGTAGTACGGGTACTTGCCCTGGTGGGCGAGGCCGCCGATGCCCTGCGACTTGGCGTCCTTGCAGATGGCGAGGAAGTCGTCCCAGGTCTTGGGCACCTCCCAGCCCTTCTCCTTGAAGAGCTTGCCGGAGTACCACAGCCCCCACACCGTGTAGATGTAGTTGAGGGCCACGACCTTGCCGCCCTGCAGGCCCGGGTCGAGCGTGCCGGGGATCAGCGTGTCGCGGACCTTCTTCGACGGGTCGTCGATGGAGGGGGCGTCGAGGACGGCGGCCAGGTCGAGGAGCTGGCCGTTCTTGTAGAGCACGTCCAGCTTGATCTGCTGGGCGCCCGAGTCGTCGACGATGTCCGGCGGGTTGCCGCCGTTGAAGCGCGGCTGGAGCTTGCCGGTGATCTCCTGCGTACCGGTGTGGGCGCTCTTGCTGCCCCACTTCTTGTCGAACGCGGCTTCCCACGCCTTGGCGTAGTCGTCGCCGTAGCCGCCCTTGAAGACGACGACGTCGAGCTTGCCGTTGCCCTTCTTCACACCGAAGGGGTTGTCCTTGCTGGTCTTGCCGGTGCCCTTGTCGGCCGGCTTGTCGTCGCCCCCGCCGCTCGCACACGCGGACAGGAAGCTCATCGTCGGGACGGTGATCAGACCGAGTGCGGCCGACCTCTTGATGAGGTCACGGCGGCCGACACCCTCGGGGCTGCTGTTCTCGGCGGAAGTGGATCCCATGCTCAAGTCCTCGCCTTCTCCAGGACTCAGGCGGTGAACCGGATCCTCCCCGGCACCGCGGTCAGTTCAAGCTGGGGTCGTGCGTAGGGGATCGACCGGGACGAACAGGCTTTACGTGTATGGACCACGCTCCGCTGTCCCGCGAAATTCCCCCCTGGGTCCTGCCTGTCCAGCGCCAGTCGATCGACTGGCCGGACGCGACAGGTATAGTCCACTTCCCGCCAGGGGAGCAAGATCGAATGCAGGTTTGGCCGTCGGTCTTTTCCGAGTTGAGACCTCACGGAAATATGGGGCAGCCCCGGACCACCCCGGCGAAGATCCACACCACGCCGGCGTCCCGCAATGAACTCAATGCACGGTTCGTCACACGGTATTCACCCCGGATGCCACACCCAACACCCTTGACATCACTGTCAACTTGACGCCCAAATGGTCCTTGCGCATCGAAATTGACAACGTTGTCCACGTGCAGGGAGGGTGCTCGCCCATGCAGCACAGAGCTCGGTACAGACAGGGTTCCACGCGGCGGACCGGCCGGCGATCCCCGGCGGCACTGGGGGTGGCGGCTCTCTCCCTGTTAGCGGCCTCCCAGGGCGTCGCGGTCGCCCTGCCCGCCCAAGCGGCCAAGCCCGACCGGGAGTTCAGCTCGTCGTTCGAATCGGACGATCCGGCCCCGGACTGGCTCAACACGGTGGACACCGCCCCCGACGGGACGAAGCGGTCCTCCGGTGTCGACGGCGGCTACAGCACCGGCATCCCCGGCAATGTCACCGACCACGTCACCGACGTGCGGGCCAGCGGCGAGAACACCGGCGCGGGCGAGGTCAAGGAGAACCTCGTCGACGGCGAACCGAGCAGCAAGTGGCTGACCTTCGAGCCCACCGGCTGGGCGGAGTTCGACCTCGACGCGCCGGTCAAGGCGGTCACGTACGCGCTCACGTCCGCGAACGACCACGACGAACGCGACCCGCGCGACTGGACCCTCCAGGGCTCCACCGACGGCAAGGACTGGAAGACGCTCGACACCCGCTCCGGCGAATCCTTCGGCGAGCGGTTCCAGACGAAGTCGTACGACGTCTCAAGTCCCGTCGAGTACCAGCACTTCCGGCTCGACGTGACGAAGAACAACGGCGGCGACATCCTGCAGATCGCCGACGTCCAGTTCTCGACGGGCGGCGGCGACGACCCGACGCCCAAGGACATGCTCTCGCTTGTGGACCGGGGGCCGAGCGGCTCGCCGACCGCGAAGTCGGGCGCGGGCTTCACCGGCAAACGGGCCCTGCGCTACGCCGGCACGCACAAGGGTGACGGCCGGGCGTACTCGTACAACAAGGTGTTCGACGTGAACGTCGCCGTCGGGCGCGACACCCGGCTGTCGTACCGGATCTTCCCCTCGATGGCGGACGGCGACCGGGACTACGACGCCACGAACGTGGCCGTGGACCTGGTGTTCACCGACGGCACCTCGCTGAGCGGTCTCGACGCCGTGGACCAGCACGGATTCGCGCTGACACCGCAGGGCCAGGGTGCCGCCAAGGTGCTCTACGTCAACCAGTGGAACAACGTCACCTCGCGGATCGGTTCCGTCGCGGCCGGGAAGACGGTCGACCGGATCCTGCTCGCGTACGACTCGCCCAAGGGTCCCGCGAAGTTCCGCGGCTGGCTGGACGACGTCTCGCTCAGGACGGCCGCTCCGCAGAAGCCGGCCGCGCACCTGGCCGACTACGCCCTCACCACCCGCGGCACCAACTCCAGCGGCGGTTTCTCGCGCGGCAACAACTTCCCGGCGACGGCCGTGCCGCACGGCTTCAACTTCTGGACGCCGGTGACCAACGCGGGCTCGCTGAGCTGGCTGTACGACTACGCTCGTGCAAACAACGCGGACAACCTGCCCACCATCCAGGCGTTCAGCGCGAGCCACGAGCCGAGCCCGTGGATGGGCGACCGGCAGACCTTCCAGGTGATGCCGTCGGCCGCCTCCGGCACCCCGGACACCGGCCGCACGGCACGCGAACTGGCCTTCAGGCACGAGAACGAGACCGCGCGGCCGTACTACTACGGCGTCACGTTCGAGAACGGTCTCAAGGCGGAGATGGCCCCGACCGATCACGCCGCGGCCCTGCGCTTCACCTATCCGGGCGACGACGCGAGCGTGATCTTCGACAACGTCACCGAGCAGGCGGGCCTGACGCTGGACACCTCGGCGGGCGTCGTCACCGGCTACTCGGACGTCAAGTCCGGGCTGTCGACCGGCGCCACCCGGCTCTTCGTCTACGGGACCTTCGACGCGCCCGTGACCGAGGGCTCCTCCAGCGGCGTCAAGGGCTATCTCAAGTTCCGGCCCGGCTCCGACCACACCGTCACCCTGCGCCTGGCCACCTCGCTCATCAGCATCGATCAGGCCAAGGACAACCTGAGCCAGGAGATCCCGGACGGCACGTCCTTCGACGCGGTCAAGAAGGGGGCACGCAAGCAGTGGGACAGGATCCTGGGCAAGGTCGAGGTGCAGGGGGCCACCCCGGACCAGCTCACGACGCTGTACTCCAGCATGTACCGGCTGTACCTGTACCCGAACTCCGGCTTCGAGAAGGTGGGTTCGACGTACCAGTACGCCTCGCCGTTCTCCGCGATGCCGGGTCCGGACACCCCGACCCACACCGGGGCGAAGATCGTCGACGGCAAGGTGTACGTCAACAACGGCTTCTGGGACACCTACCGGACGACCTGGCCCGCCTACTCCTTCCTGACGCCCGGTCAGGCCGGTGAGATGGTCGACGGGTTCGTGCAGCAGTACAAGGACGGCGGCTGGACCTCGCGCTGGTCCTCGCCCGGGTACGCGGACCTGATGACCGGCACCTCCTCGGACGTGGCGTTCGCGGACGCGTACGTCAAGGGAGTCGACTTCGACGCCAAGTCGGCGTACGAGGCGGCCCTGAAGAACGCGACGGTCGTCCCGCCGACCTCCGGCGTGGGCCGCAAGGGCATGACCACCTCACCCTTCCTCGGCTACACGAGCACCTCCACGGGCGAGGGCCTGTCCTGGGCCATGGAGGGCTACGTCAACGACTACGGCATCGCCCAGATGGGCAAGGCGCTCTACAGGAAGACCGGCGAGAAGCGCTACAAGGAGGAGTCGGACTACTTCCTCAACCGCTCCCAGGACTACGTGAACCTCTTCGACTCCAAGGCCGGCTTCTTCCAGGGCCGCGACGCCAAGGGCGACTGGCGGGTCGACTCCGCGAAGTACGACCCGCGCGTGTGGGGTTACGACTACACGGAGACCGATGGCTGGGGTTACGCGTTCACCGCGCCGCAGGACTCACGCGGTCTCGCCAACCTCTACGGAGGCCGCGGCGCGCTCGCGGAGAAGCTCGACACGTACTTCTCGACCCCGGAGACGGCCTCGCCGGAGACCGTGGGCTCCTACGGCGGTGTCATCCACGAGATGACCGAGGCCCGGGACGTACGGATGGGCCAGTACGGCCACTCCAACCAGGTGGCCCATCACGTCAACTACATGTACGACGCGGCCGGGCAGCCCTGGAAGGCCCAGAAGAACATCCGCGAGGTCCTCTCCCGCCTCTACACCGGCAGCGAGATCGGCCAGGGCTACCACGGGGACGAGGACAACGGCGAGCAGTCGGCCTGGTACCTCTTCTCCTCGCTCGGCTTCTACCCGCTGGTGATGGGCAGCGGCGAATACGCCATCGGCTCACCGCTGTTCACCAAGGCGACCGTCCACCTGGAGAACGGCCACGACCTGGTCGTCAGGGCCCCGCGCAACAGCACGAAGAACGTGTACGTGCAGGGCGTCCGGTTCAACGGCAAGGCGTGGAACTCGACCTCGCTGCCCCAGTCGCTGATCGCCAAGGGCGGCGTGCTGGACTTCGAGATGGGCTCCGAGCCGTCCTCGTGGGGCACCGGAAAGAACGCGGCACCGGTGTCGGTCACCGAGGACGACAAGGTGCCCTCCCCGCGCGCGGACGCCCTGAAGGGGGACGGCGCCCTCTTCGACAACACCTCGGCCACGGACGCCCGTGTCACCTCCGTGGATCTGCCGACCGGCGCCGAGACCAAGGGAGTCCAGTACACGCTGACCTCCGCGGACCACACCAAGGCGCCGACCGGGTGGACCCTCCAGGGTTCCTCGGACGGGACCACGTGGACGGACCTCGACAAGCGTTCCGGTGAATCCTTCCCCTGGGACAGGCAGACCCGGGCGTTCACGGTCGCCACGCCCGGCTCCTACGCCCACTACCGTCTCGTCCTCGACGGCGAGTCGACCCTCGCGGAGGTGGAACTGCTGGCCTGAGCCACAGCCGACGGAAAAGGGGGCGGGCCCGGAGGAGACTCCGGGCCCGCCCCGCGTTCGTGCACGGGCGTCCGTGTGCGTGTCAGCCCACCGCGAGGGTGAAGACGTGCAGATCGGCGTTGTCCGGGAGCCTGATGCTCTTGATCGTCCTTCCCTCCGGCGCCGCGAACGGCTTGGTGGCGAAGACGTAGGTGGCCACCGGATCCTTGTCGGCACCGGCGACATTGCGGTACGCCGCCCTCGCGACGGTCAGGTTGCCGTACTGGACGGTGCCGCCCCCGCCGCCGACGGTCCAGTCGGTGAAGGACAGGTCCACGGAGTCGGTGCCGCCGTCGGTGTAGGTGACCGTCGCCGTGGCCTTCTGGTTGCCGTTCACGGCACTGCCGATGAAGGACAGCCGGCCGGCCGGCTCGCTCAGTTCGACGGTCTGTGAGGAGCCCGAGGCGTTGTCGGGGCGGCCGGAGGGAGACTTCGGCCAGGTGAAGGCGAGCCCGTCCACCGTTCCCCGGCCGCCGGGGGTCAGGCCCGCGTCGGCGAGGGCCTGACGGGAGTAACTCCAGCCGCCGCCGTCGTAGTCAGCCTCGGAGTGGTCCCCGGTGTCGTCCGAGACACCGGTGTTGTCGTAGGCCGCGAGGAGGGTCCCCGGGGCCGCGACCGTCAGCGCCACCGGCTGCGCGTACGACGTGTCGCCCGAGGTCACCGTCACCTTGACGTCGTAGAAGCCCTGTTCGGCGTCGTCCGCCGCGGTGAGGGCGATCCGCCGGGCGCCGTCGGTCACCGTGCCCTCGGCGGGGTTCGCCGTCACCCCCGCGGGCACCTCGACCCGGAAACGGACCTCGGGACCGGCGCCGCCGCCGAGCGCGAGGGCGCGGATGTCGAGCGCGGTGCTGCCGCCGGGCGCGAGCGTCGCCGCCGTCGGGCCCACACCGATCTGGTACGGCTGCTCACCCGTGCGGAAGGAGGGCGGCGCGGCCGACTCGGCGCTCCCCCAGCTCTTGTCCGGTGTCGCCGACAGCGTGTAGTCCAAGGTGCCGCCCTCACGGACGAAGGAGGCCGGCAGCCAGGGCCGTTCGCTGCCGCGGCCGTCGACCCGCAGCGACTGGACGTAGGGGCTGTCCGCGGCCGCGCCCCGGGCCCGGATCTCGATGTCGGCGCCGCCCGGACGCTCGATCTCGATCCTCGGGAACAGCGGTGAGGCCAGTGTCAGTTCGGCGCGGGAGGGCACCTGCGGGTACATGCCGAGCGCGGAGAAGACGTACCAGGACGACATCTCGCCGAGGTCGTCGTTGCCGGGGATGCCCTCGGGCTTCGTCGACCACAGCCGGGCCATCGCCGCGCGGACGGTCTCCTGCGTCTTGTAGGGCGCGCCCGCGTAGTCGTACAGGTAGGGCACGTTGACCGACGGTTCGTTGTCCAGCTCGGACTTGTCACCGCCGCTGCCGCTGAACGCCCAGCTCCCGTCCTCGTCGTGGAAGAACGTGTCGAGGCGGTCGAGGGCCTTGTCGCGCCCTCCCATGGCGGCGAAGAGCCCCGCCGGGTCGTGCTGCACCATCCAGGTGTACTGGGCCGCGGTCCCCTCGACGAAACCGTTGCCGGTCGCCGGGGTGAAGCCGGTGACCCAGCTCCCGTCGGCCTTCCGGTTGGCCACGTAGCCGCCGCCGGGGTCGGCCGCGATGTTGAAGTTGTTCTGCCACCACTGCGCACGCTCGGCGAACTCGGCGGCGGTCTGCTTCTCCCCGGCCGCCTTGGCCAGTTGGGAGATCGCGAAGTCCGCGCCGGACATCTCCAGCGTCTCGGCCGCGCCGCCCCAGGCGTTGGACACGGACGGCATGTAGTGGTGTTCGAGGTACTGGTCCAGCGAGGGGCGCTGGCCCACCGAGAGCACCGGTTTGCCCGCCGGCGAGCGGTCCTGCTCGGTCGGCACCGTCGCCGCCTTCACCAGGGAGCCCAGCGCCCCGCGCAGGTCGAAGTCCGTGCCGCCGAAGGCACGGATGCCCGCGAGGGCGGGCGCCGACGGGTCGCCGTTCATGACGTGCGTGCCGCTCGCGCCATGCAGCCAGCGGTCCCAGACTCCCCCGTTCTGCCGGGCGAGTTCGAGGAGCGACTGCGCGATGTCGGAGCCGGTGTCCGGGTCGAGCAGGGTCAGGAGCTGGACCTGGGAGCGGTAGACGTCCCAGCCGGAGAAGGTGCCGTACTGCGCCTCGTGGCCCCTGCCGACCTTGTGCACCTTGTCGTCGGGGCCCCGGTATCTGCGGTCGGCGTCACTGATGACGTTCGGGTGCAGCAGCGCGTGGTAGAGCGCGGTGTAGAAGGTGGTGCGGTCGCCGTCGGTGCCGCCGCCGACGCCGATCGCGCCGAGCCGCTCGCGCCAGGCGCGGTGGGCGGCCCGCCGGACGGAGGCGAAGGAGCGGGACGGCGGGTTCTCGTCGTCCAGGTTGGCGGTGGCGCCGTCCTGACTGACGTAGGAGATGCCGACCTTGACGTTCACCGGGTCGGCGCCCGGCTCGAACTCCACGTAGCCGCCTGCTCCCTTGCCCGCGACGGGCCGGCCGCCCTGCGTGAAGCCCCCGGTGCCGCCGCTCGCCTCGGTGGCCCCCGGACTCAGCCGGTCGTCCTGCCAGGTGCCGGTGGTCTTGAAGGCGCGGTCGAAGCGGGCGGTGAAGTACAGGGTGTAGTACGAGCGCCGGCCCTCGGGGTCGAGGTAGCCGCAGAAGTTGCCGGAGGTGACGGAGCCCGAGACGGTCCTGGTCGCCGGGTCGATCCGCACGGTCGAATCCGTCGACCCGACCTCGGAGTTGGCGGTGCGGATCAGCATCGAGGCGGGCTTGTCGGCGGGGTAGGTGAACTGGCCCGAGCCGGTGCGCGCGGTCGCCGTGAGGTCGGCGGTCACCCCGGAGGCGAGCCCCACCTTGTAGTGGCCGGGTTCGGCCCGTTCGTCGGAGTGCGCGAACCCCGCCGCGTAGACGGCGTCCTTGGTGTCGGTCGCCGGGGACGAGGTGACCTCGCCCGCGTACGGGAAGAACGGGATGTCGCCGCTGCCGCCCGCGCATCCCGTTCCGGACATGTGAGTGAGGCTGAAGCCCCGGACGCGCGTGGCGTCGTACTGGTAGCCGCCGGGCGCGGCCGTGCGGGTGGCGTCCCCGCGGGTGTTCTCCGGGCTCCAGGAGAGCATGCCGAAGGGCGTGACGGCGCCGGGGAAGACGTTGCCGCCGTTCCTGGTGCCGATCAACGGGTCGACGTACGCCGTGGGGTCCTGGACGAGTTCCGGCGGCGCCGACGACGGCGCGGCGAGCGCCGGGGTGGCGCCGGCGACCGTCAGGGCGACGGCCAGCAGTAACGATGACGGACGGAAACGCATGACGCGGCCCCTCCTCCTTCGGACGGGTCGCGCACCACAGGTCGCACAAGCCGCAGGGACAGTAACGTGCGCCACGGGTACCACGGAAGACCGCCCGCGCCGTCGGAGCCGCGCCCGCCGCACACTCCGATGGAGCCGCACCCCCCGATCGGCGCCGATGGGCCGAGGCTGTCCGTCAACGTTCTTGACATCGTTGTCCGTTGAGGCGATAGAGTCGGGAGCAGACCGTTCGACAACGTTGTCGCGCACATCGGTCGCCACAAGCCGCACCATCCCGGGCAGGGCCTCCCCCGCCGCGTCCGGGCTCGCGGACCGGGTGGGTCCGAACCCACCCACCCGGTCCGCCCCGAGTGTCGCTCGTTCAGCCGACCCGGCAGGGAAGGGCCGTCGACGGATCAGCACCCGCGCCTGTGACGACGTACCCGAACGTGGCACTGCCGCCCGGACTCAGCGAGCCGTTCCAGTCGGCGTTGTGCACCATCACGTCCTGCCCGCCGTAGGTCGCGTTGCCGTTCCACAGACTGGCGACCGACTGCCCGCCCGGGAGCGTCCAGTCGACCATCCAGCCGAGCATCGGGACCGTACCGGTGTTGGTCACCGTCACCTCGGACTGGTAGCCGCTCGGCCAGGAGTTGGTCGTGCGCCGCGTCGCCGAGCAGGTGCCGGGCGGGGGCTCGGTCGGGTTGCCCGGGTCGTGGATGCCGGTGACCTCGCCGTTGCCGCCGTCGAAGACGACGTCGGAGCAGGAGTAGAAGGTCTCGGCGCTGTCCGAGCGCTGCCAGACCATGTAGATGAGGTGGCGGCCGCTCTTGCCCGCCGGCAGCCTGCCGCTCCAGGAGTAGTTGGCCTCGACCGTGCCCGGGGTGCCGTTGAGCGGGGGGTGGTCGACGCTGAGGAACGGCTGGTCCTCCATCGCGTCCCAGGTGAGCGTCCTGGTCGGGTCGAAGCCGTCCTTGGTGATGTAGACGTAGAACCAACCGGGGTGCGCCGCCCAGGCGTTGTACGCGAAGTCGACGGTCGCGCCCGCGGTGAGATGGGTCAACGGCCAGTCGGAGCGGGGCAGGTCGAAGCCCGAGAAGTTGGCGTTGCCGCCGCTGCACAGCGAGCCGTCGGGGACGAAGCCGCGGGTTCGCCCCGCGCCGTCCGAGCGCAGGACCGAGAACCAGTTGTAGAACGGCGTGGTCCCGCCGACCTGTTGGGCCGCCTTGCAGGCCGGGTTCACCGGTTTGATCTCGCCGGTGTCGGTCAGGCCGTCCTGCCAGCACAGGAAGGTGCGGCTGCCGGGCTTCATGGGGGTGCCGTGCGCCTCGGCCCGGGTGCCGGTCGTGACGATCAGGGCGAGGGCGGGGAGCACGGCCAGCAGGGCGAGAAGGACGAGGAAGGGGGACGGGCGGCGGCCGGGGAGCCGTAATCGGGGCAGCGGCGGTCGCGCCACCCCCGCCGCTCGCCTGAGATCTGATAGGTGCATGACAATCCCTTCGTGGGGTGTGCGGGATCGGGGCGAGGCGGGAGCGGCTCCGGGGCGGGTTCCGGTCCGCTTATGGGAGCGCTCCCACCTCATGCGGAACGTAACGCACCCGGGATCCCCTGTAAACGCCCGGCGCGCCGCCTTCACGGGGGCGGGGGCGGGCGGCGGGCGCCGACGCCTTGCGGCGCGTCGGGGGCACGGCGAAGGGCCGCACCCCCGTCAACCGGGGATGCGGCCCTCGAACTCCTGCGGAGCTGCCTACAACTGCGTCACCTGAGTGGTCAGTTGCGGATCAGGTTGCGGAGCACGTACTGCATGATGCCGCCGTTGCGGTAGTAGTCCGCCTCGCCGGGGGTGTCGATGCGGACGACCGCGTCGAACTCGACGCCGGTGTCGGTGGAGACCTTCACCGTGCGCGGGGTGGTGCCGTTGTTGAGCTCCTCGACACCGGTGAAGGAGAAGGTCTCCTCGCCGGTCAGGCCGAGGGACTCGGCCGTGGCGCCCTCCGGGAACTGGAGCGGCAGGACGCCCATGCCGATGAGGTTCGAGCGGTGGATGCGCTCGTACGACTCGGCGATGACGGCCTTGACGCCGAGGAGCGCGGTGCCCTTGGCGGCCCAGTCGCGGGACGAGCCGGAGCCGTACTCCTTGCCGGCCAGGATGACCAGCGGGATGCCCTGCGCGATGTAGTTGCGCGAGGCGTCGTAGATGAAGGAGACGGGGGCGCCGTCCTGCGTGAAGTCGCGGGTGTAGCCGCCCTCGGTGCCCGGCGCGATCTGGTTGCGCAGGCGGATGTTGGCGAACGTACCGCGGATCATGACCTCGTGGTTGCCGCGGCGCGAGCCGTAGCTGTTGAAGTCACGGCGCTCGACACCGTGCTCCGTGAGGTACTTGCCTCCGGGGGTGTCGGCCTTGATCGCACCGGCCGGGGAGATGTGGTCGGTGGTGACCGAGTCGCCCAGCTTGGCGAGGACGCGCGCGCCGGCGATGTCCGAGACCGGGGTGGTCTCCATCGTCATGCCCTCGAAGTAAGGGGGCTTGCGCACGTAGGTCGACTGCGGGTCCCACTCGAAGGTGTTGCCCTCGGGGATCGGCAGCGCCTGCCACTGGGCGTCGCCCGCGAAGACGTCCTGGTAGGACTTGCTGAACATGTCCTCGCCGATGGCGTTCGCCACGACGTCGTTGACCTCGGCCTCGGAGGGCCAGATGTCGGCCAGGTAGACCGGCTTGCCCTCGGTGTCGGTGCCGAGCGCGTCGCGGGTGATGTCCACCTTCATGGAGCCCGCGAGGGCGTAGGCGACGACCAGCGGCGGGGAGGCCAGGTAGTTCATCTTGACGTCGGGGTTGATACGGCCCTCGAAGTTCCGGTTGCCGGAGAGGACCGAGGTGACCGCGAGGTCGTGGTCGTTGACGGCCTTGGAGACCTCGTCCGGCAGCGGGCCGGAGTTGCCGATGCAGGTGGTGCAGCCGTAGCCGACCAGGTTGAAGCCGACCTTGTCGAGGTAGGGGGTGAGCCCCGCCTTGTCGAAGTAGTCGGTGACGACCTTGGAGCCCGGGGCGAGGGTGGTCTTGACCCACGGCTTGCGGGTCAGGCCCTTCTCCACGGCCTTCTTCGCGACGAGCGCGGCGGCGACCATGACGTACGGGTTCGAGGTGTTGGTGCAGGAGGTGATGGCCGCGACCGTCACCGCACCGTGGTCGATCTCGTAGGTCGAGCCGTCGGGGGCCGTGACCGTGACCGGGTTGGACGGGACGCCGTTGGCGGCCGCCGGGGAGTCGGAGGCCGGGAAGGACTCCTTGCCCGCCTCGTCGTCGTCGGCGACGTAGTTGCGCACGTCGCTCTTGAACTGCTCGGCGGCGTTCGCGAGGACGATGCGGTCCTGCGGGCGCTTCGGGCCGGCGATGGAGGGGACGACCGTGGAGAGGTCGAGCTCCAGCTTCTCGGAGAAGTCGGGCTCGGCCGCCGGGTCGAGCCAGAGGCCCTGCTCCTTGGCGTACGTCTCGACGAGCGCGAGCTGCTGCTCGGAGCGGCCGGTGAGCTTGAGGTACTTGATGGTCTCGCCGTCGATCGGGAAGATCGCGGCGGTGGAGCCGAACTCCGGCGACATGTTGCCGATGGTGGCGCGGTTGGCCAGCGACGTGGCGGCCACACCCTCGCCGTAGAACTCGACGAACTTGCCGACGACACCGTGCTTGCGCAGCATCTCGGTGATGGTCAGCACGAGGTCGGTGGCGGTCGTGCCCGGGGTGAGCTCGCCGGTCAGCTTGAAGCCGACGACGCGCGGGATGAGCATGGAGACCGGCTGGCCGAGCATCGCGGCCTCGGCCTCGATGCCGCCGACGCCCCAGCCGAGCACACCGAGGCCGTTGACCATGGTGGTGTGCGAGTCGGTGCCGACGAGGGTGTCGGGGTACGCCTGGCCGTTACGGACCATGACCGTACGGGCCAGGTGCTCGATGTTGACCTGGTGGACGATGCCGGTGCCCGGGGGGACGACCTTGAAGTCGTCGAAGGCGGTCTGGCCCCAGCGCAGGAACTGGTAACGCTCCTTGTTGCGGCCGTACTCCAGCTCGACGTTCTGGCCGAAGGCGTCCTTCGTGCCGAACTTGTCGGCGATGACGGAGTGGTCGATGACCAGCTCGGCCGGGGAGAGCGGGTTGACCTTGGCCGGGTCGCCGCCGAGCTCCTTGACGGCCTCACGCATGGTGGCGAGGTCGACGACACAGGGCACGCCCGTGAAGTCCTGCATGATCACGCGGGCGGGCGTGAACTGGATCTCCTGGCTGGGCTGGGCCTGCGAGTCCCAGCCGCCGAGCGCACGGATGTGATCGGCGGTGATGTTCGCGCCGTCCTCCGTGCGGAGCAGGTTCTCCAGCAGCACCTTCAGGCTGTACGGAAGGCGAGCCGAGCCTTCCACCTTGTCCAGCCGGAAGATCTCGTACGACTCGTCGCCCACCTGCAGCGTGCTGCGGGCGTCGAAGCTGTTCGCCGACACGACAGTCTCCTTCATTGATGTGCGCGTTCCCACCGCATCCTGCCGCCACGACGCCATGGCCGATCCGCTAAGGTAAGGCTAAGTTAGGTAACCCTTACCGTCGGATCGATGGCGGCGTGCTGCTGCGGTACGCCTCGGCAGATATCTCGATGTCGAGATAACTCTAGTGCATGGGGGCGGGCAGGTCATGTCCGCACGCCCGCATGTCCGGGCCGCACCCCTTGCCCCGGCGCGGGCGGAATGCCCGCATCATCCGGCATCACCCGGCCGCGGGGACGCATCCGCACCCCCGCCGCCGACGAGCCGCCTCCGGACCGGTCCCGCGCCCGGACGGCCATGGCGCCGACCCTCGCCGGAAGTTGACACACCGAAAGCACGGACAGGCACACCCGGGCCGTTTCGGGGTACCCGGTGTCCGCCGGGAAAGTCCCGGCACGACGACACAGGGGGGCACCCATGCCGCTCACCTTCCGCAAGAGCTTCCGGATCCTTCCCGGGCTGCGGCTCAACATCAACCGCAAGTCGTGGTCCATCACCTCGGGCGGAAAGAACGGCCCGAAGCGCACGCACAGCAGCACCGGACGCAGGACGACGTCGATGGACCTGCCGGGGCCGTTCGGGTGGCGCAAGACCACGCGCAAGGCAAAGTGACCCAAGAGGGACAAAGGGTCTGACCCCGACGAACCGTCACGGAAGCGCTTCTTCACGGCATTCACGTACGGCGACACGGGCTCGCGGAGCCGCAGGCACCCCGCGAGCCCCGTCGCCGCGCCGGCGCGCGGCACCCGAACTGCCCCTCGAACACCGCCTGGTGACCCCCATCACTCGGAAGGCGGCGCTCCACTTTTGTTTATCTCACATCCGATATACGGTCGCGCCATGGCAGACGACTACCTCGTACGTATCGGCAAGCTCATCCGTGACGCCCGGCAACACCGGGGCTGGACACAGTCGCAGCTCGCCGAGGCGCTCGGCACCAGTCAGAGCGCCGTCAATCGCATCGAGCGCGGCAACCAGAACATCAGCCTTGAGATGATCGCCCGTATCGGTGAGGCGCTCGACAGCGAGATCGTCTCGCTCGGATATGCGGGTCCGATGCATCTGCGCGTCGTCGGCGGGCGTCGTCTGTCCGGCTCGATCGACGTCAAGACCAGCAAGAACGCCTGTGTCGCCCTGCTGTGCGCGACGCTCCTGAACAAGGGGCGCACGGTGCTGCGCCGGGTGGCCCGGATCGAAGAGGTCTACCGCCTGCTGGAGGTCCTCAACTCGATCGGCGTCCGCACCCGCTGGATCAACGACGGCGTCGACCTCGAGATCGTGCCGCCCAGCGCGCTGGACATGGAGTCCATCGACCACGAGGCCGCCATCCGCACGCGGTCCATCATCATGTTCCTCGGCCCGCTGCTGCACCGCCTGGAGGCCTTCAAGCTGCCCTACGCGGGCGGCTGCGACCTCGGCACCCGCACCATCGAGCCGCACATGATCGCGCTGCGCCGGTTCGGCCTCGACATCGCCGCGACCGAAGGCCTCTACCACGCCCGTGTCGACCGGTCCGTCACCCCCGGACGGCCGATCGTGCTGACCGAGCGCGGGGACACGGTCACCGAGAACGCCCTGCTCGCCGCCGCCCGCCACGACGGCGTCACGGTCATCCGCAACGCCTCCTCCAACTACATGGTCCAGGACCTGTGCTTCTTCCTGGAGGCCCTGGGCGTACGGGTGGAGGGCATCGGCACCACGACGCTCACCGTGCACGGCGTGCCGAACATCGACGTCGACGTGGACTACTCGCCCTCCGAGGACCCGGTCGAGGCGATGAGCCTGCTCGCCGCCGCCGTGGTCACCGAGTCGGAGCTGACGGTCCGCCGGGTGCCGATCGAGTTCCTGGAGATCGAGCTCGCGGTCCTGGAGGAGATGGGCCTCGACCACGACCGCACGCCCGAGTACTTCGCGGACAACGGCCGTACGCGGCTGATCGACCTCACGGTGCGGCCCTCCAAGCTGGAGGCGCCCATCGACAAGATCCACCCGATGCCGTTCCCGGGCCTGAACATCGACAACGTCCCGTTCTTCGCGGCCATCGCGGCCACCGCGCAGGGCCAGACGCTGATCCACGACTGGGTCTACGACAACCGGGCGATCTACCTGACGGACCTGAACCGCCTCGGCGGCCGGCTCCAACTGCTCGACCCGCACCGCGTGCTCGTCGAGGGCCCGACCCGCTGGCGCGCCGCCGAGATGATGTGCCCGCCCGCGCTGCGGCCCGCCGTGGTCGTGCTGCTCGCGATGATGGCGGCCGACGGCACCTCGGTGCTGCGGAACGTGTACGTCATCAACCGCGGTTACGAGGACCTCGCCGAGCGCCTGAACTCGATCGGCGCCCAGATCGAGATCTTCCGCGACATCTGACCCGCCGCCGGGGACACGACCAGTCCCCCGCCCCGCGGACACCACCGCGCCCCGCCGGACCCGTTAGCACACGGTCCGGCGGGGCGCGGTGGTG